>CACHMT010000014.1 GCA_902581005.1 uncultured Alphaproteobacteria bacterium
TTGGTATTTTAGAAGATAATGATTTTTTTGAATTTAAAATTTCTGTTAAAGCATCTGATGTCTTTTTAGCAGTTGCAGCTTATTCAGACCTTGTCACCATAACTGATGCTCCATTTCATATTGGAATAACTGAAGCTGGCTCGTTCTTCTCTGGAACAGTCAAGTCTGCAATAGGACTTGGAAACTTATTATGGGCAGGGTTAGGAGACACTGTAAGGGTTTCATTGTCTGCAGATCCTGTTGAAGAAGTAAAGGCTGGGTACGAAATTTTAAAATCGTTAAATCTTAGACACAGAGGTGTTCAGATTATCTCATGTCCCTCGTGCGCGAGACAAGGTTTTGATGTAATAAAAACAGTTGGAATCCTTGAAAAGAAACTTGAACACATTAAAACCCCAATTTCTCTTTCTATAATAGGTTGTGTTGTTAATGGCCCAGGAGAAGCTTTAATGACTGATATAGGATTTACTGGAGGTGGTGCGGGAAGTGGAATGATTTATAGGTTGGGGAAAACAGATCATAAATTAGATAATGATAAGATGATCGATCACATTGTTGGTCTTGTTGAACAACGAGCAAAAGAACTTTCCATAAAATAGTAATTTTTTTATGTTTGAAGAGAAACTTAAAAAAATTGTTGATCGCTTTAATTTTCTAGAAAAAGAAATGCAGCGCAATTTAGATAGAACAACATTTGAAGAATACTCAAAAGAGTATTCAGAATTGAAAGATATAAAAGATATAATCTCTCAATTTTTTTCAACAATAGTTGAAATAGAAAATACTTCACTTTTGCTAGATGATAAAGAGTTTGCTGGTTTAGCAGAGAGTGAGTTGCTGATATTAAAAGCAAAGAAAGACGTTATTGAACAGGATCTTAAACTTTTACTAATACCTAAAGATATTAATGATGAAAGATCAGTAATTATTGAGATAAGAGCAGGAACTGGAGGAGATGAAGCCTCATTGTTCGCATCGGATTTGTTTAAGATGTATCAGCGTTGTGCAGATAAAAATAAATGGAAGATAGATGTGATTGAACAATCAAACACTGATTTAGGTGGTTTAAAGGAAGTGACTTTCCATTTAAAGGGGGATGAAATTTATTCAAAGTTGAAATTTGAGAGTGGCGTTCATAGGGTACAAAGGGTTCCTGCAACAGAAAGCAGCGGAAGAATTCATACGTCTGCCGCGACCGTTGCAGTGCTTCCAGAGGCTAAAGAAATAGACATAGAGATATCACCAAATGAAATACGTGTAGATACTATGCGTGCTTCGGGAGCTGGAGGACAGCATGTCAATACAACAGACTCTGCAGTTCGAATTACTCATCTGCCAACGGGAATAGTCGTTACAAGTTCTGAAAAATCTCAGCATCAAAATAGAGCGAGAGCAATGGAGGTTTTAAGAACCAGGTTGTATGATTTACATATAAAAAATCAATCTAATGCGATTGCATCTCAAAGAAAGTCTCAGATTGGTTCTGGGGATAGATCAGAAAGAATAAGAACCTATAATTTTCCACAAGGGCGAGTTACAGATCATAGAATAAATCTTACATTATATAAATTAGAAGAAATACTTAATGGAGACCTCGAGGAAATAATAAATGGTTTGATTTCTGCTGAGAGACTTGAAGCAATGAGTTCTTACGAAAAAGACAATGAAAAATAAACAAAGCCTTTTCCTTTCAAAAAAAAAATTATTAAAAGAAGCGGGTTGTGATGATTACGAAGACTCAGCAAAACGGTTGTTTTCAAAAGCTTTTGGAATGTCCCCGGCTCAGAGTTATAAAGATCAAATCCATGAAAGGTCAAATGAAAAGGCTTCTCTATTCTCGGAAATGGTTAGCTGCAGAGCAGTAGGCGTGCCAACCTCTCATATAGTCTGCTCAAGGTCGTTTTGGAAGAATGATTTCTATGTTGATGGAACTGTATTGGATCCAAGGCCTGAGAGTGAATTGATTATAGATGTTACTAAAAATCTACTTTTTGATGGAATGACGGTACTTGATATAGGGTGTGGAAGTGGCTGTATAGGAATATCATTGTACAAAGAAAACCCTAACATCACTCTCTTTCTAGCAGACTTTTCGAAGAAAGCTTTAAGCCTTTCAAAGAAGAATGCTGAAGAGCTACAGGCTGATTGCAAATTTATTCGTTCAGATTTATTCTCAAATATTGATAGTAAATTTGACTTAATCGTAACTAATCTTCCATATATTGCAAAAGACGATTTCTGTTATTTGCAAAAAGAAATTATCCTTTATGAACCACATGAAGCGCTTTACGGAGGGCAACATGGATTAGATATGATAAAGCTATTTTTAGATGGTGTTAATAGACATTTGAATAAAAATGGAATTTTTGTGATAGAATTTGGTAAGGGGCAAGATTTTTTGTTAAAGGAAGAGTTAATAAGATCTAATTTTAATAAAGTTAGTTTTTATAAAGATCTCAATAACGTGAATCGACTGGTATGTGTTAAAAAAGACACATAAATTTATAATTAGGGAAAATAATCACAAAGATTGCGTATGCAGTTGTCTTAATCTTTAAATGGTTTATATTTCACGATGTTAGAACTAAATAGTTCAACCATAAAGCATCAACAGAAAATATAGTGAAAATGAGATCGTCAGGAAAATCACGCAATAAGAATAGAAATAACAGCCGTAGACCTAACCCTGGTAATGTTATAAATAGGGTTTTTGACAGTGCAGGTCCTGAAGGTAAAGTTAGAGGTACTCCTCAACAGATTATTGATAAGTATCAATCTCTTGCTCACGACTCGCAACTTTCAGGAGACAGAGTTTCGGCAGAAAATTTTCAACAACATTCTGAACATTATGCAAGACTTCTTTTAGAGGCACAGAAAGCAATAGCTGAGAAATCTGCTTCTCAAGAAAATGTGGCTGAGGATGGTGGCTCTTCTAAAGAGAAAGCACAATCTGATAATAACGAAGTAAAAGATTTATCTGATGTTTCTTCCTTAAAAGAGCAAAAGGAAAAGATTTCTTTAGAGCAAAACATAGATACAACATAGTTGGGCCGTTAGATTAAGTTCTTAATTTGTCTATTGCATCTGTAAGATGACAAAACTGTTGGAGAGTGATGTTTTCAGGCCTACTATTTTCAGGGATGTCACTAATGGCCATCAGCTCGACTATGTTTTTATAACTAGTTTTAAGGGTGTTTTTGATCATTTTCCTCCGACCTTGAAAACTTTTCTTAATAATATCTCTAAATAACGCACTATTGTGTTTGTGGTAGTATTTATAATTACTTTGAAATTTCACGAGCGCACTTTCCACTTTTGGTATTGGGAAAAAGGAGGTTTTAGGGATTTTAAATTCTAAAGAAGGAAAAGAATAAAACTGAGAAAATAGAGACAGTCGTCCGTACTGTTTTGTATTTGGTTTTGCAACTATTCGATTTGCAACCTCTAGCTGGAACATTAACAAAAGCTTTTCCCACTTGTTTTTATCATTCGAAGGAGCCAGTAGTTTTGCTAAAATTTTTGTTGAAATATTGTAAGGTAAATTACCAAAAATAACTGGAGGTTCTGAGAAATAACTGTAGATATCAGTTTTTAAAATATTTTCAGAAATCAATGTTGTTTGGACACTGCTACTTTGCAAAATCTTACTTAGGGTTTCGACATAATCTTTATCTATCTCAACAACAATTAGATCCTTGGGTTTGGCCTTTATAAGGTGTTTAGTTAAATTACCTGACCCTCCACCAATTTCTAAAATACTTTTGTTTTCTAGTTGGCCGGCAGTTGAAACTATTCTTTCTATTACTGATTGATCAGTTAAAAAATTTTGACCAAACTTTTTTTTTGGTACTATTTTATTCATTAGAATATAGCCGTAAGTTTTGGTTTAACTAACGTAGTCATTCTCCCTGCGAACAAAATTGCTTGATAGAACGAATTACAATCTGCTTTAAAATCCTTTGCAATATCAATACCTGTCCCGTGTCCAGGGCTTGTTCTTATAATTGGAAGCCCTAATGTAAAATTTATAGTGTCAGAAAATGCCAAAAGTTTTAGTGGTATGAGCGCTTGATCATGATACATCGCTAGTGTTACATCATATTTTTTATACTCTTTTGATCCAAAAAAACCATCTGCTGAGAAAGGTCCATCTACAACACATTTGTTATTTCTTTGAAATTTCAATATAGCTGGTAATATCTCAAATTCCTCCTCATTCCCAATCTGTCCGTTTTCCCCGGCATGTGGATTAAATCCTAAAACTGCTATCTTTGGCATTGAGTGAAAGTACTTTTTTATTTCTGATATTATTAAGGTAATTTTTTCTTCAATTACCAGTTTCTTTATTTTTGATGATACCTGGTTCAAAGGCTCATGAATCGTTAAGGGGATTATTTTTAAATAGCGATTAAGCATCATCATCACCGCAGTGTCTTTTTCACATTTACAAAGATACTCAAGATAATCTGTGTGGCCAGAAAACTTAAATCCCTTACTTCTAAGAATTGATTTGTTTATTGGTCCGGTAACCATCGCACTAACTTTCTTTTTTAAGCAAAGTTCCGTACCAATTCGAATCGATTCTATTACCGAAGCTGCATTTTTAACATCAAATTCACCTGGAGAGAACTCTCCAGGATAATTCAAACTAAGAATATTTAGCTGATTTTTGAAATTTTCTGCTTCGTCAATATGATTTATTTTTCTCAGTGGTACATCATACCTCTCGGCTAAGGATTTAATTTTATCAAAATCACTGATAGCAACCAGATTTTGTGTTGCTCTAGCCTTTTTATAGCTTTTCAAAAGCACCTCTGGTCCAACTCCAGCAGGATCTCCCATGGTCAAGATTATAGTATTTTTTGTCACTTTTTAACTACAGTAGTATTTCTTCTTAATTCAAGCATTAATGCATTGCTCAATCGTTGAGCTTCTTCATTTTTCTTAATATTTTCAAAGCTAGAAGCTCTTCTTTTCGTATCACTTACGAAGCTTTCACAAAGTGTTACTGTTCTTGCTAATCCAGTGCTATCTAAAAATTTATAGCTTTCTCCAGGCATTAGTTTCGTAAGTATATCTCTTATATTTTTTTCAACCTTAGAAAGTAAAATAGGTCCTCTGATTTCTTTTTCATCTGAACATGCTGCATTTTTATTGGAGGACTCGCTAAAAACGGAAAAGGTTACAGATAATTTTGGTGTTTTTACAGTTTGATAAGACCTTGTTCTATAGAGTTTTAATAAAATTAATCCTCCATTGACTTGAAATGGCTTTGAAACTTCATTTCTTTTTAATCCGTCCAATACCTCTCTAAATTGTTTAGATAAACTACTTTTTTTTATCGGTCCAACTTTACCCTTGTTTGTTTTTGAAGTGGCTGAAGAAAATTTTTCAACAGCCTTGTCAAAATCAGCACCGTTGTTTAATTCTATTTCTAACCTCTTTGCAATAAGGTTTGCATTTTGGGGATCCCACCGCTCGTTGGAAATAAATATTTCAAAAAACTCATACTCTTTTTCTATTCTTTTAGGGGTTGAGGTTAAAGGCATAAGGTCTTTTATTGCAAGGTTATTAATTTTGTACCCAAATCTACTATCCAACACTTTTTGCCACCTAATATTTTCTTTTACAAAATTATAGAACGTTTCTGTATCTATACCTTTTGATCTTAATAAAGATTTCAACTCCTTAATCGTGATTTTATTTGATTGAATAAAGTCATCAACTTGTAAATTTAATTCTGCATTAGAAACCACTATTTTTAATCTATCGGCATAAATTTCCTTGATTTTATTACTAATTACAATTTGCTCTACTTCTGAACGTTCAATACTTGAACTATTTAATAAATTGCTTAGCTTTCTAATCTGGTCAATATCGTAGTTGGTTATTATTTGGTCATCTACTTGATATGCTACACTAAAGTCAGACTTGCAAAATGCATAGCCTGGAACAAGCATTAGCAACATTAAAGTAATGCAAACTTTTGGTTCTATATACCTGACAAAGGCCATCATTTTATAACACACTTAGACATTTTGTTATTGTAATATTTCGATCCAATGTTTCCGAAATTTACTACTAAGTCAATCCTTGAGTCTTTAGGTAATAGATCAGTAGTCGTATTTCTCCTAGATAAAGATAAATCTATATCTATACACTCATTCTTGAAGTTGAGCCCTAGGGAAGTATTGATATCTTCGTTATTTACCATATTTCTCCTCAACCCAAGCTTGCCGGACCAATTTTTAGAAAAGCTAGAATTCAAGTTAAGTGTTAATTCTTTTAAGTCCGTACTCGTTCCCTCCGATGGATCTGAAACTAAATTCGTTAAACCAGTCTTTATTTGATAACGAGGTTTTGTAATTTTAAGTGACGTATTAGATCTTTTTAAAGTAAAATTCTTGCTGTAAACCTGTTTGCTCGATATCTCTAAATTCTTTCTAAAACTTAAGTTGCCTGATAATAAGATATCAGATTCGTAGCCGTTCAGGCCTGAAGATGGTAGAAAGTCTTCCGAGTTTTTATTTCTGTATACTTGTCCAAGATTTATATTATATTCATACTTGTTTTTGTGTTGATAAAAATATTGTAAACCAGCATTCAACCTAAGACCATTTTCTTGCCTATCGATACCTGGTATTTTTTTTAATTTAAAGAGAGTCGTGCTGTCAAACTCTGTAGTTGAACTATCCTCATCAATGGGCTGCTTAGGAGATGAAGCGTCAGTAGAATAAACTACTTGTGCAACGGGTATCAAAACCTCAGATTTATTATTTCTAGCTCTAAAGAATGGGTATTTGAACTCCAAAGCGCCCAGCGGATAAACTTTTAACAGATACCTTTCAGTATTAATATTATTTTCACTATAGGCAGCGCTAAGAATATTCCCGGTGCCTCGAACAATAAGTCCATTTTCTGTCTGCCAACTTTTGCTTAGCTCTAAGTCAGCTGAAAGTCTGCTGTAGCCGGTTCCTTCTTGACGTGATATCCCAACCAAAGAATATTTTTCACTTAGCAAAAGGCCAGATTTTTTAAATTTCCTATATTTTCTATACCTTAAATCGGGTAACACTAAAGGTTCAACAGTATTACTGTCTCTTAGAGATGTGTGATACAAAGTTGAAGCCCGTAGAGAGCTACGATTTGAAAACTTCTCAAAACTAATGGAGTTTAGAAATCTATCTCTGTCATCGTATCCATATTTGCCTAAAAAAGAAGTGTCGCTTATTAACGTTGTATCAACGTTTAAAAAGGCTGATCGATCTAATCTAGCGGTGCCTTTTATTTTCAAAAAGCCTTTGATTGAATTATTTCCACTGGAAGGTAGAAATGCTGACTCTAATATTAAATCTCCCAGATCAAATAACTTTCTATATTGACTTTCAATTAGAAGATTTATTTTCGATGTTTTAATGAGAGAAAAAGTAATATCTGAGCTATTCCCTATCGTTAGAAACATAGGTTGTCTGACCCCTGTACCAAGTAAATCAGAACTTAGAAAACTTGGGGCCAAAAGACCAGATGCTCGAGTTACACCAGGCTCTGGTGTTTGTAGATACGGAGTATAAATTATCGGAACCCCAAAAATTTCTAGCCAAGTGTTATAAAAGTGAAGTTTCCTAGTTTTTCGGTCATGTACTAGTCTGTCTGACTTCAATAGCCAAGAAGGTTGTGGATTTAAAACACATATCTCACAAGGTGTACCTATAGCCTTTTTGAAAATAGTATTTTCTCCCTCAATATTCATTTCTTCCGCAGCCACTTGAAATTTTTCTTCAATAAGTGCTTTTACATTTTTTGTTAGTATAGTGCGTGTTTTTTTATCAATTTGAGCAAAACTACCTATAATTCTCGCTCCCTGATTAGTTTTTATGAAGATGTCAGAAGTGAAGGATATTCTTTCTGAATTTCTGTTGAAGGTTAAAGTTTCGGTCTTAATTGTTACATCAGCAAAAAAAATTTTTACATTTCCCTTAGCAGAAAAAATATTGCTAGCTCGATTGAAAACCAACGTTTCAGCTTCAATGGAAAAATCTTGAGCCTGTAATACTCTTACCGGTAGGAGTATAATGGTAATTAATATGAACTTTTTTATATTCCCTAGACCCATGCTTATCCATCTTCGATGTGTAATAGTATTCCTGAAAAAATTAAAATTGCAAAAGTAGATGGTCCAAACGCTACTAATGCCAGTGGTACTTCTTCGGTTAATGCAAATGACTCAAAAATCTTTTGGATGGAGAATAATAAAAAACCAATAAATAAACACATAAAAATTTTAATGCTTCTAGAATATTTATTCTCATTTCCCAATAAGAACATTGCCGCTATTAATAACATAGCAGTAAAAAATATTGGCCTTGATAATTCTGTTAGAAAGAAAAGTTTGTGCCTTGCAGCAGAGTAGCCTGACATTTCTAATCTTGAGATAAATTGTTTTATTGAATAAATACTAATGACCCTTGGGTCTGCAAAGCTATCTGTTATCTGCTCATTGGTCAAACTGGTAGGAACATCAAGTTGTTTGATGGTTATCGGTTTTGATTTTATTTCAGGTCTAAGATTATTATCCAAAATTTTTACATTTGTAAGTTCCCAAAAGTTGTCTCTTAGAATAGCCTTTGAAGCTTTTATTTTTCTATTTAATTTTTCTTGTCCATAGAATTCAAAAAAAATTAAATCATAAAAAACTGTCGCAGTGGAGTTCATTGTTGAAGCTTTAATAACCATATCTATACTTTCATTTTTATCTCTTAACCAGATATCATTATCACTTACAGAAAATGAGTTTTTATTAGTGAGGTTAAGTCTCTCCAGCACTGTGTCTGAAGCACGCATCGATGCTGATACCAAAGGACCGCCAATAAAGGTTACTATTAATCCAAGTAAAATAGTAATTATCACAGGCGGCAATAAAATTCTAAAGGCTGACTTTCCAGAGGCTTTTAGGATAGGAATTTCATTCGAATTTGATAACCATGAGAAAGTCAGGATTGAGCTCAGCATAATAATTAGAGCCATTGCTTCCAAAGTTAGCATGGGTATCCTCAAAAAAATATTCAATATTGCTTTATTTGCATCAAGGCCGTTAGAAGAAAAAAAATTCAGTTGATCAGATCCGTCAATTAAAAGAATAAAAAAAAGTACTGTGAGCAAAGATATACCTAAACTTTGAAGGTACCTTATGGAAATATATATTGTTGTTATCATCTCATTTGAATTTAATCATTTCAAAGACATATTAAAATAGATAATCTTGTATATAAACAACTAACTTTCTAAAGGTATCCAAAGCAAATACATGAAGCCTCACAAAATATTGATTAAAAGAAAAAAGAGTTTTGAAATTAATTATCAAAAAAATAAATTTGTCTTATTTATTGATGAAAATAGAAGATTAGATAGTGGGGTGCCTCTTCATAGGGATATCAAAGACATGATAAAGAAATTTATCAACAAAAAGGTCTTCAAAGATTTACCTATTAATAAATACATTTATCTCGACAATCCACTTACATTAGATCCAGATTATATATTGATTATAAAGGTCAAAAACTGCGTGGATGATAAAGATCTTTATGAGTTTGGAAAGACAATTAGCAAGTTCAAAGAACGTAATACTCTTTCAATTATATGGACTATTGGTAAGGCGCTAGATTCAACTGCAAGAACAATTCAGCTGAGATCATATGTTTTCAATAAATTAAAGTCTGACAACAATAGAACAAAAATGAGCGCTGAAACCATTTTTTTTGTGGACGAAAAATATAAATACTCAAAAATAGATTTATCAAGCAATGATGCATTAGCTGAAGGAGTTTTCTTATGCCGTGACTTAATAAACTTACCAGCAAACATTTTGAACACTAAGAAATTTGAAAGTGAACTTAAAAGTTTAAAAAAAATCGGCGTTAAAGTCACAGTTCTAAATGAGAAAGAGATTACAGCAATAGGGATGAATTTACTTTTCGCCGTTGGGCAGGGTTCAGAGAGTCCATCAAAGGTAGTAGTGTTAGAGTGGAAAGGTGGGAAACGAGGTGCAAAACCAACTGCACTTATCGGTAAAGGAGTTGTCTTTGACTCAGGAGGATTATCCTTAAAGTCCCCTTCGGGAATGGTTGATATGGCTATGGATATGGCTGGCGCCGCCGTAGTAGGAGGCGTATTTAAGTCCGTTGCTTTATCCAAGTTGAAAGTGAATATAGTGGGTCTGATTGGACTCGTTGAAAATATGCCTGGACCTAGTTCCGTCAGACCTGGCGACATCTTAAAATCACTTAAGGGTGATATGGTACAAGTTAATAACACCGATGCAGAGGGGCGTTTATTGTTAGGTGACTTGCTTTGGTATGCACAACTACACTTTAAACCTAAAAGAATATTTGATTTAGCTACCCTTACGGGAGCTATTATAAGCGCACTTGGAAAAGAATATGCTGGAGTTTTTTCAAATAATGACAAATTTTGCAACGAGTTTTTAAACGTTTGTGAAAAAACGAACGAGAAAGCTTGGAGATTACCTCTTGACCAAAAGTTTGGGGATGCACTCTCCTCAAGTGTTTCTGACTTGACTAACGTTGGAGGTTCACAAGGCTCCTCAATAATTGCTGCAATGTTTTTGAATAATTTCGTTAAAAAAGAGATGCCGTGGATTCATTTAGATATTGCAGGAGTTGCCAAAAATACGGAAACCACTTTTAGTAGGAATGGAGCTACGGCATGGGGTGTAGTTTCTCTTTTTGAGTATTTGCGGGAATTTTCATAAGTGAATCTAAATAAATTAGAAAAGGCTTACTTCTATAATTGTTCGTATAGAAATGTTGTTGCCGATATTTCTTGGTTAACGGAAAAGCTTTACAAAGAAAGGGATAGCATTTTAATTTGTTGTAAAGATCAAGAAACTGTCGAAGTTATTGATAAATATCTTTGGAGGTATAAAGAGGATGGGTTTTTACCTCACTCAATAGAGAAAAAAGAACGATCCTTAATCTATCCTGTGCTGATTACGACCGATATAGATGAAGAGCATAAACATAATGTCTTGTTGGCTTTAAGCGGTGTTTTAATTGAAGAAAAAAAATGGCAAAAGTTCACTAAAGCTTACTACTTTTTTGATGATCAAGAAAATGGGGAAAAAGAAAACGCAAGGGTAATGTGGAGAAATTTGAGCGCCCTAAATGTTGATTGCAAATATTGGGTTAATAAAGCAAATAAGTGGGTTTTAGCGCGCTCAAGCTAGAAATTAGTTTACTTTTAAACTTTAATGTCTTAAATGTTTGTCAGATAAAGGAAATATATAGATGTCTTTGGAAAAAACTCTCTCGATTATAAAACCAGATGCCGTCAAAAGAGACTTAACTGGTAAGATTATTGCTATGTTTGAAGAAAAAGGGCTAAGAGTAGTAGCACAAAAGAAAATTTGGTTGTCCAAAGAGCAGGCTGGCTCTTTTTACGACGTACACCGCGACAGGCCGTTTTTTGGCGAATTATGTGAATTCATGTCTTCAGGCCCAATCGTTGTACAAGTTCTTGAAGGTAACAGCGCCATAGAGCTTAATAGAGAAATCATGGGAGCAACAAACCCCGATCAGGCAGAACCAGGAACTATCCGTAAGGAATTTGCATTATCGATGACCGAAAACTCAGCGCATGGCTCCGATTCCTCCGAAACTGCAAGAGAAGAGATAAGTTTTTTCTTTTCAGGTTTAGAGATTCTTCAGTTTTGACGTCCCTTCAGTGTATCGGTCAATAATACTTTTTTACCGTTCTCCTTAAGAAACTCTCTCAAAACACTTTTATATAAAAGATGTTCTTGGGGTAACAAATCTTCTTCAATCTTTTTTGCAGTACTGTTTTCGGCTATTTCTATTATAACTTGTCCCAGTATGGGCCCTTGATCCACTTCGTTTGTTATCTGGTGCACTGTGGCGCCATGTATTAAACACCCGGCGTTCAGTGCTCTCTGGTAAGTATTTAAACCTCGAAAGGAAGGTAAAAGCGAAGGATGGATATTTAGAATGGGCTTAGAAAACGATTTTATGAAATTTTCCGATAAAATTTTCATAAAACCAGCAAGACAAATAACTTCAATATTTTTTCTCTTAAGAACATGCAATGTTTTTTCTTCAAAAACTGAATCGTCTTGCTTTGTTTCTGTATTAATTACAAAAGTTTCTATTGCGTTTTGTTCTGCAAACACAAGACCTTCTGCATTAACATTATTTGAAACAACAAGTTTCGGATTACCAGGATGATCCCTCTCATTTTTCATATCATCGATAAGCGCCCTCATATTTGACCCTCTTCCTGAAATAAAAATAGCCACATTTTTTTTTCTGTAAAAACTAGTCAATATTTAAGTTGCCCTCGAACTCTAGTTGGTTCCCTTTAATTATTTCCCCGATTTTAACAACAGGCTCATTAATTTTTTTACTTTGAATTTCAAACTCCCTACTCTTATTTACGGGAACGACAGCTATAAATCCTATTCCACAATTAAATGTTAGCAACGCTTGGTTTTGTGAAAGCCGAGCCCTTTTGATCGCCCACTTTAGGGAAATAGGTACATCCCATGAATCCAATTGGATTTTTGCTGTAAGGTCTTTAGAGAAGATTCTTGGAAGATTGTCTATAATACCTCCACCTGTGATGTGAGCAAATCCTGAACAAATGTTCAATATTACTGGGTCTTGAGCGAAATCTGAATATAATCGAGTTGCGGTCATTAAAGATTTTTTAAGTTCAGATACTTTATCTTTTGCCTCTAGTTCTAAAAGCTTTCGTATTAGCGTAAATCCATTCGAATGTGGACCAGATGATGGTAGACCATAAATTAAGTCACCAGGGTTAATTTCTTTAGGCAATTTTTTTAAGCGATCAACAAGACCTACGGCAAATCCTGCTAAATCAAAGTCATTTTTGGAGTAAATGTCAGGCATCTCCGCAGTCTCTCCGCCAATAAGAGATACTTTTGCTTTTTTACAAGCTAATGCAATACTCTCTATGACTTTTGAATGTTCTACAATGTTCAATTTAGACATTGATAGATAATCAAGAAAAAAAAGAGGTTTAGCACCTGTGCAAATTAAGTCATTTATATTCATTGCGACGAGGTCTTGACCAATGCCTGAATAGTTTTTTGTATCGATAGCCAGTTTTATCTTTGTTCCAACACCGTCACAAGCAGATACTAATAAGGGGTTCTTCAGCTCGTCATTTTCAAGTGAGTAAAGAGCAGCAAAATCTCCTATACCGTTAATAACATTTTTATCAAATGTTGAGTTTACGATTGATGGTAAATTTTTTATAAATTCATTTCCAGTATCAATATCGACCCCTGAATCTTTATAAGTTATCGCTTTTTCTTTTTTAGCCATAGATAATCTGTCCACTAGCAATTCTCTTTATTGCTCTAAATTATTAGACACTCTATATCTTGACAAGCTAAACAATCAAATTTAATGAAGAAGTGTGTAAGCAAAACCTCGTGGGGGGTTAGCTCAGTTGGTTAGAGCAGAGCGCTCATAACGCTTTGGTCACAGGTTCGAGTCCTGTACCCCCTACCACTATTTTACCTTTATAAATCAATAAACTAGGACTATTTTCGACACCTCTGTTCACAGTTTTGTTCACAAAAAAATAGGGGTGGTCACAGGAAACAGCATAGTGACCACTTGTAATTTCATTTAAAAAATTAAGAATCTAGCGCCTATTTGACACATTCAATTAAATGTCCATTGTAAAATACGTTCACTGTCAATACTCTTGAATTATGAACACCGAAGTAGACCGTAAGATAGCTGTAATCCTTGTTGCTGATGTTGTTGGTTATTCCAAGCATATGGAAAGAGATGAGAACGCTACACTTAAGGCCTATGCCGAATGTGAGAAGATACTTAAAAGCTGTCTCAAGAAATATAAAGGCTCTATCTTTAATACAGCAGGAGACTCAGCCTTAGCGGAATTTCCAAGTGCCGTAAATGCGGTTGAATGTGGTGTGGCTTTCCAGAATGATATTAAGAAAAGAAATGAATCCGATAAAACAGAGGTGAAGCTCGAATTCCGTATTGGTATCAATATGGGAGATGTTGTTAAGAAAGAAGGTAATCTCTTTGGTGATGGCGTAAACATTGCGGCACGATTAGAAGCATTAGCCCAATCGAACGGTATCTCCATATCAAAAAGTGTCTATGACCTTGTTGTTCCTAAAACCAAGATGACCTTTAATGATTTGGGCGTACAAAAGGTTAAGCAAAATGAGTTTCATGCCTTTGATATCCTGCTTGATCCTTCTCAGAAGAGAACATTAAAAACAAAGTCGAGCTCAATGCTACCAATCTTAGGCGCTGTTGCTGCGGCAGTGATAATGGTAATGGGAGTGTTTTATTTTAATACTTCAGGTGATAATGACAAACAATCTGCTGCTTTAGAAACTTCATCAAAACCGATACTGCTCATAATGCCTATTGAAACCTCAGGCTTATCAGATAATCAAAAAGGATTTGCCAGAGGGATTACAGAAAGTTTGATTTCCACACTTTCAAGCTATCGGGCAATAAAAGTATTATCCAGTAGCACTAGCTATCATGCTCAAAAAACGGAAATGCTTGATAATGCAATTAGAGACGATTATAGGGTTGATTATTTGATTAGAGGCTCAATGCAAGTAATGGGCAAAAATGCACGTTTGAATCTTGAAATAAGTGATTTGAAAGCTGCCAAAGTTACATTATCAAAGAAAAAAGATTTTACAATGGAAGACATATTTAAAGTTCAAGATGAGATTAGCAGTGAAATTTTAGGTGACCTCTCTATTGATCTTGGTGTTGGTAGTACCCAGGGAAGTAACTGGGCAAAAGACTTTAACTCCGTGGAAGATTTTATTCTTTTTTTAAATTGGCGTGAAGAATACAGAAAATTTAATAAAAATAGTTATGTCAACGCAGTGAAAATTATTGAAGATCTTAGATCATCTAACGTTGGTGAAAGTGTAACGGTTTTGGTGATGGAGGCCTGGCAATTATATCAAAAACTTGTATTTAGGCTTAGTACAGATAAAAAAATAGATATAGAAAAACTTACTTTTGTTATTAATCGAGCATTAGAATTGGACCCTCTGTCTTTCGATGCGTTAGCGGCCAGGGCGTTAATAGGTGTTGATATACTAAATAGGAGTTGCCAGGAGTCTTTGGTTGATATCGAAAGGGCAATGAAATTGGGCAGTACAGTTGATACGCTAACAACTGCTGGCATCGTATACGAACGGTGCGATGATAGCAAAGGTGCTATCAGAGTGAAAAAAGACGCACTCAATCTGGTGCCTAATGATACAGGCTGGTTTATAACCAGTAGCTTAGTATTTTCTCTTTATAAAGATAATCAGGTCAGTGAGATCTACAGTCTGATTGGTCAAGATATTGATGCTAAAGATATGACTGCGAGAGTTCTAGCTCTTTACGCATTTCTTGAACAAGAAAAAGGTAACACGGAAAAAGCAAAAGAATATCTCGATAGAGCAAAAGAAAAAAATTTTAAAATTGAAAAATTTAAAAGGATATTTAGAGCGGACCAAAAGCCTCTCTTAGAAAAAACGATTGCGGGTCTACTAAAAATTGGAAGGTTGGAATAACTCTTACCAAAAGTATTAGTGTCAAAATACTACCCAGAGGTCAGCAAGGTCAACTGCCGATCTACCATCATCTACACCAGCAAATAGGACTGTTCACAAAATTTCCTGTTCTGTTCACAAAATGCATATGACACCACATGAATGTTTATGACCAAGTTTGACCAAGTATGACCATCATACCCATATAAATATGACACTTTATGACATTTTATGACCAGGTATGACACTATGGGAGCAGTTTCGAGTCCTGTAACCCCTACCACTATTTCCCTATATTTATCAATAACTTAACACCGTTTACTTGACCCCGCTGCCAAGTCCGCTGCCATTTTTGGGTGTTTTTTTGGCAGACGGGGTACAGGTTGCAGCCCTGCGACCACATAATTCGAAATTTCTGCCTAGAAAATATATTTCTTAATCAGCTTGTTTCATCGTGATTTTTAAAGCGTTAAAGCTTTCAGATTATTCAGTTTTGATAGTCTTGAATTATATGAGTCCTAACCCATAAAGAGTGTTCTTAAATTCTTCTTTGAAGCTGTCGTCCTCTATGTTGTATAGGCTGCCCATCACTAATTCCAAAGGCGACATTTGTAACTTTTTCAAATCAAGATTTTGTAATTTCTCAATAAATTGATTAGCTTTCTTTTTATTTCCTTGTTTAAAGCTAATAAAAGCCAGCATTGAGAAAGCAGCTGCCCTCGAATTAGATGCGAATTGATCAGCACTCGCCAATTCTATTGCTATAGGAATAGCTTCATCGTATTTTTCAAGTATCACGAGCGTATTTAAAAACGCTGTCTTGATCCACGACTCAGCATGTGGGGCTATAGCAATTGCCTTTCTATAATTGGGAAGTGCTTCTTTATATTTTCCAACCCCTGAAAGAATATTGCCAACAGATGCAAAGGCATGGGGACTACTTTTATTTAGCTCTCCTGCAATTACAGCCCTTTTTTCTGCTAAAGCTAGTGCATCTGTTCTCAGATCAAAAAGCTTTTCTGCATGACCAAATTCGAAAAAAGCGGTTAATACGTGTGTTTCTGAAATATCTGGCCCTAACTCTATAGACTTTAAAGCCAGTTCATAACCCGTAATGGCTTCTTGCTTGTTTGTTACAGTATACAGTAGATGCCATCCTTTTAAAACTAGCGACATTGGATTGTCAGGCTCTTCGCGCATCAGTTCATCGGCAAGCCTGCCAAGATTTTGAATGCTTTCAGGAGTACCTTTTATAAGCTCTGACCTTGCCTTAAAGCTTTTACGCCAGCTTTCTACAGACTTAAAGTATTTTCTATAATCTTGACCAAGTGAACCTACTATAAGCTTAATTGACAACTTATTTAAAATTTCTTCACTGAGCGTGTCTTGCACTTTAAATAAATCTTGTAACTCAAAGTCATATTTTTCTGAGTAGAGAGTGTCGTTTTTCACAAGATCATTTAGCTGGACATTTATACGTGTTTTTTCACCTGCTACCTGAACACTACCGGATATGACATACTGCGTTTTATAGTTTGCTAATATTTCTTTATCAGAAAATTTATTTTTTGAAACAAAATCACTAGTGTTTCGGGATTGCACTAAAAGTTGTTCATAGTTAGAGAGAGTTGATATAAGTGTATCGGTTATACCGGAGGCAACAAATTCATTTTCTGAAGCAGAAAGATTTTTAAAGGGTAGCACAAGAATAGATGGCCTATCAGATTTAGTGATTAACGTCTCCGGAGTTTCACCGTTGCTGGTAGTTTGGTAATAAACAAAACCAAAGAGCAGAAGAAATAGTGCGGCTACACTAGCTATTTTAAGATTATATTTCTTTTTCTTTAAATCTCTTTTTTGTGCTGGATCTAGTAAAATGTCAAAAGCATGAAACTTGTTTTTCTTGATCTGTTGAATGCCTAAATCTTGAATTTTTAAATCTAATTTACCTTCAATGTAATCGAAGATGCTTTTTGAAATGGTTATCCCATTAGGTTGTGACAATTGCTCAAGGCGCGCTGCTACATTAACGCCATCGCCCAGAAGATTTTTCTTCTCTAGTATCACATCCCCCGCATTAATTCCTATCCTAAAACTAAGAGCGGGTTTTATATTTTTCTCTTTTACAATATTTTGGAAATCGATAGCACATTCTACAGCCTTTACTGCACTGGAGAACTCAGCCATGAAAGAATCTCCTCCTGTATTGAAAAGTCGTCCTCCATGTTTCTTAAAAGCTTCTTTCAAAATCTTTTCATATTTCCTAAGACTTGTCACCGTTCCAGACTCGTCTTTTTCCATATGCAAGCTGTAGTCAACTACATCTGTAGCAAATATCACAGAAATCTTTCTATCAATTTTTTCTACGCTCATAGAATTTTATAAATTTATAAAAGTCAGTTGAAGTTAGTCTAATTAGGAGAGTATAACATCTGTAATTTAAATAACAGCTATATTAGTTCACTAGATAAACTATTCGTATTAAGATCAGATAATTAAAACAGTGGTTACAGGTTTTGTACTGTACCCCGTGCCATTTTTCGTATGACAAAGTATGCCCATTATCACTAGCACACTCCAATAAATATAACACTTTATGACATTTTATCTCTGAGTATGACATCTTGGGAATAGCTTCCATTCCTTTACCCCCTACCACGAAACAACTAATTAAATATCAGGCTTGGTCTAATTCGATCCCGTATTTCTCTCCTAACTTCAATCCATCTAAAGTGAATGGAGTTTCTCATTATTTCCTCGTCTTCTTTTTTAAACTCTTCTGCCATTGGTGCCCATCTGAAAAAAGTATCGGAACTTATTTTAAACAATTTGTGATTTATCGCATCGCTTTCTAAGGCTTTTAGGTGCTCTTCACATTGTTTTTTCATTTTATCGAACTCTTTAAATATATTTTCATCATACTTAGCAAAAGAAAAAACTTCATCAATCAAAGTTGACAGAATAAATTGTATATGTTTCCTTTTTATGTCGTTCAAACAATGCTCATTTATTACGTAAAAAACCAAATCAGCAACGCAGGAGGTATATAGATGGCTTCTCGCAATTTCAATCGACTCTAAGTACTCTGTATTTTCGAATAATTTTGGGTACTGTGTTCCTGCTCTGGCCTTTATATAAGTCAACAAAGTGACTTGAGATACAAAAGATGCATTGCGATGTATGAATTCTACCAATTCACTTCGCTTTGTTAATGGTTTCTTAGGCCTAAGGCCGAGATATTCTAAAATTTTTACAATCATTTTCTGTTTTAAAAGCCTATTCTGAAAATATTACAAATAAAATCAAATCATTATATAAACAAATTTTTTGTCATTTAGTTTGACATCTTGTCTTAATTAACTTAATGGGTTACGTTACGGCAGTATTTATTTCGTTGGCAAAAAAGAATGCATATGTTGCGTGTAAAACTTTTTAACGTCAACATTTGGTATTATTTAATCGCAAATGCTGCTTGGTTTAAAATGTTTATTTATTAGGAGGGGATATGTCCAAACAAATTGAACATTGGGGAAAAACCAAAAGTCTATTATGGATTACTCTAATTATCTGGGCTTTCTTTGCTTTTATTATTCACCTTTTTGGAACTTCCTTAAATGGTAGCTTTCCTGGTGCGTACTATATGGCAGGTCAGGGCGCTCAGCTAGCTTTCGTAATTCTTACATTTTGGTTTGCCTCCAGACAAAACAAAATCGATGAAGAATTTGGCTTCAGCGAGGATGATTAATGGAGGTATAAATGTTAAGATTAGGTGATAATTTTATAACAAGCCTTAATAAGGTCTACGGCATCTATACGCTAGGCTTTTTGGGTTTTGTTATTTTAATGGCCATTCTAGAAGTGGCTGGTGTTTCAAATACTATAATTGGTTGGTTATTTGTTGCTTTTACTGTACTTATCTATGCTTTGATTGGAGTATTGTCTAGAACAATGCAATCAAGCCAATATTATGTTGCTGGAAGGGAAGTTCCGGCCGTTTATAATGGCATGGCAACAGCAGCGGATTGGATGTCAGGAGCTTCTTTCATAGCTATGGCTGGTGGAATATACCTCAAGGGGTATCCTTACATGGGTTTCTTGGTAGGTTGGACTGGTGGTTACGTTCTTGTGGCCTCATTAATAGCACCGTATTTAAGAAAGTTCGGCTGTTATACCGTTCCTGATTTCATTGGTACAAGATATGGTGGTAATCTTCCGAGAGTTTGTGCTGTTATAATCCTGGTTGTAGCTTCTTTTACATACGTTACGGCGCAAATTAACGGTACAGGAACAGTCGCTGCTCGTGCACTCCAAATACCATTTGAAGTAGGAGTCTGGATTGGTCTTGCAGGGATTTTATTTTGTTCCATGCTTGGTGGTATGAGAGCTGTTACCTGGACACAAGTTGCGCAATATATCGTTTTAATCATTGCGTATCTTATTCCCGTTTTCTGGATGTCCAACAAGCTAGGTTACGGTTTAATTCCGCATCTAGCCCAATTTGACGCTGTTTCCCGTGTTCAGGAGCTAGAAGGTTTGCTAGGAGTAAAGGAATTGCTTCCAACAGCTGAAGCGCAAGCAGAGGCAGGCAAGTTAGCTGCGTTAAAAGTGGGAATTAATGACGCTAGTGCGACAGCTATGGCAAATTGGAAGTTTTTTACTTTGGTTCTATGCATGATGGCAGGTACTGCTTCACTACCTCACGTGCTTATGCGCTATTTCACTACTGCTTCTGTGAAGGCTGCTAGACAATCTGTGGGTTGGTCATTGCTGTTCATTTGCCTTCTATATCTTACGGCTCCAGCATTGGCTACATTCACAAAGTTATCTTTGTTAGATCCAACGGTTGCTACAAGTATCATAGGTAAGTCTATATCAGAGGTTTCTAATCTCGAATGGATCCAGCAATGGAGTAACGTAGGCTTCTTGAAATTAGTTGACGGGAACGGCGACGGTATTTTACAGATCAATGAATTTTTCATGAGAGGTGATATAGTTGTTCTTGCAACGCCTGAAATGGCGGGTCTACCCTATGTTATTTCTGGGTTAGTAGCTGCAGGCGGTCTCGCAGCTGCGATGTCAACTGCCGATGGACTGTTGCTTGCTATAGCAAATGCGTTATCTCATGACCTATACTACAAAGTTATTGATCCAAAAGCCGATACCTCAAGAAGACTTGTAGTTGCCCGTGTATTGTTACTATTTATCGGAGCTGCTGGAGCTTTTGTTGCCTCACTTAAACTCACTTCCATCTTAGGTGCTGTTGCATGGGCATTTTGCTTCGCTAACTCTGGTCTTTTCTTCCCTCTTGTTTTAGGAGTATGGTGGAAGAGAGCAAATAAGGCAGGAGCTGTTGCCGGTATGATAGGTGGCTTCGGTGTTGGGTTCTGGTATCTATACATGGTTCAGTTCGGTGGTATGACGCCATGGTACGGAATCGATGGACTTCGGTTTGGTATGATTGGTATGCCAGTTAGTCTGATACTTATGATCGTTGTCTCGTTAATGACTGAAGAACCAGATCAAGAAACGCAAGATATGGTTGATGCAATAAGAGTACCCAAAGGAAAAGCGGTACTGGCAGCTGACCATTAAATTAATAAACTTTTTGGTGGCGCATGTCTCTATGCGCCACCACTATTAAATAAGATGATTTCAGCGTTCCCCATTTGGATACTTGCCGTAGATTATTTGCTTGGAATAATCATGTGGACATTAATAGGCAGGTTTGGAATGTCCCTATTTCTGAATGAGGACTCATCTTTCTTTTTTATGAAATTCTTTGTAAAGGTTACTGACCCCCTAATGAATTGGTTTAGGCCTATTACACCAGCTTTTTTAGTTCAACGGTTGCGTCCACTTTATGTGGCATGGTTCATTTATATGATCCGCTTTTATGTTATACCTTTGAGTTTGGGATATGGGGTAATGGGCGTACTATCATTGCCACTTGAGTCCGAAATATCCCTTGCAATATATGATTTATTAGACCTTTTAACTACTAAGGTAGATTAAACAAATTTAATGCTGGTATTAAGTATTTTACTTTCGCAGCCTCTTTTAATACGATCATTAGATTACAGATTGGAGTGGTGAAGAATGGAAATAGGTCAACTTTTTAATGTTTCTGGCAAAGTAGCGGTTGTAACTGGTGGTTCGAGAGGGATAGGAGAAATGATTTCAGCAGGCTTTCTTGCCAATGGTGTGAAAGTATATATAACTGCACGTAAAGAAGAGCCGCTTGTTAAAAAGGCTGAGGAACTATCAAATAAATATAACGGTGTCTGCATTCCTATTGCTTGTGATCTAAGTAGCTCTCTAGGAATAGATTATTTTGTCAAAATAATCCATGAAAGAGAAAAAGCTATTGATTTTTTGATTAATAATGCTGGTGCTGCTTGGGGTGAACCCTATGATAAATTCTCTGAGGTAGGGTGGGACAAAGTTATGGATTTGAATGTGAAATCTCTTTTCTTTTTGACACAAAAACTTACTGAAATCCTAAAAGTGAGAGCTTCTGGTGATGACCCATCACGTGTTATTAATATTGGGTCAATTGATGGACTTAATGTTCCAGCCTTTGAAACTTATTCCTATAGTACGTCAAAAGCAGCGGTTCATCATTTAACGCGCGTAATGGCAGCAAAGCTGGTGAAAGAAAACATACTTGTTAACGCGATAGCTCCTGGTCCATATCCTAGTCAAATGCTAGGTTCTGCAGTAGATCACGATTACAGCGAGACAGCACGGAAAAACCCTCGAAAAAGAGTAGGCATGCCGGAAGATATTGCTGGGTTGGTTATATTCCTATGCTCGCAGGCTGGATCCTATGTTGTAGGTGAAACCATTGCGTCCGACGGTGGAATAGTTAAAACTGCAGGTCATAATTTAGGTTAAGGTACGCATTGTGAATAAATCATAGTGGTAAAGTCAAGCTGGCTTTAAGGCCTCCGAGAATTTTACTTTTTTTGAGATGTAGGTTCCCTCCATGAATTTTTATAAGGTCTGATGCTATAGATAATCCAAGTCCTACTCCATGCGGTTTATCGAGATTTCTTGAATTATCTAGTCGAACAAATGGCTTCACAGCCTCTTCTATTTTGTCTGTGGGTATACCAGGCCCGTTGTCTTCTACATGAATAAGCAACCGAGTTTGTTTTTCTATAATAGAAACTTTGATTTGAGATCCATAGCAATCTGCGTTCTCTATCAAATTATTCAACGCCCTTGATAAATTGTTTTGTCGTAAATGTACTTTTCTCTCATGGTTTTTTAAATTTAAGTGCCATTGTAATTTTTCTTGTAAATTTAAACTTTGGATCTTTAAAAACTCATAAAGTTCAATTAGTGAAACTGTTTTGACTTTTTCAGTCTGCTGGTTTTTAGAAAATTCTAAAAACTCATCAAGTATGTTTTGCATTATTTGAATATCATTTAACATTTCTTTTGCATCAGGATCTTCTTCTTTGAGCGCCAAAGCAAGTTTAAGGCGTGTCAAGGGTGTACGAAGATCATGGCTTACCCCAGATAGCATTTGTGTCCGTTGTTCAATTTGCCTCTCAATACGTTTTCTCATTTCAATAAACGCTGAACCAGCTTTCCTTATTTCTATTGATCCAGTCGGTTTGTAGCTAAGAGTTTGCCCTTTTCCAAAGGCTTCCGCTACAGATGCTAGGGTCTTTATCGGTTTTATTTGGTTTCGAAGAACCATTAGTAACAAAAATCCAAGTATAATAGTTAGCAGCACCATTAGAACCAATAACTGATGGGGGTTTGAAGCTGTAAATCTTTCTCTCTCTATTTCAAACTTTAGGTAAGAATTGTTTGGAAGAATGGTAAATACATTAACAATACCATTAGTTTTTAGGTCTATATGTTTAATATTTGGCACATCATTCTTGAGAATCTTGATAAGTGTTATCCCAGAAAAGTCATATGCATATTTCTGAGCGAAGTCCTTTTGGCTTTCTTGCTCAACAATAGTGAGTTTTAGGTCAAACTTTGTTTCCATATCATTAAGAAAAAGCTCTCTTTCGTTACTCAAAATATTTTCATAACGATCCAGAACATAATTAATTTGCAAAACCGTGCTTTTTGCTAATTGCGCAGTAACTTGTTCAAAGTAGCGCTGGATAAAAGCAAAGCCTATAATTGCTTCCAAAAAAATAATTGGTAGTATGATAATTAGAAGAGCTCTTCCGAAAAAGCTTCTGGGTAGATATTTTTTCAGTTTCAGATATTTCATAATTTTTTTATATTTTTAATAATTATAATATAATCTAAAAATATGGCCATAAGCTATGATACTAATCATAACCCTAAAATAGGTGAGGCAGAGCAGCTTGAGAAAGATCTTGCAGTTATAACCGCAAACAATGCTAGTCCTATGACTTTTACAGGCACAAGATCTTATATTTTAGGGACTAACAACTTAATTGTTATTGATCCAGGGCCTGATAGCGAAGCTCACCTTAGTTCTATTATGAAATATATTGGAAAGAGGAAAGTAACAGATATTCTTCTAACGCACTCGCATATAGACCATTCGCCATTATCTAGGAAGTTAAAAATTGAGACTGGAGCCAGAATTATTGGTTTTGGATCTGCCGATGAAGCCCGTACCAGCTTTATGAAAAAGCTATCTTCTTCATTAGATTTAGGGGGTGAAGAGGGCATTGATAAAGATCTTGTACTAGATGAAAAAGTTGCGGAAAAACAGATGCTTAAATTGAATAATTACAGCATCGAAGTTGTTCATACCCCTGGTCATTTGAGTAATCACATCTGTTTCTCATTGAAAGAAAGGAAAATCTTATTTAGTGGTGACCATGTTATGGGTTGGGCTACTACTTTGATTTCGCCGCCAGATGGAGATATAGGCTCTTTTATGAATTCATTAGAAAAATTATCAATTAGAGAAGAGGTGATTTATTACCCAGGGCACGGTAAACCTTTAAAGGAACCTAGAAAAATGGTGTTAGCGCAAATTAAACATAGGCGGGATAGGGAAAGGCAAATTTTGAATTCTGTTTCAAAAATTTCAAGAACACCAGCCGAAATAGTGGACGATGTGTATGTTGGTTTAAATCCCATGCTAAAAGCAGCAGCAATAAGGAACGTTCTTGCACACCTTATTGATTTGTATGAAAGGGACAAAGTATCTACAGATAAATTTTCCCAAACTGCGAAGTTTTCTCAATCAAATCGAAATTAAAATAATTTTGCTTGAATTAAAGTAAAATTTAGTGCAATTCTTGTTATGTGTTCCGGCGTAGCTCAGCGGTAGAGCAGTTGACTGTTAATCAATTGGTCGTTGGTTCGATCCCAACCGCCGGAGCCAATTTTTCTCAATAAAATCAATAGCTTAATTTTTCTGCTGACAATTTTGCTGACAAACTTTTTTTTTAAAAAAATATTTTGCTGACAAATAAAAAAAACTGGCGGTAGGTATTTTGAAAACCTCCGCTACAGTGATTTTGCTTTTTAAACTGAGAATTTTAATAAAAACTTACTAAATTTTTTTTTAAAACGCTTAGTTAAAAGCTACCATTTAGTCTGAATAATATCTAATTATACTTTTCAAATTAGGTTTTGTTTGAACATGAATAATAGATGGTATAATAATGACAACAGTTGCATATTGAGTTGTCGAGCTAGAAGAAAGTTAGGAATTTAAAAAATTGCTATCCAATTTAGTCAAAGTGTTATCTGTATATGTAATACTCGCTCTTTCATCAGGATTAGCGCTAGCTAATAAGGTGGGTTTAGATAATGTGGCTGCAAGAGCCTGGACTGATAGAGACAGTAATTCTGTTGCGTTAAATACCCAAATTTGTTTCAGATCAACGATCGTAAATAACAGAAAGCAAAAGAGCAACTGTGTAAGATTAAAATCTTCGATTAGTGGGGTTAAGCAGTTTGAGCATATCATTTTTGAAACCAAGAACACGCAGTTCAATTTCAAAACCAATAACCGCTCAGGAACAAATATAAAATTTTGGCTCAAGGAAAGAGCTAACAAAGATACGATTAGTATATATTCATTTCTCAATCAACTTAATAAAGCTGATATTGCCCTCGTGGGAGCTATGTGTAAAAAAATCACTGAGATGAAGTGGCTTACAGCTACTGTCGGAAGAGCTATTGATAGATCCAATGATATAGACCCATATGTGATAAACCGATTCAAATCAGCAGGATACCAAGATATAAATAGGATCGCCAAAAGGTGTCAAGCAGCTGTGGAACAAAAAATTGGGAAAATAGAACTGGTTAAATTTGCTGCATCGAAAATTAAAAATAAACCAAAGGAATGTGAATATAGTAAAATTAAATTATACGATATGCAGTCAACATTAGGCGATCTCGATATCTATAAGTCAAAAATTGATGGGCGATATGGACCAGGTACAAAAAAAGCTATCAAAATAGGAAAAAACAAAATTTTTCAATTTGCCAATCGGTCTTCAGATTGTTTAAGTGCAAATGAACTTAGTTGGTTGAAACTTCTTGTGTCAGTAAAACGAAAAGGGCAAGAATGTAAAAAGTTTAATTCATTCAAAGAGCTTAAAGAAATAGCGAAACTACTAGAGCGTATAGGCAGGCCGGTATTTAGCCCATTTTCTGCCTTTGATAGAGTTCGATACAGCGATCATGATTATCGGCAAGTGGTATATGCCATAATTGAATACGAAAACTCACTAAGCGATGATTATTTCAAGGTCGCTCAAAGAGATCGTGATTGTCGAATTATTACATTAGAAAAGATAGGGTTAGTAGATAAAGCGGAAAATAATTCATCAAATACAAAAGGTAATCAGAGCGCCAAGCTTTCTGAAGGAAACAAAGTAAAAGATACGTCAAAAGAGAAAAAGGCGGAAGAAGAGTTAGCGAAGAAGGAAGCTGAAGAAGCGCTTGCCAAGAAAAAGGCGGAAGAAGAGTTAGCGAAGAAGAAACTTAAAGAGGAGTTGGCAAGACAAAGGGAACTGAGGCAAAGGGCTAAAGAGGCTTTGAACAATAAGATAGAAGTATATACCGTTGAAAGCCAATCAATGGTATTAGATATTAAAACTTTCATGAAAACTCCAAATGATTTTGATGTGGTTAAAATAGCGAAATTGGTTGTGAATTTTAATAATAGGGCAAATATAAAATGGCATGAAGAAACGGTGAGTGCCTATGAAGAGCTTAAAAAATATGTAATGAGCTTCGATGATTTTGCTAACTTTAGACAAGAACAGATTGCATTTAGACAAGAAGAAAAAGAGAAGAAAATTAGAACGTTGAAGGCAGAGATAAAAACAAACGCTAGCATCATCAAGAAATTTATTGCAGAAAATATCGGATCAAAAGATATTGAAGATGCTATCAAGCTATTAGAGATCATTGAAGGCAAAAATGGGCGCGATATTCAAAAGCTTTCTGTTTTAAAAGGAGATATTAGAAACTTTATGCTTTTAAATGATTTAGCGTTTGAAGAGATTGAGTTTCCACTGGCAGATCCAAAATTTAAAATAGATGATAAATTAGAGGTAAAACAAAAAGAAAAAAAATTAGAGAGCAAAAAAAAACCTAAAACAACTAAAGCATCAAATTTTGAACAGTATTTTAATAACGAATTTGAGTTAACCAAAGAGGTAGGAGATGGATTTACAAACTTTGAGGCACCGAAGGATTATTTGCTCTTTCCCTTTATCTTAAACGGATCAAAACGAATAAACACAAAGAATAAGGATGTTAAAGAAGATGAGGTTTTTGCTTTTTCATTTGTGATTGACAAAAAGAAATTTGAGCCAAACGAAGAGGCAAGCGAGGCTTTTGCTGCTCAACAAGATTTGAGTGATTATTTTCAAAATAAAGGAAGATACACAGTCCAAACAAAAAACCTGGCAATAGTGTTCAATTTATTAAAAAGAGATTTAGACAATGCCGAGTGTGCAAACTTTATAACTGTATTTGAAGATTCTTCATTTAGGTGGTTAAAAGTCAAAGGTTTTGAAAACTGTAAATTTAGGAGTGAATTTAGGAGTGAATGATATGAGAAAATTATTATTATGTTTACTTAGTGTAATTGTATTTACATCAAATGCTTATGGGGATTTCCTATACGAAAATTACCCCCTTGGTATGTCGAAAGCATCACTTCACGATCAATTAGCAAGTGATAAGTTTTATTTTTCTGAAGTGTCTGAGAATACTATTAAGGCGAAAAAGTATGTTTTAGGTTTTTATTCACTAGACCTTAAAAGAGGTGACAAAGAATTTGAGGAACTAAATCCTTCTATCTCTATAAATGCAAAATTTTGCAATGATAAGCTATTCCAATTAGATATGATCAACTTTTTCAATAATGACCAGAGCGATGTATTTGCTGGTCGAAAAAAGTTTTATGAGTATTTAGATGATAATAAAGCAATTTCAGATGGATTTCGGATTAATCAAAAGGAAGAAAGTACGCTAGTTTCTCATTCCTATATTATTGATAGAAATGATAGTGGAGGAAAAATAAGAGGTGAGGAAGAAATTATTGTAGCTCTATATCAGAGCAAAGAGTTATTTAACTACTATACTGATCCTGCTATTGTTGACTATGTTCAAAAACTTATTTTTAATTACGTTTTAGGAAGCGCAAATGATAATAAAGCCAACGAATTACCATTGATCAGAGTTCCACTTTTGGAGATGAGAGTTTCCTTCAAAAACAAGTGGTTTTGTCCTGAGTGACATGTATCGAGAATTTATAGTAAAGTATAAAACTATAGTCGTAGGTTCGATCCCAACCGCCGGAGCCATTTTTTCTCAATAAAATCAATGGCTTTATTTTTTTAATGCCAAAAATAATGCCAAAGAAATAAAACTGGCGGTAGGAAATCAAAAACCTCCGCTATTCCAATTTGTTTTTTTGGTTAATCTAATATACGATTTAAGTTCAGAATATGAATTTATATGGGATAGAAACATGTCTAAGAGTTTTGATGCCATTATAGTAGGTAGTGGCCCAGTAGGTAGCATAGCATCGTTACTATTAGCTGAAAGAAATTTTAATGTTGCTATTGTTGAAAAAAATAAACATCCATATCCGCACCCCAGGGCAGTTGGCTTGAACGGGTATTCACTTAGTCTTATAGAAATTCTTCTTGGAAAACTCTGGAAAGATTTTAAATTCACGTCTGCTATCGAAGTGGGCTATATGCTAGACAAAAATAAAATGTCAAAACCATTTGGAGTAATGCAACCTCCTGAGATAAATGGAAGGTTGCTGGATTTTGATAAATATGGATTTCTAAATTGGTTTAATCAACCTAATTTAGAAGATCTGCTGAGAAAAAAAATAAAGCAAAGTAAAAATATTACAACTTTTTATAATTTTGAAGCGTTGGTGATGTGGGAAACTGATAAAAACTACTTGCGCATTCAAAACCTTGGTTCTGAAGAAATGGAAACGATATCCTCAAAGTACCTGATAGGAGCAGACGGTGGAGGGAGTTTTGTTAGGAAACAGATTGG
Organism: uncultured Alphaproteobacteria bacterium; assembly: GCA_902581005.1. GTDB lineage: Bacteria > Pseudomonadota > Alphaproteobacteria > Rhodobacterales > Rhodobacteraceae > CACIJG01. The sequence goes on from CACHMT010000014.1 coordinate 29,114, forward strand.
AGCAAATCTTCAATCTCTTGGCAAATCAATTTATTTTTTGATTGTCGATATTGAGGCGCCGCGATCTGCTCTCAAAAAGGGTATGGATTTCGATGCAGGTGGCCATCAAATAATTGATCCAAACGGGCAAAGACCAACCACATTCTTGCTTCTAAGTGGTAAAAATCATGGTTCATATAAAAATAGGTTTAGATTTGAATTTGCTTTAAAAGATGACGAGAACTTTACAAAATTACAAGCTCCTGACTCAATAAAATCGTTGGTTTCACATTATCTTTCACCGGAAAAAATTAAGATTGAAAGGTCCACAGTATACAAATTTAATTCAATGATTTCTCAAAAATGGCGATCAAATAATATATTCAACATCGGTGATGCAGCCCATCAGACTTCGCCTTTTTTAGGACAAGGATTGAATTTGGGTATAAGAAATACCTTTAATTTAATAAATAAAATTGACCTTGTAGAGAAAGGTATATCAGAGCCCTCTTTGTTAAATAAATATCAGCAAGAGTGTTACCCTGACTCCAAGTTCATTATTAAACAATCCCTCTTTATGGGTGGTTTGTTATTTAATGTGAAACCACATATCAATTTATTAAGAAAGATAGTGTACTTTTTTAATGGTGGAAGGGGAAAACCTTTAAATTTATTCCCGGCTTTTGTTCCTGAGACCATAACTATACCAAATGGTTTTAAGCCTAAGAAAACTAATCAAAAGGGATACCCGATGTATAATTATATATCAAAAAAAGGCTTTCCACGTTCACTTAGAGAATACATGCCGTATAAGTTTAGAGTGTTATGTAACAATTCTTCGCAAAAAATTGATAAATTAGTTAATAAGCTGCAAAAAGAAATAAGACCCCAAATTATCACACTTAGCGAAGGCTCCAAGGGTGAAAAAACATCGGATGAAGTATTAGTGTCGGCGCAAAGAAATGAAGATAGGAAAATGCATAGGAAGCTATTTAATAAGGCAGATTACGTTCTAATGGCTCCTGGCTATACAATGTTGGGTACATATAAGAGTGGCCAGGAAAACAAACTGATTGCCGACTACAAGTCTGTTTTTGATTTAGTTGTTAACTAATATTCATTCAGTAGCTCTTATATTCTCTACCAGCTCCTTAACATTTGATAGGTCTCTATTTACCAGTGATTGCTGCGTTTCCTCATCAAATTTTTCATAAAATGTAGCTGCAGCAGGTCCATCAAGGTTTCTAATACCGGATTCTTTTACCGTAGGGCCCCATTGATTGTGTCCATTTGGCCCCAATCCACTTATTGAGTGTATTCTCTGTCCAAAGGACCTCGTTATCCTGTCACCGTCAGACATATGTTCATGGACATGACCATAAGGATCATGCCAGTAATCATAAATATGAGATCCCAAAACATGTCTACCAACCCCCCAGGCTATCTCATATCTTTTTTCTTCAAATTCAGCTTTATTTTTAAGCTGCATATGCCCTCGCCAAACATCATCTAAATTAGATACTTCGAAGGATGCATGGCTTAACTGCGTTTGAATACCTTTCCCTTTAGGAGCCATTCTTGGATCCATATTTGAAAGGATAAAAAAAGTATGATGGTCCGTAGCCGTTTCTCCTCTATCGCACCTAAAAAAACAAGCGTAAGTTGGGGAACCCTCCGCAAATGTACCTTCATATAAAGGTGAAGGGCCAGCTTCTTTGAGCTTATTAAACATTTCAGGATTGATTGCGTGACCTTCTGCAGATTTTGGTGCCTCAAAGATTACGCTATCAGTTGGAAGGAAACCAAAAGTTTCAATCATAAATTTCATCAATTTATGGTGATCTCCAACCGGCGCCGCTAAAACTACATGGCCTATTTTTATGACATCCGGTGGACCAGGATAAACAGTATTACTGCCGTCAGCTTCTCTATTTCCAGAGGTATCCTGTAATTTGTTTGCGTCTCGTTTATAGAAATTTTTATTTCCATAGTTGTACTCTAATCTGTCTCTTGCTGACGTTAAGACCTCTACACTTCTACCCGATACAGCTTCAACTAAAAAACCGCATACTGGATCAATAAATGACACTCTTTTACCTCCACACAATGATCCCTCAATTCCAGGTATTTCATGTACCTTGGTACATCCATCAATATTTTCCTCGAGGATTTTTAGGTCTTTTTCACTCTTCATTTGTAAAGCGAAACCCA
>CACHMT010000015.1 GCA_902581005.1 uncultured Alphaproteobacteria bacterium
CTCTCGATTTTTTGTCTCCAGATAATCAGGCAGTTGAAAAGAAAGACTTGAAAACTATAAAGGCGTTTTTCAAGAAGGAAGTAATAAATTAATGAAAAGTTTATTAAAATTAGAAACACAAAAATTTAGATAAATATTGAATAGAAATATTGTAAAAATTTTAGATAAAGGGTTTTCCGATATCTCTGCTGGCGAGAAAATGCTTATCTCATCGCCTGAGAAAATTTCAGAGTTTATTTATGCAATACCAAAAGGTTCTTTCTTAAGTATAAAAGAACTTAGGCAAGGGCTGGCAGTAAAGGCAGGTGCTGACAAGACTTGTCCAGTTACAACTGGAATATTCCTTAGAATGGCAATTGAACAGCATAAAGGTAATGTTAATTTTCCTTACTGGAGAGTTGTTGATGAAAAGCATCCGGTAGTCAAAAAGTTAAATCTTGATGGAAGTCAAATTAAAAAGAAGAGAGTTAATGAAGGATTACCGCGATGAGAAAAATTCAGCTAACTCCGCAACCTGTTCACTCTCTGACAGATTATAAGCATTATTGAGTGACTGTTGGTTTTTAGAAAAATCATATAATTGAATTATGCACTATTTGTTAATTATACATATTCTGGCAGGGACGTTGGCTTTAATGGCTGCAGTTTCGGCAGTAGTGTCTTCAAAGGGTAAAAAAGTTCACATTATAGCAGGCAGAACATACTTCTGGGGAATGACTATAATTTTTTTAACAGCCATACCCATGTCTATTGTTAGTGGTAATGTTCTTTTATTTCTTATTGCTATATTTTCATTCTACTTAGCTTATGCAGGAATGAGATTTGCAAGTAACAGAACAGGAATAGCAAATATATTTGATTGGGTTGCCGTCGGTTTAATGATTTTATCAGGGATGGTAATGTGGTGCTTAGCGATATTCTATTTCATAAACAATAATTCGCAGTACATCACGCTTATTATTTTCGGGTTTATAGCAATTAGTCTGGGGTATACTGACTTTAGAGGTTACAGAAATAAATCAGCTATCGGTAAGCAAAGAATTGCTAGACATCTAACGAACATGTTAGCGGGTACGATAGCAGTAATCACGGCTGTATTAGTAACAAATATATATATTGAACCAGTTTTTATATTATGGATACTGCCAACAATAGTTATCACTCCGATAATTTTTTGGTGGAACAGAAAATATACTGTCTCAAACAAAGCTATTTAGGAAAAAGTCGATTGAAGATAGCAGATATTATTTTTTATCTCATGAAATATGGAGATTTAATATTTAGGAAGTATTGGGTTTACTCTTATATATTTGGCTTCCTATTATTCTTTAATATTGTTTTGATGTTATGGATAGATAACTTTTAAAATATAGTTATATAAATATGTTTCTTATACGCTCTAATTTAGGAGATAAAGAGAAGTATAAAGAAATTATGTTTTTGGTGTAACATCATCAACAACAACGATACCTTTGTTTGCAAAAACTATTAATGCCTGCTCCAGCATCCAGCTTGGCTCAATATCGAGTTTTGTCACGTCACATACTAGAGAAAGATAAGCTACCTCTATTTTTATCTGTAGTCTCTTCTTCCATCTACTCTTACGCGCTGGTACAACGTCTCAGGTAGATTGTAGGCTTGGTAGATATTGTTAGAGATTGATGTTCTGTTTTGGTAAACAGTCTTTACAATCCACTTAGCTCCTTTGAAGCCAAGATATCCCAACATGCCGAGAAACATTAAACTTGTCATTACACACATACTGATAACATAGCATTAGTTTTCAGATTATCAAATGCGACATTTTGTATATTTCACAAATAAAAAGACCCTACCACCAATTTTAGCTTGAAATTTTTTGGGTTCTCTTATGACCTAGACCAGCTTCAATCCAAGGTTCATCCATTGTGCACATAGACAAGTCAGCTAAGTCGAAAAATGCCTTCATTGTTTGCCCTGAGGGTTCTACGTTCGGTCCCCATGAGCCATCGTGTTCAACTATAATTGCCACTACATTAGGATTTTGCCAATAAAACTTTGCATCGCTAACCCCTGAATTAGATTTAGCATTTTTACAAAAATTCAATGCTGCAACACCAAAGTCATCTCTACTAGCGCCACTTTTCATTTCCCATTTTGAGACCTGCAACATTTAATGTTCCTCCCTTATTAAGTTTCATTTATGGCTTATTTTAAACAAATTTAAATCTTGTGGTCAATTTTTGAAAAAATTTTCAGATAGAGCATATAAATTAGTAATACTGTATCTTCGAAACTTTTCCGGTAGGTTGAAATCTTATCTGCAGCACACCCCAAGAACATACTACGTGCGTACCCCTAGTGGTCTGGCAATGGTAATAGACCAAAAATGTTTAATTACCGCACAAGTTAGTAAAAAGCTCCTGCGAGAATAACCAAGAAAAAAGCTAATTTTTAATGTCAATAACGCATCAAATATATTCCCAGTAGAACTCGTTTACGTATGGTAATCATTGACAAATATAGGTGATTGAATTGGAATAGTTGTTTTTACAAATGGAGAACTAAATGTTCGTATCTTTTACTGATTGGGAGTTTGACGGAAATATTGATAATGCAGTTGAAGGCATCAAAGGATTTTGGCCTGAGATGCAAAAGTATGGTGCAGTCAATACACGATGTACGGTCACGGGGGAAAATACACTTAGAACTATGACACTTTGGAGTAGCAAAGAATTGCTAGAAGAAAACGTAGACAAAGTAAGAGCCGCAGCTGGTTCGGCTGCAGGTATGACAGTAACAAGTGGCATGACTGGTCCACTCGCAGTCGAACTTGACTAATCTAAATACATTTTGGCCAACATAGAAGGTCGAGAGTATAATATACCAATTAATTTATGGTCGGGCTTTTGGCCTGACCATAATCACTAGCACTAAACCTATCATCAGACTTGATTTACGACTCACTGAGTCCTCTCCTCTATCTATTCTGTAGTTCTTTGTCAGTTAGAAGAACCGGCTCTGTATGACTCTTAAAATTGCTCTCAAACACCCCATCTGCTGCACACTCCAAGAACATACTACGTGCACTCTCCTAGTGGTCTCGCATTGGGGTAGACATGAATGTGAATCTTGACAAATAAAAAAGTTCTTTTTATGAACTAAAAGACTGTCAAATATATTTTGTTGAGATACATCGAGATAATGTCTGAATACCTGATCGATTCAAATGGCTTAAAAGTTGAGTTTCACTATGAAGACGCAGATGCTAGCGAAACCTTACTTTTTTTACCCGGATCATACGCAAATACATCTGCTTGGAAGGGAATTACAAAAGCCTTGAAAATTCCTTGCAAGAAAGTTTTTACCAGTTTGAGAGGATATGGTGATACTGAAGAGACTAGATCGGTTAGCGACTATAGAATTGACCATCAACTTGAAATAATAAGAACGATATCAAAAAAATTAAATTCAGATTTTCATATTGTAGGTCACTCTATGGGAGGGCTAGTTGGTTTTGCAGCAGTTTTTTCAGGAGAATTTCCAATAAAAAGCATCATTACATTTGAAGGCAATCCTCCTTGGGTTCTTGATAACTTTAAATATAGAGAAACTTTAAATAAAACTTTGAAAATGGCAACAAACTTTGAAAAGGCAGTTATCGAAGATAAGAGTGATTCAGCAAAAATTATAATAGATTTTTATGGAGGAGATGGTACTTTTTCTTCTTTTCCAGAAAAGGTTCAAGATTTCTGTAGAGCTCATGCTCATGTCAATTTACTTGATTGGCTGCCAATAATAAGGTCTGATCCACCTAAATTTGAGAGATCTCTTTTTAAAAGGTCTTTAAATGAAATGGCTGTGAAGCTGGTTGTTGGGCAGAATGCAAACTTTCTTATAAAAGACATAAATAATGAGCTGTGTTTATTATTTAAAAAGCATATTAAGCAGGAGATAAAGGGTGCAGGACATTTTTTGATTTCTACTCATCCAAAAGATTGCGCTAATGCGATAGATGAATTTATAAGATCACAACGATTTGAGAAAGATTAGTGACTGAAAGAACGATATAGCCTTATTAAGAACGTTTTAAAGTATCTCTCTATAGCTTCTCTATTTGTATTTATTAAACGCCTATAAGTTGCACATTTAAAGAACATCCTACCTGCACACCCCACGTGCTTCTTACGTGGGAGACCATTCCAAATGATCACCCGAAAATGGCTGCCAGTCTCTTGCCAAGTTACGGATCCATACTATTTACCAATAAAGATCTGCTCTGTGGTTAAATTGTTAAACACCTACTCTTTAAAAAGCTTGGAGCGAGATTGAAGAACTGGGTAATTGAAGTTAAACATGATTTTTATATTTTAGAAGCTTGAAAGACGGTAGCCAAAATAGAAGGTTTATTGGGATTTCAGAGTACTATTTAAATAAAGCGGGTGAAATGAGATATTCTTTTGGGATAATAATGTTACATTGGACAACTGCCACTCTAATGTTAGCTTTGGCCACTTCTGGACTGTTATATAGTTATAAAATTGTTGGTTCAAATGCATTGATCTTTCACCAGTGGGGGGGACAGCTCCTTTTAGTTCTTGTTTTTATCTGGATCGTAGTAAGGATAGCGTTCGGGGTTGGTCCGCCTAATTCTGATCATGTATGGTGGGAAAGGATACTTGCAGCCTTAGTTAAAATCACCCTATATGCACTTCTTATTGCTTATGTCGTTACTGGCTACGTTACGGCTTCTGGCCTCAGAAACGCTGAGCTATTGTTTCCCATTAATGTTGCCTTTGCCAGATCTGACTTAGGGGACTTGTTCATGGAAGCGCACTTTGCATTAAAATGGGTCTTACTTGTGGTTCTTGGTCTCCATGTATTAGGTACTATTAAACATAGTTTTATAGACCGTGACAACACTTTTAGAAACATATGGATAACAAAGAAAGGATAACCTGAATATGAAAAAAATTTCTCGTCGACATGTAATTGTCACTCTTGCTAGCACTGCCACATTCTTATGTCCAGCTATGCTTAACGCAGCAACAACTGCAGATTTAAGTGCTTGGGCTAATATCCCAACTGATATTCCAATGGGGCTTAAACAAGTTCTGAGACTTGAAAATGGTCCTGCGAGCATTGATATTTCACAACTTAATCCTGGAGATGTTAGTGTAATTGCCCGTCCGAATGATAGTGCAGACTATGCAGGAACTGGACAGACGCAATTTGTTGCGGTAATGCGGAGAGATAAAGACTACCTGATTGTTGAATTGACCTGCCCTCATAAGGGGAAAGCCATCGGTCTAACAGGCGACCCCAAAGTGCCATTCGCTTGCACCAAACGTGGCAGGTACCACTCGAGTGAGTTTGACTCAAATGGGATGGGAGTTGCAGGTAAATCATCAGGGGATCCAATGATTATTCCAGAGCATAAGTTGAATAGTTCTAACGGGAAAGTTGTGCTTGAACTTACCTAACGTCGACAATTGCTGGTGAATATTCATAACAAAAATAGAGTAAGCCCTACGAATAATTAAGGTCAAAAACAAGAGCACCCCATCTGCTGTAACACTCCAAGGACACGATGCATTTACTACCCTTTTGGCCTATCAATGAGATATAAAAGAGCGGTATTTTTTATTTAAAAACTTTTTACTTTTCAGTTAATAAGCTTTTTTATTTAGATTCTTAGGCTTATTATTCTAGGAAAGTCATTAGGTTTGTTGGAAACAATTAATTAAATTTACTCATTTGAGAATGAGATGCTCAGTCGAGTGGAGAAAAATGAAACAGAAAAATAGTGCAACAAGTCTAGGCTTTGATGAAGCAAAGCTTTTTGAAGCAATAGAATTTTCAAAAAAAAACGAGTCAAAAATGGATCGTGATATCGAAAGAGCTCTTAGGGAGGGTCATTTTCATGAACCATGGCCAATAAGCAAAACTATAGGGCCGGTAAAAAAAAGAAAAGGTAACTCTGGAGCAATATTACGAGGAAATGAAATTGTTCAAGTTTGGGGAGATGTTGAATATGTTGATATGGCATTTAGTATGAGCAAGAGTTTTCTTTCCCTATGCGCTGGAATTGCTTTTAAAGAAAATATTATAAGCGATTTCCATGCTCCTATTATAGATACAATTCAAACTAAAATTTTTGAAACAACACACAATAAAAAAATCACATGGTCTCAAATGTTACAACTCACGAGTGAGTGGGAAGGAGAACTCTGGGGAAAGCCTGATTGGATTGATCATAATCGTAATTTAGATGATCCCCAGAAAAACAGATTAGAAAAAGGAAAGAAAAGAAAGCTAAACCCACCAGGAACTTTTTGGGAATATAATGATGTGCGAGTTAATGTTCTCTCATATGCCCTTATGTTGGCGTTTGAACGTTCACTTCCTGATGTCTTACGAGAGCACATAATGGTTCCGATAGGCGCAAGTAATACCTGGGAATGGCATGGATATAAGAATTCATGGGATGAGGTTAATGGCACGCGATTACAATCTGTTTCTGGAGGAGCTCATTGGGGTGGTGGTTTGTGGATAAGCACTCTTGATCTTGCGCGCATAGGCCAATTAATGATAAACAAGGGAGTTTGGGAAGGTAAGGTAGTTATTCCTAAAAAATGGGTCAAAATGAGTACCAAACCATGTGATTTAGCGTTAAATTACGGTTATCTGTGGTGGCTAAATGATAAAAAAACTGGGATGTTTCCTGGCGCACCGACTACTGCATTTGCAGCGATGGGAGTGGGTACACAAATTTTGTATATAGACCCCAAAAATGATTTAGTAATCGTTAACAGGTGGATTGAAGAAGATAAGGCAGCAAAATTTGTGAGGCTAATACTAGATAGTATCGTTTTTTAAAATCAATAAATCGCTCGGACAGATTTATCCTCAAAAAAAGTTTTGTATTCAAGGGAGTAAATCTGCCAAACATTCAGGAATATATTAAATAAATGTTTCAGTGTTTTAGCTGATCTACAGAAAGCTGAAAGTCAAAACTGGCTATTTATAGATAGTTACTTTATTCCTACCATCGAATTTGCCACTTTGAAGAGTTTTTCGCACAATACATCATCATAAACTTGGCTGTTTGGACTTTTCATAGGCCATCCACCCTTTCTGCTTTCTTTATCTTTATAAACTCCAACCTGACTATAAAAACAGCCACTTTTATCGTCTACACTATCGTCAACTAGGCAATGTAAGGTTGTTTGTGACCCAATTGTTGTGTTAGTCATGCCAGCCATCGACAAAAAGGGTTTAAGTAAAACATTTTGAAAAAATACTGGTAATGTGTGTTTTATCAAAGGAGTTTGAACCCATCCAGGATGAATGCTCACAGAGGTTATCTTTGAACTTTTCAATAACTTTGCTTGATATCTTGAGTAAAGGACCTGTGCTAATTTTGATTGATTATAGGCATCCCAACCAGAATATTTTTTCTTTTCAAAATTTAGATCACCCAAATCTATTGAGCCCTTCTCATGAAGAACACTAGATGTATGCACAATCCTTGATCCCTTAGCTTTTTTTAACTTTGGTAGTAGTAATTCAGTTAATAAGAAATGGCCTAAAAAATTAACTCCAAATTGTAACTCAAATCCATCTTTAGTTCTTCTTTGAGGAGTGTTCATTACCGCTGCATTATTTACGAGTCCATTAAGGCGCAAAAATTTTTTATTAAAAACTTTGATGAAATCTCTCACGGAATCAAGTGAATCCAATTCAAGTAGCAAATTATGGATATTTTTATTTGAAGTTTCTTCAATTATCTCGGCACCAATTTTTTTTGCAAGCTCTATATTTCTTGAAGCACATATTACGGTAGCTGATTGCTTTGCTAGTTGTTTCACTACTGCTAAGCCTATTCCTGAGGTTGTTCCTGTTACAACATAAATTTTTCCAGAGAGATCTTTCTGGAGTGTATCTTCTGAGCAAACAAGTTCTTTAGCCATAAAGCTCCATAACAGTTATAAGGTCAAAAATGTAGTCTCATTTTTGAACTTTAAAAAGTTGTTGTCAATACCCCATCTGCTGTACACTTCAAGAACGTGCTGCGTGCATACCTTTGGTGGTCTGGCATAGGGGTAGATCAAAACGGTTAAATTGATGTGTAAATTTATGTTAAGATTTGAAACAAGTAGCGAAGAAAAGCTCATCATGGCTGGTAGAGTAACTGATTTGTAATCATTAGGTTTGAGTTTGAGCCTCTGGGTTCCACTTCAAACAATTAAATTTAAATCAACCGAGACTATCTAACGTGCTAAGTTCCCTTCTCATGATTTTTCCTGTGCTAGTCTTTGGAACATCCATTACAAATTGGATTTTTCTAGGACATTTGTAAGCCGCTAGCTCTTCGCGACAAAAGGCAATTATCTCTTCCTCAGTAGCTTCTTTACCCTCTTTTAAAACAACATAAGCTTTTGCAATTTCTCCCTTAAGCTCATCACTTTGTTTTCCAACAGCGGCAAGTGCTACTTTCGGATTGGCAGCTAAAACTCTCTCGATTTCCGCAGGATAAACGTTATAGCCACCTGTTATTATCATGTCTTTTTTCCTATCAACTATATATACACAACCGTCTTGATCCATCTTAGCCAAATCTCCTGAGTGCAACCACCCATCTGGTTCTAACGTTTCTTGGGTTTTTTCATCATCACCAAAATATCCCATCATAGTTATTGGGCCTTTAACCATAAGTTCACCCACTTCACCCATATTCATTTCTTTTGAACAATCATCGATATCTACAATTTTCAAATCACAGTAGGGGATCGCGCATCCAATTGATCCATGTTTGTTAGGACCAAAAAGTGGAAATGTTGCTCCCAGTCCCGCTATTTCAGTCATTCCCCAAAGTTCTATCAAAGGAACTTTAAACTCTTTTTCTACTTCCGTCATCGTAGCAACCGGCATTGTCTGACCACCAACATAGCATCGCTTTAAGCTAGATAGGTCAGCATTTTTTAAATTTTGGCTATTTAACATAAACATGTACATCGTAGGGACACCGTCAAAAATGGTTGCGTTGTTGACTCTTATAGATTCAAAAATTGTATCTACCTCAAAAATTTTATGTAGAATTAGTTTAGTTCCAAACATCATCATTCCAGTCATTAAAACATTTGCATAGACATGTGGGCAGGGAAGGGCACTAACAATAATATCATCTGGTCCTCTCATATGAAGTTGGCTTGTCATGCTTCCGTTTAGTATTACAGCCTCATGTGATTGCATCGCACCTTTTGGATGTCCTGTCGTTCCAGAGGTGTATGCTATTGTAGATAAGTCTTTAGCAGATACCTTCGGTTGTTTGTCAATCGACAAATTCTTGGCTATTATCGAACTAAATGATTGAATTCCATCACTTTTTTGGCCAAAGGAAATAATGTTTCTAATTTGGGTGTGCTTTCTAATGTCTTCAAGAGCTTGAATTTTGTCTTCTGAGCAAATAATTGTTTCTGCACCGCAGTCGTTTGCAACATAAATTATTTCAGAAGGCGTCAACATGGTGTTTACAGGATTTATAATAGCTCCGACCCTAGCGATCGCAAAATAGCTTACTATCCATTCCCAACTATTCGATCCGTAAAGAGTTACCACGTCTTTCTCCTTAACTCCTAACGAAATTAAGCCAGCTCCAAATTTTTCGACCATATCGTGTAACTTTAGAAAAGAAAAGCTTTGTTCTTCGAAAATAAGTGCTTCCTTGTCACCAAACTTTTTGGCAGCATACTCTGAAAGCAACCCAAGGTGACTCAACATTTTTTTCTCCATTTCAGTTATTGTTTCTTAAAATACACAAATAAAATAGTAACATACCGGTGGAAAGTCTGGTAAACAAAAATATACATAAGAAGTTTTAAAATAAAGTTATTGAAATTATTGTTGCTTTTGATTTTTAATTACTTAATGGAAAATACTTCTGTAAATACTACTGTTCTTGATTTATTATTTCGAGCAGCAGATAGGAATCCTTCCAAAACATATTGTAAGTCTGCTAATCACGAATTTACTTATCAGCAATTTATCAATGCTTGTATTAAACTTGCAAATGAGATATCAAATAAAAATATAAATAAAGAACAAATTGGAATATTTCTTCCAAACTCTATTTTATTTTTAATCTCTTACTTTGCTACTCTTATTTCCGGAAATAGGCCTGCATTACTTAATTACTTATTACCGGATTTTGCCTTAGGTAAACTGATAGATAATTTAAAGCCATCGTTGGTCATCTCCGATAAAGTACTTCTAAAAAGTCAAAGTATTATCGTGAAGATAGAAGACTATTTAGAATTAGAAGAATCTAGTATAGATGAAACTGATTTTAGATGTGAAAGTACGGAAGTAGGCGCCATTTTGTTTTCTGGTGGTACTACGGGTATTCCTAAGCAGATTAATCATTCGCATAAATGTATAATTTCCATGGTTGATCGAATGGAATGGGGATGGCCAACTACTCTCAATGAAAGGTGGTTGGTTGTGGCGCCATTCACGCACATTTATGGGTTTTTAACTGGCGTGACAAACCCACTCTTAAAGTCTGGCTCCGTTTTTATACCAGACGCATTTGATCCAAAACTTATAGTTGAAAAACTTAACAGTGAAGAGATTACGGTTTTTGGTGGGGGTCCACCAGCTATATATCAAGCTTTACTCTCTGTTGAGAAATTTGAAAAAAACCAAATACCTTATTTAAGAGTTTGCCCTGGAGGGGGAGCACCATTTCCTGTGGCCGTTCATAACATGTGGAAAGAAAAAACTGGAATACCAATTTATGAGGGATATGGAATGACCGAAATTGCTCCTATATCAGTAAATACGGTTGAAAATGGTGCCAAGCTGGGTCAGCAGGCAAGGCAGTTCCTGATACGGTAATTGAAATTGTCGATATCGAAACGGGAAGGCAAGTGTTGAATTCTGATGAGATAGGTGAAATTCGAGTTAATGGCCCACATATGATGTTAAAATATGAAGGAAATAGTAAGGAAACCGAAAAGACTATAAGAGATGGATTTATTTACACTGGCGATATTGGGGTGCTAGATAGCAAAGGATTTCTATCTATAACAGATAGAAAAAAAGATGTGATATTTGTGAAAGGCTTTAATGTATTTCCTCGAGAAATAGAAGAACAATTAATGTCTCAATCAAATATTTCTTCCGTTTATGTTGTTGGAAAACAGGATGACCGAAGCGGTGAGACACCTGTTGCATTCATTACCCTTAAGACTAATATAGATATCTCTGTAATTAAGAAATATTGTGAGGATACAATGCTACCCTTTAAGGTCCCCTCAGAATTCATAGTTTTAGAAAATTTACCATTAACCCCAGCAAAGAAAGTTGATAGAGTAGCATTGAAAGATAGGTTGATTTGAAAAGCACTTATCAGAATGCGCATTAAGACTTTGCAGATATCAAAGAGAAATGTTTTTCCATATTTATATTTCTTCCACAAATTAGAGCTACGGACGGTCCATTTGGTTTAAACTTTTTATTCAAAAGTGATGCAATAGCTACCGCTCCAGCCCCTTCAACTATTTGTGACTCACGCCAATAGGCATATTGAATTCCATCTGCAATTTCTTTTTCGCTTACCAGAACTATGTCATCAACTAATTGTTTTGTAAGTTGAAAAGTGTATTTATTATCAATACCAATACCCCCAGTTAGAGCATCAGCAAGACTTTCCTCCTCTTTTACAAAAATTGGTTTTCCTGCTTTTTGAGACTCATACATTGCAGCGCCCCTATCCATCGAAACCCCAATTACTTTTAAATTTCGGTTCAAGCCTTTTAAGGCCTTAGCTACTCCACAGATAAGTCCACCCCCAGATAAGGGGACAAAAGCAAAACTAAGTTCCGGAATTTGTCGATGAATCTCTAGCCCCAATGTACCTTGACCCGCTATAACATCAATATTATCAAATGGAGAGATGTAGGTCATCCCCTCGTCAATTGAAAGTCTATCAGCTTCTAGTTGTGCTTCCTCTTGATTTGCTCCTATCAATCTTACTTCAGCACCCAGCGCTTTTATTCCCTCAATCTTATTATTAGGAACAAGTTCGGACATGCATATTATACATCTTATCTTCATCAAATTAGCGGCAAAAGCTAGGCCCCGGCCATGGTTTCCGGTAGACAACGCTACAACTCCTGCCTTTTTTTGTAATGGGTTTAGGTTTGATATTGCATTAATTGCACCCCTAATTTTAAAGCTTCCCGTTATTTGTTGATTTTCTAATTTCAAATATATTTGTTCCCCAATATCCTCTGAAAGTGTCTTAGAATGGACCACTGGGGTAGTCACTATATGCTTAGAAACTATTTTCTCTGCACGTACTATATCTTCAAATAAAAGCATTTCTGACTATTCTCTGGTTAACGATTTATCATTTCAGATCATCTTAGCTTTTATTATGGCTTTTTTTTGATACGATAACAATATGATCTCAAAAAGCTTCAATAAGGATATTTTAAAGGAAAAAATAGGATTGGCTGGCTGTGGAAATATGGGCTTACCTATGCTGCATTCAATATTGTCAAAAAATATTGACGCAAAGGGATATGATATTGAAAGAAAGACATCTTTATTAGACCTAGGAAAGGACTTTGTAACTTCTAAGAAGAAGTTTCTTGATGATAGGAATATTATAATCAGCGTAGTTAGAGACGCATCAGATACTGTAGAGTTGTGTCAAGGACACAATGGGTTATTTGAGCAGCAATCTCGTAAAGTTCTAATTATTGCTTCAACACTATCGCCAAAGTTTTTGCTAGATTTAAAAAGAAAGGCGCCCAAAAACATTACAGTCATTGATGCCCCCATGTCTGGTGCAACTATCGCTGCAAATGAAGCAAAACTGACTTTTATGGTAGGGTGTGAGAAAGTTTTTTTCAATTATATTGAGCCTCTCTTAGGATTGATGGGTAACCAAATAAATCATGTTGGAAATTTTGGATCAGGTATGATGGTGAAAGTTCTTAATAATTTTATCGCCGCAAGTTCTGTTGTATCCGTTAGGCATGTGTTGCATCAGGCTCAAAAGTTTGAGCTTGATATAGATGCTTTGTTCAAGACTATTGACACTTCTTCTGGTCAAACTTGGTTTGGCACAAATAGAACAGATATAGAATGGTTTAAAGAAAACTTCGATAATGATAATACTATGGGTATTCTTAAAAAGGATGTAGAGGCATATGTCGATGCATTTGAAAATGAATCCGATTTGGACAATTTTGTATCGGGAGAACTTAGTGCGTCTATTATCAAAGCTATAAATAATATGCCGGTAACAAAGGATTGATTAGACCTCTGGGGATTAACAAATGAACAAAATTAAAGCGCTTACTTTCGATACGGGTGGAACAATACTCGACTGGCACTCAGGTTTCAGAGATGCATTAAAGATAGTTGGTGATAAATATAATTATAAAAGAGATTGGGCTTCTCTAGCCAATGAACTTAGGAGAAGAAGCCTTAAGTCAATGCTGAATTTAGGCGAAAAGGAGCCACCACAATATAATTTTGACGACGCTCATAGGTTTATTTTAGAAGAACTAATCAAGGAAAACAATTTAGCGGATTTTACAAAAGAAGACATTCAATATATTGCTTACGAAACCGTTCATAATTTAACTTGTTGGGAGGATTTTCCTAGTACGCTCCCTAAATTGAAAAAAAAATTAATTGTATGTTCGTTTACTATACTTAGTTATCGAATAATCATTGACACTGCACGAAAAAACTCTCTTGACTGGGATGCAGTCTTTTCCTGTGAAGGTATTAAAAAATATAAACTTTTACCAGAAGCGTACAATACCGTAAGTCAGCACCTTCAACTCAAACCTGAAGAGTGCATGATGGTCGCCTGTCACAACTTTGATTTAGATGCAGCAAAGTGCGTGGGGTTCAAAACAGCTTTTGTAAAAAGACCAGATGAATGGGGAAAGCAAGGACCTCCAGATCCAACTCCAAACCCTCATCATGATCTAATCGCCGAGGACTTTCCAGATTTTCTAGTCAAAATTGAACAGTTTGTATAGGTATTTTCGACAATTATTTTCTTAAAAATTAAAATTGCTCATCTGCTATTTTCTTTGAAGCGGTTATAAGTGGATCGACCACCTTTCCCTTTAGATCAATACCTATACCACATTTGCACCCTGGACAATTTAGGCAAGTATCTAAACCAAGATTTACGGCTTGAGTAATAGCATCATTTTTCTGTGAATTACTCGAGACTGGATCCATCACAATAGTTTGTAGCTTTAATAATGAAAAGGGGTTTCCGTACTCGTAACTTTCGTTACTTTCACTTTGATCAATACTATTTTTTTGATGCATCGGACAATTATGAAGGCAGGCATAGCACTCTATGCAGGATGTAAGTTCGTGATAATCCTCTGATGCATCAACATTGAGATCATTTCCCCCTGAGTTTCTATAAATCTTTCCTCTAAGCTGCCTCGATATCTGATCTCTTCTCACGACTAAATCAGTTATTACTGGTAGAGTTGACATCGCCTTTAATTTATCATTTTCTCTTACTACAGAACGACAAGCGATTCTTGGTAAACCATTAATATCTATAGTGCAAACCCCACAGTTTCTTGCGCGACACCCATACCTAAAAGCGAGGTCAGGAAGTTTTGTTTCTTGCGCTTGAAGCAAAACATCAAGTGCCATGGGTTTTTCTCTATCATGTCTTTTTTTATATTTAAAATTCACGGGCATATCTTTACCCTCTGAATGGGTAACGATGGTGACATTAAGATATTGTCTATCCCTAGTCTCTTTTTTAGTCATAATATTTTTCGATCCCCGAAAGCGGCCTCAACACTTCCTGGTTGAACAGTAATTGAAGGTTTTTGAATATTCATGATTTTTTTGTAACGTTTTTCGAGCACTCTATCTTTTAAAATCATCGGCATAAGTCTTAAAATCTTTGCTCCCAAGAACTTTTTTTGTTCTTCAAACTTAAACTTAATTAGTTTTTTAAATTCAGTTTGTTGCCTTGGTAATCGGGCAACATTTACACCATTATTAACAAATCTTACAATCGTTGAATATGGCTTGGAAAAAAGTGAGATGTTGGGACAGTCAGCTCTTACATGGCCTCCTAGACTCCCATTTCTTTCTAGCGCCGCAATTGCCATAAGTTCTGCGGTATCAATCATGTTTTCAAGCTCAAGGTACTCAATTAAACCCTGATTCCATTTAGTGCTATTTGAAATCTTGACATTTTTTAGCTTTTTTCTCGTTTTACTTATAAACAATTTAGTTTTATTCAGCCTCACTTCATCTCTTATAGGCCCTAAATTTTCCCAACATTTTTTTTGGACCGAAAGCTTTATTCTAGAGGCGTGTAAATGACCTTTCTGTCCAATTAACGAATTAACTTTTTTGGCTTTTTCCATAAATAATTTTTTATTCAAGGGATTCATACCAGATATGTTTCTTGCGTGATGAGCCGCATTCTTGCCGGCTCGTTGTCCAAAAACAGCTCCCTCTGTCAACGAGGTAGATCCAAGTCTGTTTGCTCCAAAAAGCCCTCCCATTGCTTGACCAGCAGCAAATAATCCTAATATTCCGTTATTTTTCAATCCTTCTGATCCACCTATAGAGCGACAATTCTCATCAACCCTTATTCCTCCCATCATGTAGTGTGCACTTGGTCTAACCTCCCATAAGTCTTCACATTGAGCTTCACTCTTACTCATAGCCTGTCTTACATTATTATAGGCTGACGGCAAACTTCCTTTAAGAAAATTCATAAAGTAAACCCCTGATTTAGGAGCTTTTTTATTAGCTGTCATGTCCAGATATGCACCACCATTCTTTGTCCCTCTTCCATCTTCAACGGCTTTCATTATTGCGGCAGAACATTCCGCACGTGTTCTCAAATATACACCATCCAAAATTACTTTTTTATTCTTATCTCTTAGTACGCCCAAATAGCTAGCAGTAACTGGTTCACCTCCTAGTAGTCCTTCAAAAGCAGGGGGAGATGTTAGGCAAAATGGTAAGAACTGTATTTGTTCCATATCTACTAATTCGGCACCAGCGCGAGCGGCAATGGCATAACTATCACCAGTATTCCCTCTCATTGTATCGGTTTTTGGAAAATATATTGTTGACAGTCCTCCAGACGCAACAACTATCGAAGCACATACTACTGCCAAAAGCTCGCCTCTCTGAGCATCATAAATTAGAGCTCCAACAATTGATTTTGTGTCGTCTTTATTATTTCCAGTTATGATGTCTACTAACCAACAATCTTCTTTGTAATCAATTTTTGTGTCCTTTACTATTGAGTTCCAATTTGCATGGCCAAATGCTACACCACTATTTTTATGCCCTATGCTTCTCCTCTTTGTATGCCCACCCATCGGAAGAGGAAGTGGATCAGGGTTTTTCGTAATTGCAGAAATTTTGGGCCTTAGGCCGTTAGCTCTCACTTTGTCATAGGCCATTTGACTATCTCTTGCAAAAGCAGATGTGATATTAGCATCTGGAAGATCACCACCTGCTAATAGTAAATTTTCTGATAAAGTGTCTTCAGTATCATCCTCCGACCCAGACGCTCTAACAGTTGCAATCCCTTCAGAAATTTTTGTGTCAGATGCGCTTAGAGGGTCTTTGGTAACCACTAGAACCGACGCCCCCATCTCAGAAGCGGTTTCAGCAGCATTTGAACCAGCGCCGCCCGATCCCACTACTAAAACATCATACTGTTTCCAGACCAAACTTATTCGCATGTTATACCCCAGTCAATATAAGCGCCCAACCTATATCACCGTTAAATATATTTAAAAAATAGAATGTGGTCTAGTATTTAAAAAAATAACATTGTTTATGAGCGAAATTAAATTTTAAAATCCTTTAAATGAGTTACGTAGTAAGTCCAAAATAACCTCGGATTAGTATTCGCGTAGTAATATATTTTTTCAAATAAAGTGTGGTAAATATAATCATAAAGTTAAATGATAGTTAAGAAAATGAAATAAGAGTGATTAAAAAGCTTTGTTTATTAGATCTATTTTCTGGAAAAATCATCAGCCATTCTCAACGAGTTCATAAACTCAGCGCGCCTAAGAACCAAATATAAAACAAGCTGAACTAAAGGTGTTTCACTTTTCAAATTTTTTTCAATTATTTCTTCGTCAATTGTTCTAATAAGACAGTTTTTTAAGGCAAAAGCACTGTTATTATGTTTTTTGCCTCTTATCAATGTACTTTCCCCAAAGCATGTTCCCATTGTTAAAGTAGCTAACTCCCTATTATTTTTTGTAAATAATTGCACGCTTCCTTTTTCAAGGAAATACATTCTGTTATTTGAGAAACCACTTCTGAAAATCCATGTACCCTCTTCAAACTTTCTTAACTTTGTATCTTTCTCATTTTTTAAAAGAAATTTTTCTTCAAAAATTAGGGGTGCCTTGTCATCATCTGAAACTTGAAAAATTCTTCTTAAACTGTATTTAATGATAGACTTTGCAAGAGGCCCTGCACTATTAATTTGACTTCTCACTGGCTCGCCGGCCAAGCTGTAAAGATCAACTTTTTTGAAGCGCCTATACTTTAGTTCATTTGATCTTCCTAGGATTGTTTCAGCAACACCTATCGGATCATTAGTCTTTAATAACTGTGTAAATTTATTTGCCCCATAGCTTAATAGTTCTCCACTTTTAATGATGTAGCATGCGTTTCGGCAATCTAAATCGATCTCACAATCCTCCGAAACTGTTAGTTCGCTAATATACTCTTTGGGAACACTTTTAATTAGTTCAGAAATCTTTAACATTTTTATAAGAAACTACTTTTTGTTGCCGTGTTATTAACGGTACATATGCGAAAAATCAATAGCCTTATTAGTGGGGAATTGCTCTTCAAGATCCATGAGTTTCTCTTTTCTAGACTGATTTAAACTCAAAAGCACTGGAGCGTCTCCTATTAACAGACCTTAAAAAACAATTAATGCCTGTAGCTCCATTAGTTAGAAGAAACTTTGCATCTTTAAAGTCGATCAAAACGAAATTCTAAATCCATTTCAAAGGGTTACTTTTTATCCGCAATTTGAAGTGCTTGATCTATATCTGAAATTATATCATCTATATGTTCAATACCTACTGCCAGCCTAATATATCCAGGAGTAACACCTGCTTTAAATTGATCTTGCAGTGAAAGTTGGGAGTGAGTAGTTGATGAAGGATGGATTGCCAGAGTACGTGTATCACCAATATTAGCAACATGATAAACCATCTTAAGATTATCAATAAATTGCTTGCCCGCGTCTGCGCCTCCACGCAAAACCATTCCAACAATTGGGCCATAACCAGTTTTAAGATATTTGTCTGCTGTTGTTTTATCTTTTCCTTCAAAAAGAGATGGATAAATGACTTGTTGTACTGCTTTATGTTTCAAAAGATAGTTAGCTAACTTTTCTGCATTTTCTTGATGCGCTTTAAAACGTAGTGGGAGTGTCTCAAGTCCTTGGATTATATTAAATGAGTTCATTGGAGATACCGCTGAACCTAAGTCTCGTAATAGAACCACTCTGGCTCTTACAGCGAAAGCGATGGGCGCACCTAACGCTTCAGGCACCAATTGTCCCCAAACAGCTCCATGATAGCTTTCATCTGGTTGGTTAAATAATGGTTGCCTTTCAGGGTTTGCTGTCCAGTCAAAGTTCCCACTATCAACTATAATTCCACCTATAGAATTACCATGCCCACCTATATACTTTGTAAGTGAATGGATCACAATTGCTGCACCATGTTCGATTGGCCGACAGGTTAACGGAGAGACTGTATTATCTATAATTAAAGGTATGCCCAATTCTCTACCTATGCTAGCGACTTCTTCAATCGGAAAAACTTTCAATTTAGGGTTTGGAACTGTTTCTCCAAAAAAAGCTCTAGTTTTTTCATCGACAAGCTCCCCAAATGTTTGAGGTTTTTCAGGATCGGCAAAGCGAACTTCAATTCCGAACTGCTTAAAGGTGTTCACAAATAAATTCCAAGTTCCACCATAAAGGTGAGGGGAAGAAACAATATTATCTCCCGTACTGCATAAATTTTGAATTGCTAAAGCAGTTGCTGAAGAACCTGAGGATAGAGCAAGTGCTGCAGCTCCTCCCTCTATCGAAGCAACTCTTTCTTCAAGAACCGCGTTAGTTGGGTTCATTATGCGCGTGTAGATATTGCCCAGTTCTTTAAGAGCAAACAGATTAGCTGCATGTTCAGTATTGTTGAATTGATAGCTAGTTGTTTGATATATAGGAACAGCTACAGCATTTGTGTTGGTATCGCTCCTATATTGTCCACCGTGTAGAACTAAAGTTTCCGCGTTTGTATAATCAGACATGTTGTACCTCGATAATTTTTGTGGACAATAGGAAAAATTTTCTTAAATATAAACTAATATTTACAAAAAAATATAATTTATTTTATATTTAACGATTTTTTAGAAAATTTTTCTATTATTTGGAATAAAAAAAGAATGGATGACATCGACAGAAAACTTTTAACCCTACTGCAAGTAAATGCAGATCTACCTTTATCCGAAATCGCAAAGAGAGTAGGTATTTCATCAACTCCCTGCTGGAATAGGATCAAAAAGCTGGAAGAGCAGGGTGTCATTAAATACAAAGTATCACTTGTTGACAAAGAAAAGGTAGGTTACGCTGTTACGGTGTTTCTCTCTATCTCGGTAAGCAACCATAACTTAGATTGGTTTGCTGAATTCGAGAAAGTTGTAATGCGTTACAATAACATTTTAGAAGTACATCGGTTGACTGGATCGAGCGCAGACTACTTGTTAAAAATCATTGCAAAGAGTATTGAGGAATATGACGCCTTTCAGCAGCAATTAATATCGGAGATCCAATTTACGGGTATGTCCTCAAGCATATCTTTGAAAGAGGTAAAAAACAGTAAGCAGATACCAGTGTAGCATTTGCTACAAACGCATTCTTGATCCCTCAGGATCCCAAGGACTATTACCAAGCACCACACAGCGCTTTTCTTTTCCTACTATATGGGTTTTAAGTTCTATGCCTGGTTCGGAAAATTCGGGTTCAACAAATGCCATTGCTAATGATTTATGAACATTATGGCCATACCCGCCTGACGTTGTCATACCAATTCGTTTATTATTTTTTGACCATATAGGTTCATACCCAATTGCCTCCACCTCTGCATCTTTAATTTCTAAGGTAATTAAAGTTTTTTGCAGTGCTTTTTTCCCTTCTGATAATTCTTTTAAAGCTGATGTCTTGCCTATAAAGTCCACATTTTTGCCCCTGGATATCCATCGATTTAACCCCGTTTCGCCTGGTGTGTAGGCTTGCATGAATTCACTATTCCAAATGCCAAAACTTTTTTCTAGTCTCAGAGTGTTAAGAGCATAATAGCCGTATTCTTGGACACCCAGATCTTTTCCTTTAGAAATAAGTAATTCTCGTAGAGCGTTCAATTCTAAAGCATGACAATTTATCTCGTAACCAAGTTCACCTGCAACTGACAATCGTGCGATTTTTGTCTTAATTAGTCCGATGTCGATTTCATTACATGACATGAACTTTAAATTCTCGTTAGATACATCGAAGTTTGTTAATCTTTCAAGCAATTTTCTAGAATTTGGACCTGAAATTGCGTAGCCACCAATATTATCGCTTATATCTATAAGTGAAACCTCGCCATCTGAGTGAATACTCTTTGTTCCACCTGGTAAATGATCATGAAACCACCTTAAATGCCACTCTCTTAGGTAATAGCTTCCCATAATCCAAAAAACATTATTTCCCCAGTTGAAGCATGTTAGGTCTCCCTTTAGTCTTCCATCATGCCCTAGCATTACCGCAAGCTTGACTTTATTGTTGCTTGGTATGTCGGTAGCTAAAAGTTGATTGAGCCACATCTCAGCACCTGGTCCCTTTATTTCAAATCGACTAAACCCAGAACTATCTAATATCCCAGCATTTTCTCTGACATTTAGGTGTTCTTTTTTTACAATTTCAAAAGCATTTGAGCGTTTTAAACTGGGTATTTCCTTAAAATTTTTTGGTCCAAATAATAATGGTATCTCGAGCCCCCAACTGTTTCCAAAGATTGCCCCATTATTCTTTTGAATATCCCACACAGCTGTTCGTTTCAGATCTCTGCCTGCTGGCAGCTGCTCATTAGGGTAGCTCATTACAAACCGCCTGCTGTAGAATTGACCTGTTGTTTGCTTTATGTATTCTCTATTAGAAGCAAAATCACCGTAACGAGCAATGTCCATCGACCATGGATCAGCTTCGGTTTCTCCAAAGATCATCCACTCAGCTAGTGTTTTTCCAACGCCACCTCCCTGAAGAAAGCCTGCCATGACACCACAAGCAAGCCAGTAGTTTTTCACACCTCTCACAGGCCCTACCAAAGGGTTGCCATCTGGAGAAAATGTGAATGCTCCATTTACCCAATTTTTTATCCCAACATTTTTTAAGTCTGGATACCTTTCAAAAGATAGAGCCAATTCATTTTCTATTCTATCAAAATCCTCTTTGAATAACTCCATCCCAAACTCCCACGGCGCTCCATCAATAGCCCAATGCTCATGATCTATCTCGTAAATTCCAACTAAAATACCTTTGTCCCACTGTCTCATGTAAGTGAAACCCTCAAGGTCTACCGTCATGGGAACTTCGAAATCCATCGCTTCCACGGTAGGAATAGTTTCAGTAACCAAGTAATGATGTTTTAAAGGTGAAATTGGTAAATTCAATCCTGCCATCTGTCCTACTTGCTTTGCCCAAAGCCCTCCTGCATTCACTACATGCTCAGCAATTATAGTTCCTTTTTCAGTATTTATTTCCCAGAAACCGTCAACTCTCTGTTTTAATTCATTTACCTTATTGTTCTCAATAACTTCAGCTCCATATTTTTTTGCAGCTTTAGCATATGCCCAAACGGTGCCTGTTGTATCAACATAGCCCTCTCTATCAGCCCACAGTCCACCCAAAACTCCTTTTGTATCCATTATCGGACATTTGTTTTTTATCTCCTCTGGGGTCATAAGATAAACGTCTTCTATACCTATAGTTTGATATGTTCTATATGCCGATTGAAGCCATTCCCACCTATCAGGAGTGCTCGCAATTGTTATGCCTCCAGTCATATGCAATCCAATGTCCTGACCGCTTTCTTCTTGAATTTTTGAAAGTAAATCTAAGGTATATCCTTGTAATGCTGACATGTTTGGGTCAGCATTCAGTGCATGTACCCCCCCGGCAGCATGCCAGCTAGAACCTGCAGCTAAAACGGATCTCTCTAGAACAACACAATCAGTCCAACCATTTTTAGCTAGGTGATATAGAACAGAAACGCCAACAACTCCACCACCTATTATAACGACTTGATACCTATCTTTCATACTTCCCCCCTTTTTAGAGTAAACATTTTTCTCCAATTTCCAGTACTTAAGTTGAAACTAATAAATTATTTTCCTTTCCACTTTGGATCTCGTTTTTCAGCAAATGCTTTTGCACCCTCAATTTGATCTTCACTCGAATATAAATGATCAACAGTTTTAAATTGCCTCTTGGTTATTCTGTTTAAGGCATCTTGAAATTTTAAATCCTCTGCTTCACGCACAATTTCTTTAATGGCTGCATAAACTAGAGGTGGTCCACTTGCTAAAATTTCGGCTAAGTTCCATGCTTTTTCTCTTAACTGATCAAGTGTTACTATTTCTTTTATTAATCCATACGACATTGCCTCTTGGGCATCAAACCATCGCCCCGTCAACAAAAGGTCCATAGCAACATGATACGGTATTCTTTTTGGAAGCTTAATAGAGGCCGCGTCAGCAACAGTCCCCGAACGAATTTCGGGTAATGCAAAGGTAGCATTTTCTGAGCAGATTATAAGGTCACAAGACAAAGCTATCTCTAATCCACCACCGCAACAAATACCGTTTACAGCGCAAATTATCGGCTTATTGAGGTTCCCAAGTTCTTGAAGTCCTCCAAAGCCTCCAATCCCATAGTCGCCATCTACTGCATCTCCATCAGCAGCTGCTTTTAAGTCCCAACCTGCAGTGAAGAATTTCTCTCCCTCAGCTCTTAAAATAGCTACGCGTAACTTGGGATTATCCCTGAACCCCATAAATATTTCACCCATTCTTTGGCTTGTAAGTAGATCGATGGCGTTTGCCTTAGGGCGGTCGAGTGTGACCTCCAGTATTGCTCCTTTGATTTTTGTTTTCAATTCATTCGTCTTTATTATCATTTTGCTACCATTTAATAATTTTCTCTTATAAGTGCATCAGCTGCAACAACTTGATTTGATTTTACTAAAAGAGGGTTTATCTCCAATTCAACTAATTTATCTTTTTCTTTTAAAGCATATCGTTGAAGCACCAAGATTGTTGAAATTAACTTGTCGATATTAACAGCTTTTTTATTTCTGTAGCCATTGAATAAAGGCCATATTCTTAATTTTTCTAATGCCCTTACTATCTCAGTTTTATTACATGGCATACACAAAGTAACAGAGTCTTTTCGTAATTCTGATAAAACTCCACCCTCCGCTAAAGTTATCACGAAGCCATGTTGTGGATCTCTTACAATTCCAACTAAAAGCTCCACTAAAAAATTTTCTACTTGGCGCTCTATAAGAAACTCTTTTGACTTAGTTAATCTCTTCATATTGTTAAATTTATAGAGCAGTTCTTTTTCGTTATTTATTCCAAGAACTACTCCAGAAACATCTGTCTTGTGATTAATGCCTATGGCTTTTAGAGCAACGGCTCTTTTAATAGTTCTAAATTTATTTAAGAGAGAATTTTCGTCTGTAATTATAAAACCTTCTGGAACATTTATACCTATTTTATTTAAAATTTTTTTAGATTGATACTCATCTAATACTCGAGATTTTTCATTTGGCCAGCGTTCCCATATAATTGATGGAGTGCCCTTTACTTTCCAAAGCATACCAACATTTTGTAATGCCTTTACTGCGGCAAGGCTATTTTCTAAACCAGTCAGTGGAATTATTGCATGCTTTAATAAATCCTTTGCAAACTTTTCCGGCATATTTTCTTCAAGTGATGTTATTAGCCCAACTGGGCATTTTGCGTATTTCTTCGCTTCTTTAAGTGCTGCAATTGCTGGATACCATGCATCTGAAGAACAGTGACTTTGTTTAGGCAGATCCATAATTATAAACAAAAAATCATATGTCTCTTCCATCATGGTTTTAAACGCCATTGTCAGCTTTACTTGGTCATCCCAAACATATGTCTGATAATCTAAAGGATTAGATAAATGAACCAAATCACCTAACGCGGACTTAAGTTTTCTTTTTTGTTTAGGGCTAAGTTTTGGAAATGTAAAATGTAATGGTTCTGCTAAATCAGCTATTAGGCTTGCCTCTCCACCAGAACAAGAAAGTGAAGCAATTTTATTTCCACTTATCGGTTGATGAATATGTAAAATCATTAATGTATTTAAAAAGCTCTCAAGACCATCTACAGTTGCGATAGCTAACTTGTTGAGTAAAGCTATTGCTCCTTGATAATTTCCTGCCATCGAAGCAGTGTGAGTAACAGTAGCATTTTCTGCTAATTTAGACTTTCCTACCTTTAAAGCTACTATTCCTTTCTTTAAAGCTTTTGCTTCTCTTGCTAACTTTTCAAAGTCCTTTGGATCTATTATTCCCTCAATATGGAGGCCGACAGCAGTTACTCTTGAGTCTTTTAATAATTCCAACGCTATTTGAGCTTGATTAAGCTGACCCTGATTGCCCACCGTTATCACATAAGCAATAGGAAGGCCTCTGCATTGCATAGTCAAATTAATTGCGATATTAGAACTTTGGGTAAGTAAAGCGACTCCCTCATTGACCTGTTCTCCACCATGTTGATCAGGCCAGATAAGTGCATTGTCTAAATAATTTATGAAACCGTAACAGTTTGGGCCTAAGATCGGCATTTGCCTAGCAGCTTTAACGATTCTATGTTGTAGTGTCTTGCCGTGGTCTGATTTATCATCAACTGATGTTTCAGAAAACCCTGAAGCAAAACATACAACGCCTCCCGCATCTATTTCGGATAGTTCTTCGATAATTGAAACAGTTTTTTCTCTATTAACCCCCACAAATACTGCATCTGGAGATGATGGCAAGTCACAAGTTGTCCTATAACACTTAACTCCCCCTATACTTTTTTTTGTGGGGTGAACAGCCCAAACCTCACCCAAAAATGAACTCTTTTTAAGTTCTTTTACAACATTTTCAGACCAACTTCCTCCATAAACGGCTATAGTTTTTGGCCTTAAAAGTCTATTTAACGACCTAACCAATTTTATCCGCCCAAAGGTCTCAGAAGTTCCCGACTGATTATATGTCTTTGGATTTCCGATGTTCCGTCCCAAATTCTTTCAATACGTGCATCTCTCCAAAAGCGCTCAAAAGGAAGGTCATCCATCAATCCCATTCCGCCATGTAATTGAAGACAAGTATCTGTCACTCTAGCTAGCATTTCTGTTGCATACAGCTTTGCTGATGCTATCTCCCTGTTTGCTGGAATTTTTTTATCCAATTTTGATGCAGCGGCTAGTGTGAGGAGGTCGGCAGCATCAATTTCAGTAATCATATCTGCTAGTTGGAAACTTACACCTTGGAACTGACTTATTTTTTTTCCAAATTGCTGTCTCTCGATGGTAAAGGGAAGTGTCAATTCAAAAGCCCTTCTTGCTCTACCTACAGATGTTGCTGCAACAGTTAAGCGTGTTGCATATAGCCATTCGTTAGCAATATCAAATCCTTTATGGACTTCACCCAAAATTTGATCATCGGAAAGTCTACAGTCTTCAAATCTTAAAATACAATTTTTGTATCCTCTATGCGATACAGAGTTATATCCGCTACATATTTCAAATCCTGGCGTACCTCTATCTACTAGAAAACAGGAGATTTTTTTCTTTTTACCTTTTTCTGTTTCCTCTTCCCCAGTAGCGATAAAAACAATAACGAAGTCAGCTATGTCGGCATGACTTATAAAGTGTTTAGTTCCATTTATAATCCAGTCTCCACCTTTTCTTTGTCCGGTGCAATTCATACCTCTAACATCAGAGCCAGCTCCTGGCTCAGTCATTGCTAGTGCATCAAATTTTTCACCTTTGATTGAAGGGATAAGGTACTTATCCTTTTGTAGATCATTGCAAGCCATAAGGATGCCAGAGGGCCTTCCAAAAAAAATCGTTAAAGCATTTGAACCTCTACCGAGTTCTCTCTCTAAAAGAGTGAACTCTAAATGATTCATCCCACCTCCCCCTAGTTCTTCAGGGAAGTTAGCAGCAAAAAAGCCTATTTCTTTACATTTTTTAGCAATTTCTGCTCCTAATTCTCTCGGAACTTCCCCAGTTTTTTCAACAATTTTTTCGTGAGGATAAATCTCTTTTTCCAGAAAGTCTCTGGTTGTAT
>CACHMT010000016.1 GCA_902581005.1 uncultured Alphaproteobacteria bacterium
ATTTTTGACCCCATGTTTGCTAAATTGGCGTTTTACTTCGTCTTTTCTACCATTTTATTTGATATTTTTTAATCAAATATTCATTGAATACTTGAAAAAATAGCTTACTTAAAGGATATTAAGAATATCTTTAACTCAATAATTAATTAGGGGTCAGTAAAATGGCAGAATATCAAACTGCAAAATCATATGTAGATTCATCTCAGACCATAGACGTAGGTCTTAGAGCCCATATGAACAAGGTATATGGACTTATGTCGTTAGCGATGTTGATAACAGGGGCAGTAGCTTACGCAGTGGGCACAACGCCTGCGCTGGTAATGGCAATATTTGGAACATGGCTACAGTGGGTTGTAATGTTAGCGCCACTCGGCGTTGTTTTTATGTTTAGTGCTAAAATCCACTCTATGCGAACTCAGACAGCTCAATTAGTTTTCTGGATTTTCGCAGCTTTAATCGGACTTTCAATATCTTATATTTTCTTGGCATACACAGCGATATCAATTGCTCAAACCTTTTTTACTACTGCGGTTGCATTTGGAGCGCTCAGCCTATATGGATATACAACGAAAAGAGACCTATCAGGTTTAGGAAATTTCTTGTTTATAGGTCTGATCGGTATAATCGTAGCATCCATAGCAAATTGGTTTTTTCAAAGCCCAGTTATGCACCTTGCAATATCTGCGATTGGCGTGCTAATTTTTGCAGGATTGACCGCATATGATACGCAGAATATCAAAAATACGTACTTACAGTATAGATCATCATACGGTGAAGAGTATGCGGAAAAGATGGGTATAATGGGCGCTCTGTCCTTGTACCTAAACTTCTTGAATATGTTTATGTTTCTTCTTCAATTTATGGGAAACAGAGACTAATTTCTTTAGGTAGCAGCTTTTGTAGAAAAGTTGCTACCTTACTTAATTTTTCCTTCCTTATACTCTACATGCTTTCTTGCTACTGGGTCATACTTTTTGACCACCATTTTGTCTGTCATAGTTCTTGAGTTTTTCTTAGTGACGTAAAAATGCCCCGTATCTGCGGTAGAATTAAGTCTGATTTTTATCGTTGAAGGTTTAGCCATGTCTTTATTCCTTATTTAGTAGTTAAATATTAAAACTAAGATAATTAGTCAATAAACATTTTTAACTGATAAAAATAAAATCCGAAGAAGCTCCATGTTTAAAAAAAGGAACTCCTTTTTTGTTTGGACCATCTTTAATAATCTCTTTGACCTCATTAAGAACAACTTCTGTTATAAAGGGTAAGTTAAGGCTCTTGACCTCATTAATATCAATCCAGTGTAAATGACTTAATTCGGTTGAAGCAGACGAAAAATCATCGAGGTTTCCATGAACATTCTCCGCTCTACAGATAAAAAACCGTGCATCAAACCTTCTAGGTCTTCCAGGCGGGGTTATGGCTCTAAACACATATTCTAGATTACTGGCGTCAGGCAAAAAGGTGCTATTACAGAAATCCTCCCAACCTGGGCTAATTGTTCCAACATCCTCTACTTTTGCACATAATCGCAAACCGGCTTCTTCCCATAACTCTCTTATTGCCGCAACGCAAAGTTCCTTAGCAATTTTCTTTTTCGAGTATTGATGAAGTAAATCAATCCCTTTTCCATCAATACTTTCAAATAATTTAACTTTACTATCATCTTCATCTACCGCACCCCCGGGGAATACATATTTACTAGGCATAAAAACTGCCTTATTGCCTCTTTGTCCCATAAGAACATATGTACTATCTTTTTTTTTCCTCAGTAAGATAACAGTTGCCGCATCTCGGATTGGTACCTCTTCAGTGTTATTCATTTTTTTAAATCTTTCACAAATAATTAACTAAAGTATTGTATTGCATTTTTCTTTATCTAGCCTACAAAAAAGAATATATTTTGAACTTATTTAAAATAATGACACCAAATACTAAAAAACAAATCTCAGATTTAAAGATTGATCCTAATCTTCCAGTAATGATTTTCGATGCTGATGAGGTTCTCGTTCACTTTGCTGAACCTTTTGCTATATATCTTAAAAAACATGCCCACCGCTTACATCTAACTGGCTATCGGTTAGATAACGCAATTAAAAAGGCAAAAACAGATGAGGTCGCCACTCCAGATACAGCAAAAGATCTGGTGTGGGGGTTCATAAATGAGGAAACAAAAATCCAGCCAGCTGCAAAAGGTGCTCCACAAGCACTAGAGAAACTTCAAGAATATGCCCAGATTATAATTTTAAGCAATGTCCCTTACTCCGTCCATAATGATAGGGTGGCCAACCTTAAAGACCTAAATATGGATTATCCATTAATTAGTAATGAAGGGATGAAGGGGCCGGCCGTGAAGGAAATCCTGAAAAACCATAAAGCCCAGTCATTTTTTATTGATGACAATCCTTATCAAGTGGAGAGCGTATATAAGGTCAATCAGCAAACAGTGTGTGTGCATTTTTCGGTTTGTGACTTAGTTAAGCCTTATATGCCTAAAGCTGTTGGAGCATCTATAGAGCCTACCTCATGGGAAGATTTAGTTTCCCAATTAATAGGCCGTTTAAAAGATGCCGAATGAAAATTAAGGGGATTATCTTCGATAAAGATGGCACTTTATTTGACATCCAAAGATCATGGTCAGAGTGGGCTAAAGTCTTTGTCACGAAGTTCAGCAATCAACATAATCTAGACAAACTGACATTGGCTAAAGCAATAAACTTTGACTTAGCTTCTGATAAATTCGTGAGGGAAAGTATTTTTGTGCATGGCTCCGTGGATGAGGTAGTCGAAGCAATTTTCCAAAAGTTCCCGCAAATAATGAAAAAGAAGATTCATGAAGGTTTATTTGAGGGTTCTGGTGATGCTAAACAAGTACCATTAACTAATCTACATACATTGTTTAATAACTTAGGAACAATTACATTCGGTCTGGTAACAAATGACAGTGAAAACAATGCTATAAAACATCTTGAACAGCATAATTTAACTCAATATTTCGATATGATAATCGGCTATGACAGTGGATATGGTTCTAAGCCAGAACCCGGACAACTCGAGGCTTTTTTAAGAAAAACAAATTTACTATCCCAAGAGGTACTGATGATTGGTGATAGTACTTATGACTTAGTGGCAGCGAATAAAATAAGTATGCCTTGTCTTGGAGTATTGTCAGGAACTGCAAATAAAAAAGATTTAAGTGCCCATACCCCTTTTGTAATTGATAGTATTGATGAATTAGAGGCGTGGCTAAAAAAGACTTTCCTAGTTAGGTAGATATCATATAATAATCTACAAGATGTTTGCTACGAATTTGTAATGAGAAGAAAATCTTCACGTATTTCCAACGAAGAAATTAGAGCCTCGAGGCTTTCGCTTCAGCAACAGAGTCGGCAGATACCATATAACTTTGATAATTTTGTTGAGCCACTTAAGGAAGAGGCAGTGATTGCGATACATAATACGGCAATGAAGATTCTCGAGGATATCGGCGTCCTATTTCTAAATCCAGAAGCATGCAAGATTCTTCAAAAAGCAGGATGTAAAGTAGAACTTAATGACTCAAAGGTGAAAATGGATCGCCGATGGGTTATGGACATGTTGAAAACAGTTCCACAACATTTTTCTATCACACCAAGAAATCCCAAGAATAAAATTAAGATTGGAGATCGGCATATTGTATTTGGTAATGTTTCTTCTCCTCCAAACGTGTTGGATCTAGATAGAGGAAAGAGGCCTGGAGATTTTGATAGCTTTAAAGATTTGACAAAGTTAACTCAATTTTTCAATTGCATTCATTTCTCAGGAGGATATCCAGTAGAGCCAGTAGATATTCATCCCTCAATTCGACACTTACATTGTTTATATGAACAACTCACCCTTACCGACAAAGTAGTTCACGCTTATTCACTAGGTCCAGAAAGGGTTGAAGATGCAATGGAAATGGCAAAGATTGCTTCTGGTTTAGATGAAAAAGAATTCTTTTCAAAACCAAGACTTTTTACAAACATTAATTCGACTTCCCCACTAAAGCATGATTGGCCAATGCTTGACGGTGCTATGAGATTCGCGAAAAAAAATCAGCCTGTGGTAGTTACACCTTTTACTTTAGCCGGAGCGATGTCTCCTGTCACGATAGCTGGATCAGTTGCACAGGCACTGGCTGAAGCATTAGCAGCAATTGCACTACTTCAATACATAAACCCTGGAAGCCCTTGCGTTTTGGGGACTTTTACATCAAATGTCGACATGAAAAGTGGAGCGCCTGCCTTTGGAACACCTGAGTATATCAGAGCAACGCAGATTACAGGTCAAATGGCTCGCTTTTACAAAATCCCTTTACGTGCGTCAAATGCGTGCGCATCAAATGCTCCAGACGCCCAGGCTACATGGGAAAGCTCCAACAGTTTGTGGTCAGCTATTTCTGGGGGAGTAAATATGGTTTATCACGGAGCAGGTTGGTTAGAAGGTGGATTAATAGCTAGCTATGAGAAATTTATTATTGATTGCGAGATTATTCAGCAACTTCAAAAATATCTTGACCCTGAAATTACTAATGCTAGTGAGGAAAAGTTGGCTTTCTCAGCTATACAAGAGGTAGGTCATAATGGGCACTTCTTCGGCGCAACACATACCCAAGAAAGGTACAAGGATGCTTTTTATGCACCAATCTTATCAGACTGGCGCAACTATGAGGCTTGGGAAGCAGATGGGAAACTATCGACGGAGAAAAGGGCAAACAATCTTTGGAAGCAGATACTAGAGGAGTTTGAACCCCCAATGATTGATTCAAAAATAGCGTCAGAATTATACAATTTTGTTCAACGAAGAAAAAAAGACGGTGGAGTCAAAACTGATTTTTAAAAAGTCAGCTAATTTTTGTTAATAGCTCGTCGACCGACTTTTTTGCGTCTCCATACAACATTCTACTATTTTCTTTGTAAAACAGAGGATTTTCGATACCCGAATAACCTGTACCCTTGCCGCGTTTCGAGATTATGACGTCCCTAGATTTCCATACCTCCAGTACGGGCATCCCAGCAATAGGACTATTTGGATCATCTTGAGCAGCGGGATTTACAATATCATTAGAACCAATAACTATAACTACATCTGTTTCTGGGAAATCTTGATTTATTTCATCCATTTCGAGAACTATGTCGTATGGTACCTTTGCTTCAGCAAGTAGTACATTCATATGTCCAGGTAATCTTCCTGCAACAGGATGGATTGCGAATCTAACCTTTTTGCCTCTATTACGAAGGCGTTTGGTAAGCTCAGAAATAGACGATTGAGCTTGAGCAACAGCCATTCCGTAACCGGGGACAATAATAATCTCTTTTGCATTTTCGAGCATACTGGCAACGGAGTCATTGTCAGTTGCAACCATCTCTCCCTCTATATCAGCCAATGGTTCGCCACTTCCTCCCCATCCTCCTAATATAACAGATACAAAGTTTCTATTCATTGCTTTACACATAATATAAGAAAGGATGGCTCCAGAGGACCCAACAAGCGCGCCGGTAACAATTAACAGGTCGTTGCCTAACATAAAACCTGTAGCTGCAGCTGCCCATCCTGAGTAACTATTTAGCATTGATACCACAACGGGCATATCAGCACCACCAATGGCCAAAACCAAATGCGCACCGATAACGAAAGCAATTATAGTCATAGCTACTAGCGTCCATATCCCCGTTTGGTTGAGATATGTCGCTAAGACTGTATCGTTAAGGTACATCCAACCAAGCACTAAACAAACAACAACCATCAATATGTTTAAGAGATGTCGACCGGGTAAAATAATTGCTTTCCCAGTTATACTCCCAGCAAGCTTCCCATACGCTACTACGGATCCTGTGAAAGTAATAGCACCAATAAAAATACCAAGAAAAACTTCTGTATCATGTATCACTTTATCGGCTCCAAAATACATTTTGGTAGGGTTGATTTCCTGATTTAAACCAATAAAAACTGCTGCTAAACCAACAAAAGAATGTAGGGCTGCTACCAATTCAGGCATCCCCGTCATTTGAACTCTTTGGGCAACAAACAATCCAATTATTGAACCTACAATGAGGCTCGGAATTAAATACTTAGATACACTCATTTCTGGGCCTAATACAGTTGCCAAAATGGCAATAGCCATACCCACAATACCAAACCAAACACCTCTTTTGGCTTTTTCTTGGTTACTCAAACCACCTAGAGAGAGGATAAATAATACGCTTGAACCGATATACGCCGCTGTTACTAACTCTGTACTTAGCATAAGAGAACCTCTTAACTTTTCTGAAACATAGCGAGCATTCTTTTTGTAACAAGAAATCCTCCCACGATGTTTATTGTTGCGATCAAAACGGAAATACTAGCAAGTATTTCCACGACGAAATTAGGCGACCCAACCTGCAAAAGTGCGCCTACGACGATAATACCGGATATCGCATTGGTCACCGCCATTAATGGTGTGTGCAATGCATGATTTACATTCCAAATAACCTGAAAGCCGACGAAGCAAGACAAAACAAATACTATGAAATGTTGCATAAATGCTGGAGGAGCATATTGGCCTAAAAGAGCCATGACCAAACCTCCCAGAATTAACATTCCTACTTGAAAGGCACCAGCCTTTCTGGTAGCAGCAGCTTCTTCTATTTTCAATTGCTCGGGTGTTTTTTCTACCACTTCTGAATTTTTTGTAGTTGGCACCGCTTTCACCTTTGGCGCAGGTGGTGGGTACATTATTTTTCCACCATGAGTTACAAGCGACCCCCTGATAATATCATCGTCCAGGTTTACAGCTACTTTTCCATTCTTTTCAGGTGTTAGATCATCAAAAAGATGTCTTACATTATTGGCGTAGAGAGATGACGACTGTTTTGCCATCCTACTTGGGAAATCTGTGTAGCCTATAATCGTAACGCCATTTTTTGTAACAACTTTTTTATCTGCCTTGGTTAAATCACAATTTCCTCCTTTTTCAGCAGCGAGGTCTACGATTACTGAGCCTGGCTTCATCTTAGCTACCATATCTTTCAGCCATAATTTTGGTGCATCTCTTCCTGGAATTAGCGCTGTTGTAATCAATATATCTATATCTGGAGCTTGCTCTCGGAAACATTCCAATTGCTTTTTCCTAAATTCGGGACTCGAAGGTGCTGCGTAACCTCCATCGGTTGAGCCACTTTCATCAAAATCAAGAAATAAAAATTCGGCTCCCATAGACTCGATTTGTTCAGCAACTTCAGGCCTCACGTCGAATGCTCTTACTACAGCACCTAGGCCTTGGGCTGCTCCAATTGCAGCGAGACCAGCAACCCCTGCTCCTATTACAAGGACCTTAGCAGGTGGAACTCGGCCAGCAGCTGTTATTTGTCCAGTAAAAAATCGACCGAAATTATTTGCGGCCTCTATCACAGCTCTGTAGCCGGCAATATTTGCCATCGATGAGAGAGCATCCATCTTCTGAGCTCTACTTATTCTAGGGATCATATCCATAGAAAGAGAGGTTATCTTTTTCTTATTTAAGTCTTTTACAAGCTGAGGGTTTTGAGCTGGCCATATGAAAGTAATCAAAATCTGTCCGACTTTAAATCTTTTTAGTTCAGCAGTGGTAGGTTGATTAACTTTTATAAGCGCTTCACTGTTTTTAATGAGATCGCTTGAAGACGCCATAACTCTTACCCCAGCTGCTTTGTATTCAGCGTCAGCAAAACCTGCACTAGTACCAGCACCTTTTTCGATCAGACACTTATGACCTAACTTTGACAAAAGTTGAGCGCTTTCTGGTGTTAGTGCTACTCTATTCTCGTCTTTCTTATTTTCTTTTAACGCTCCAATAATCATACTGTTCTCTTGAGTTTCTTTTTATTATCAATTCTTTCCCGAAGTTTCTCTTTGGGATAGGTTGTTTTAGACAAAAAATAATAAGAAAGTCAAATGCAAAAAGCCATTATCTGTCTAACTAGCCTACATAATAAAAAAGTTGTCTGTGAAGCACTTTGGAGCGGGCGATGAGATTCGAACTCACGACATTTACCTTGGCAAGGTAACGCTCTACCCCTGAGCTACGCCCGCAACAAATTTTTTATACATGGAAAATTGTGAAAAACAAATAAAATAATTGGCATATTCTTTAGGAAGCTAAATTATTAAACTTTCATTTGATAAAGTAATTTAGGGTTGTTAATTACAATACCATGAAAGACATTTCATATTTAGGCGATCTCAACAGTGAGCAAGAGAAGGCGGTGCGTCAGACCGATGGGCCAGTTCTAGTATTGGCAGGAGCGGGCACTGGGAAAACAAAGGCTTTGACTGCACGAGTTGCCTATTTGATAAAAAGTCTTAATGTAAGATCACACAACATTCTAGCCGTTACGTTCACGAACAAAGCAGCGAATGAGATGAAATTCAGAATAGAGGAACATATTGGACATCTTTCTGAGGGCTTAAAGTGGATAGGCACTTTTCATTCAATATGTGTAAAGATTCTTCGGAGACATGCTGAAAAAGTAAACTTAAACTCCAATTTCACTATTATTAATACTGATGATCAAATTCGTTTATTGAGGCAGGTAATAAAGCTTGAGTCAATTGATGAGAAAAAATGGCCTCCTCGATTGCTGGCTTACATCATCGATCAATGGAAGAATAAAGCTTTAACACATCAAAACATTCCAGAAGACGACCTTCAATTTGATGGGAAAGCAAAAAAACTCTACGAAATTTATCAATCCCGCTTACGTACGCTCAATGCTGTTGACTTTGGTGACTTGATTCTTCATGTCATAGAAATATTAAAAACAGATACCTCTCTCCTCATTAATTATCAGAACTTGTTTAAGTATATCCTCGTTGATGAGTATCAGGACACGAACATGGCGCAATACCTATTGCTAAGATTATTAGCACAAGGAAGCAAAAATATTTGTTGTGTAGGCGACGATGATCAGTCCATTTATGGATGGAGAGGGGCAGAGATAGGAAACATTCTGAAATTTGAAAAAGACTTCCCCGGCGCCACAGTTATAAGATTGGAACAAAACTACCGATCAACTTCAAATATCTTAGGCGCAGCAAGTGGTCTAATAGAAAGCAACCAGGGAAGACTCGGGAAAACACTATGGACTGAGTCGAATGTGGGAGACAAAGTCCAAATAATCAAACATATCGATGGGAAGGATGAAGTATCTTGGATTTGTGATGATATTTACAATAAAATAAAGTCGGAAAAAATAAAATTTTCTGATATTGCGATATTGTTCAGAGCAACATGGCAGTTTAGAGATTTTGAAGATCTCCTACTAAGAAGAGATATTCCACATATCATAATAGGCGGCACTCGTTTTTTTGATCGACAAGAAATTAAGGATGCCGTGGCTTATCTTCGGATAATAAATTCTGACGCAGACAGCTTAGCTTTAGAAAGAATAATAAATGTACCAAAAAGAGGGATAGGAGAGAAATCGCTACAACAACTACATAATATTGCGAGAGAAAAAAATTTTAGGTTGATAGATGCTGTACGTCATGCGGTCAAGACTGGCTTAGTAGGTAAAAAGATACAAGAGAACCTTGGGCGGTTTATTGATATGTTAGATATATGGCGTGATGTGGTTTCATCCGATAAGAAAAATCATATTGATCTTGTCGAGCAGGTTCTGGACGAATCGGGGTATACAGATATGCTGCAAAATGAACAAACACCAGAGTCAGAGGGCAGGTTAGAAAACCTAAAAGAATTGGTATCGAGCTTGAATGATTTCTCTGATCTTCAAGCGTTTCTTGATCATGTCTCACTTGTCATGGAAAACCAAGTTGACAGAAATCCAGATAAAGTATCCCTAATGACCTTACATGCCTCTAAGGGACTTGAATTCAAACAAGTATACCTTCCAGGCTGGGAGGAAGAAACTTTTCCTAACAAAAAATCTTTGGATGATAACGGTCAAAACGGTTTAGAAGAAGAACGTAGACTAGCTTATGTAGGAATTACTCGAGCAAAACTATTATGTACAATTAGCTCTGCAGAGAGCAGATATAAGTTTGGCGATTTCAACTTCAATCTAGAAAGTAGGTTTATAAAGGAATTACCCAATAACTATGTTGAAGACTTGACACCTTCAGGGTTCCAATCTTCCAACGCATTGAACCAGTCAAATTTACTCGAACAAGAACCGTCATTTTACAGATCGCCTGGCTGGAGCAGACTTCAAAACAACATGGCTAATAATTCCTCTCCATTTTTCAATAGTGCATCAAACGTAAATAAAATATTTAATGTTGGTGATCGAGTATTCCACGAAAAATTTGGCTATGGAATTATAACGGAACTAGAGGCCGATAAGGCATTAGTCGATTTTGAAAAGGCAGATAGAAAGAATATAAAAACAGCATTCCTTACTTCTGAAAAAGATCTGTAAGCCTGAACTCTGAATAAAATAAAAACCTAATCAAGCTACAACACGTGAAAGTGCGCACTGGCTCCAAAGCTCGTTCATAGCATTAACTAAAAAGTCAATATCGGAAAAAGAGTGAACAGGAGATGGAGTTATCCTTAACCTTTCAGTTCCTTTAGGAACAGTTGGGTAGTTTATGGGTTGTACATAAATCCCATAATTTTCCATTAAAATATCGCTTATCATTTTACATTTAATGGGATCCTTGATCATTACAGGCACTATATGACTAGGATTAGATAAGTGAGGTATATTATGCTGATCAAGCTTTTCTCTGAGATGTTTTACTTTTCGTTTTTGATCTGCTCTCTCAATTTCAGAAGATTTTAAATGTCTGATTGAGGCAAGTGCACCCGCAGCAATTGCTGGGGGTAGTGCAGTTGTGAATATGAAGCCGCTTGAGAAAGATCTTACAAAATCACATACTTCTTTTGAACCACTGATGTAACCACCAAGAACCCCAAAAGCTTTCCCCAGTGTTCCTTCTATTATCGAAATTCGGTCAGCAACTCCATCTCGTTCGGAGACTCCCCCTCCTCGTTTGCCATAAAGACCTACAGCGTGCACCTCGTCCAAATACGTTAGCGCTCCGAATTCATCTGCAACATCGCATATATCTGAGATAGGTGATATATCACCATCCATTGAATACACAGACTCAAACGCAATGATTTTTGGGACATTAGGGTCAAGGCTGCTGAGATGATTTCTTAGATCATTTACATCATTATGCTTCCAAATAATTTTTTTTGCTCGCGAATGCCGAACTCCCTCTATCATTGATGCGTGGTTTAGTTCATCAGACAAAATTACACAATTTTCTAAATTTGCACCTAAGACCGAAAGCGACGCCCAGTTAGAGACATAACCAGAGGTAAAAAGCAAAGCTGAGTCTTTCCCATGAAGGTCTGCCAATTCCTGTTCAAGCAAAACGTGATAATGATTTGTCCCTGAGATATTTCTTGTTCCGCCAGCTCCTGCACCACACTTTTCCAATGCATCACTCATCGCTGCAATTACATCTTTATTCTGACCCATTCCCAGATAGTCGTTTGAGCACCACACGGTGACATCACGTTCCTTGTTTCCAATATAATTTTTTGCTCGAGGAAAAGATCCTTTGTATCTTTCAAGATCAGCGAAAACCCGATAATTTCCTTCTTGTTTTAACTTTTCAAGTCTTTCCTGAAAAATTTTATCGTAGTTCATTTTTACTCTCCTTAGGGAAATTTGAATTTGTTTCTGCCAGCGTAATTGTGTCTGATGACTTTTTTAAGTTTGGTAATACCCAATTCCAAAGCATGGCATCTTTTACAGGTAAGGCCATAAATAGATGTTCAAGTACCGCCAATCCCGCGAGGGTACTCAACAACAAATATCCAAACTGGATATCTGACATGGGCTCAGCAGCAAACGTAAATCCCACTAAGAGTAGAAACATTAGACACAACATAACAGTAGAAGCGATAAAGAAAAAACCGATAGGTGCAACTCTACAAAATGTCGCGATATGCTTTAGTGGGACCGTCAAAAAATGTAAATTTATATATGGCACTCCAAAGAAAAGATTGAGCTTTGCTGAAACTCTAGCCACATAAAGTATTAAAAATGTAGTTAATCCAAAATTATTTTCTGAACCAATTGACATAACAGCCATAATAAACAAACAGGAAAGCAGAAAACATTCATTCAGTGCTATTGATCGGAAACCATTTACAAAACGCTCACGTTCTGTATCTCCGTCTATTTCTTGCTTTTCTAAAAGTGGAATGCCCGCAACAACACCTGTTAGAAATGTTAATTCAACCCATCCCCAGATAAATAAGCTTGCCAAGAAAGAACAGAAGATTTCTGAGTAGCTCATGCCATCCAAACAATAAAAATAAAAGTACCATGCGCAAAAAAACAGAGGCAAAGTAACAAAAACTACTGTGAACCGTGTCTTGCTATCACCTAAATCTAATCGCTTTGCTGTATATAGAATTACGCCCGTTAAGAACCACCATAAAAATAAAACAAAAAATATACTGACTATTGAGCTCATGAACTTCCTTCTTCTTTTAATAACTCGGCTGGAGTCTGCTAGTCTCAGGTACAGAGTTTCTCTTTGCAGGAATAGCATATAATCTCACAAATGCTATGCCGAGATTCAATGCCGCTATAGGTCGCTTAAGTAATCCAGTTACACCCTTTGACTGCTTAGCTTTTCCATAGGCTAACATAGCTTTTTTGACTCTTTTTAATCCAATCATCCACTTGGGGTTATCGTGATCTATTTCGATAGGAAACACTTGTCTTGAAATTTCAGTAGTCATCCTTAGAACCTGGTCATCATACCAATCAATGTCTACTCCCAGCGCTTTGTGGAACTCAGGTCTAGCATGATCTCTTACATACATCGTTGCATAAACGGCAACTAAAAAGAATTTTATCCAGTAAATATTCAAACCTGATGTTAGCTTCGGATCGGATCGCATCAGCAATGCGAAGGCTTCCCCGTGCCTAAATTCGTCATTACACCATTTTTCAAACCATTTAAATATTGGATGAAATCTAGAACTCGGGTTCTTTTCCAAATGACGATAAATCGTAATGTATCTAGCGTAGCCTATTTTTTCTGACAGATAAGTCGCGTAGTAAATAAACTTTGGAGCAAAGTATGTATACTTCTTTTTTCTCGTTAAAAAGCCCAAGTTAACAGCAATATTTGCTTCTCTTAAAGCATCATTAATAAAACCGGCATGGCGAGCCTCATCTCTAGCCATCATGGCAAATAGTTCACAGATATCTGCGTTACTTCCCTGACGTTTCATCTCTTTATAAAGAACACAGCCGGAAAACTCCGAGGTGAGAGAGCTAACCAAAAAGTCAATGAACTCTTTCCTTAATCCTGGCTCTAAATCCTTAAAATCAAAATCGTCCCACTCAGACGTTTTCTGAAAATGTCTTTTGTTTGGGTCTGAGCGCATTTCCTTAATTAATGGATCCCATTCATCTCTTATTGATGAAACATCAATTTTATCCAATTCTTTATAATTTGTTGTATAAAACCTTGGGCTAATAAGTGTTTCCTCCATAGCCATATCGGTTGTATTGTCATCAATAATAGTACTCATAGAGAAACCTCCTCTGAAAACGAAAACTCACAGATTTCCATAAATTCTAATTTGCCAACTACCCTAGTCCAAAGTCTCTCAATGGGAGTCGCTCTAAGAATTGTAGCCTCTCTATCTTCCGTAATTACTTCTCCGTAGGGTGCTTTTACAGGATCACCATGGACAATAACCTCATCGCCTGGATATACGATCGCTCCATTATTAAATCTTACATGTGCATGCAAAGACTCAAAGGTATTAGATACTTCGATGGTACACGGCGCACTATCTCTTCTTTTTCTAAAAAAACTCATTTTTCCCCCTTTTAAAAAATTGATAAAAATAGCTCACTATTTTTACTACCAAAACTCGTTACATTTAAACTCCAACTTGCTTTGCTATCCTCTAGAGATATCCTACCAGAGGCAAACCTTTTGATTTCGATCTGGTAAGAATCTAACAACTCAAGTCCTACCTTTTTCCTATTATACTCTAATCCAGTCATAATCACTGATAAAAATCCACTCTTACCATCGTTTGAATTTAGTAGTTCCTCATTTTGTAAATTTGCTATTGACACTGACCCATCGGTTAGCTTAGCCAATATCAAATTTTCTTTCTCCAAAATTTCTATCTTATCAGGCACATCAAATTTATTTCCAGGAAATAAAGATGCTGAGAATACAACCAACAAGGACAACACAACCATAATAGATATGGCATATAGAAACCCTTTTGGTACCAAATCATCTTTTCTGTGCTTTGTTGTATCTCGCATTTATACGCCTTGCTCTATTTGAGACTTGAAATCTGGATCGCTTGTGGGCGTCTGAAGACTTATCTTCCTTGCCATTACCGACTTTCTTAAAATGGTAGCAACCTCGTCTACATCTTCTACACAAGAAAAAGCAGGCTCAGTGTTTTTGAGTTTCCAAGGCCGCACGCTTGGCCAACATGAAATATAGGGAACCCTCTTTCCAGAACTTAACTCAAAGGAAATTGTTCCTAAAGACCCCTTACGTTTCTGCAAATTTACTGCTTTTATTTTTTTAAATGGTATAGAAATTAAAAAAGATAAGGCGGTACCACTTTTTATTATTACTCTATTTTCGGTGATAATATATACAGAACTTTGAGATTGTATTCCAGCGAGAGCCATGAGTATAAACGAAGCTAAAATACCGCTTGAAAGAAAGGGTAGGAAGTCAACTGCAAAAGCTGTATAGAAATCAGTAACCGTCAATCTCGCGGCGAATACGACTGAGAGTATTATCAAATAAAAGGCTAAAAGCTTTAATCCAAAAAAATACCAAGAAAACCCCCAAAAAGAGGGTTTTCCTTTCCACAGAATACTCTCGCCTTCTGGAATTGCATCCAAAATATTTTTATGCACTTCTAATTTAGATTTATATTCCATTTCTTCTCCCTAAAATGCAGATACCAATCTGTCATAAGAGGCATAGAGTTGGCCACCACTGTAATAAGCAGAGATCTTATCCTCTTCTAACATCGTAACTTTAGTCTGAGCTTTTGTTCTTGGCACTTTTGGGAAATGTTTCCCATAAAGAGTGTTTACATGAACTCCATCGCTCCGAATTAGTGCTAGCGGCATGGGTAACAAACATGACGTTTTATCTTTCAACTCTATTTCAAGATATCTTACAAGCTGTTCTGGAGCATCCACCCAAAGATCTGAAATTTTACCGACAATTTTTTTGTCAGCTGATATAACGTTCATACCTCGTGGATCTTTTCCTGCTGACACTTCGTATTTTT
Source organism: uncultured Alphaproteobacteria bacterium (assembly GCA_902581005.1). Lineage (GTDB taxonomy): Bacteria > Pseudomonadota > Alphaproteobacteria > Rhodobacterales > Rhodobacteraceae > CACIJG01. The sequence goes on from CACHMT010000016.1 coordinate 15,329, forward strand.
TCAATGTTCGCATGGGCACTATCTTGGGCTTACCATGTCCATCCAGTTCAGGAACATCTCTTCGCTCAGCCCAAGCTGCGGCGCCAATGCCATCCGTCATAGGATTTCCAGTAGGCGAAAATGGTGCTCCACCTGCAATGGTTTCCCTCTTAATAGACAATTTTCTTTTTTCTTTTCCATTTTCTGGAACAGTAATGCTGCCCCTACCGTGTGGCAGCTTAAATGTCTTTGTCTCTGACGGACCTCCATAGGGTCCTTGATTAGCACTAAGATCACCCTCCTCATTCTCTAAGGGATACCCTTCTCTCATATTCTCTCTTTGCAAATATATAACTAAGCCTGCAAAAAATAACCAAAATGCATAGAGGGAAATTTGTGCCAAATCCACATTCCCAAAAAATATTACGTTATAAGGTTCCATTTGATATTCTCCTGATTTTCATGGTTAAGTTGGCATTTCTGAAAAACCAAATTTTCCCAATTTTTTACCATCATGCCTAAGGCTAGACAGGTATTGAGAAAGAGGCCCCAAAAAAGCTAATGTTAAAAATAGAAGGAAGATTTCTAAATGATACACAACTAAATACGAAAATGCTGCGTTAGAAGAGACAACTAAATTCAAGCCCTCCGAACCAACAACTGACCTAGAAATGTCATTTAAAATTCCACCTAAACCTATGCCCAAGCCAGCGGCCGTTGCCTGAGCTGCCCCCCATGAACCGAGAACAAGACCACGTCCCGTCCCCTTTGAAATAGGTATGGTCATTGCAATTATCAAAGTCGACACTGCAAATAAACCAGTACCCAAACCAATTAAAAATGATCCAAAAAAATAAAGTGGAGCTAATTTCATTGGATCAGACATAATTACGAAACATAGCCCACCAATAGCTGTAAAGAGTGCAAAAACTATTGATTTAATTGGCCCTCCTTTTTTTCTTTTTAGGGACCTAGAGGCTAAAAACAATCCAAATAGAGCTCCAAAAACCCATACTGCAGTAAGATTTGTGGTAGCTGCGACACTCAATCCCAATATTTCCCCACCATATGGTTCTAGTAAGATATCTTGCATAGAGAGACCTAAAGTTCCGAAGAATACAACTAATAGCAAACCTCGCCCTCCCTGAGATTTAAGGAATAATCCCATTATGGGAATAAATCCAGCCTCAGTCTTATAGATATTTTTCTTTTCTACTGGTATAAGTTTTTCTTGTCTCCAGATCGCAACTAAATTCAGCAAAAGGGTTACAACGGCTGCTCCCTGGACAACTTGAATTAGTTTGAACTTTGTAAAATCTGCTAACAAGAGTCCAAAAGTCAAGGCAGCTAGACCCATCCCTAGAAGAAACATAACATAAAGAAGTGCAACAACCTGCGACCTTGTTTTATCCGTTGCCCTGTCAGCTGCTAAAGCTAATCCCGCCGTTTGAGTCAGATGTGCGCCCATACCTGTAGCCAAAAATGAAAAAGCTACTAAAATATGTCCAGCCCACCATGGACCCACTGTTTGATCACCTGATAGAACAATTATCGAAAATGGCATAACTGCCAGCCCCCCAAACTGCCACATTGTTCCATACCAAATATAAGGCATTCTCTTCCATCCAATAAGCGATTTATGATTATCAGACTTAAACCCCAAAACAGCTCTCAAAGGAGCCAATAATATAGGAATAGCTACCATGGTTGCTACCAATGAAGCTACGACACCTAACTCCACAATCATTACTCGATTAAGGGTGCCAACTAATAAGACAGTAGCTATTCCCACAGATACTTGAAATAATGAAAGTCTTAGCAAACTCGACATTGGTAGCTCGCTCGACACAGCATCAGAAAATGGCAATAATGAACTACTTAGCTCTTTTATCATTTTTTTTGACATAATCATCTGTTTGCCAACTCCCATGCTTCTGATACATAAAAAAAGCTCTTTATTCTTTTGATTTTTGTAAGAGAAGCATTTATCGTCAGGGCTTCTAATTGCCCTAACTGACCCCACTCAATTGGAACGACTTCTGGCGATCTTTCAGACTTTGGAAAAAATTTTCCTAAAAGCAACTTTGAATTAAAAAAAAAGGTGCTCGGTATAACAGTAAAAAGAACTGAATTATTTGCTCTACTAGAAAAATCGGCTATCGAGGATATGACATCTTCGGTGGAATAGTGAATCAAACTATCCATTGCAATTATATAATCAAAGTTACCAAAGCTTTGTTCTTTCATATCTCCTGCGAAATATTCAATATTTTTATTTAAACTACTTCTGTTTTTAGCTACCTCTATCAATTTTTCAGAGATATCGACGCCGACAACTTCTGCTCCTTTTTCATCTAGCATCCGTGAAAGTACCCCGGTACCACATCCGGCATCCAATATTCTTGCACCTCTTAAATCCTTGGGAAGCTTTTCGATTATTGCTGCTTGCATTTTTTTACGCCCTTCTCTAACTAATTGGCGTACAAAGGAAACAGGTTCATTCGACGTAAGCTTATCCCAAGCATCACTGGATACTTCATTGAAATAATTCTCTAGTCTTGCTCGTTTAGCAAGATAAGTATTCTGCATCAATCAAATCCTAAAAGTTCAAAAATATCTCTATCTTCCATTGTTGAAGGGGCTAAACCTTCGGTTCCATTCCATAGAAGATCTGCTAGTCTTATATACTCTTTTTGTACGGCTAAAATATCCTCATCATCACCCATCTCGAATAAGGTCTTCTTTTTAAGACGTGACCGCCTTATCGCATCTAGATCTGGAAGATGTGCAACTCTATTGAAACCCACCTCTTTGCAATATTTGTCTATCTCATCTGTATCTTTTGACCTGTTCGCGACACAACCGGCTAGCCGTACATTGTAATTTTTTGATTTTGCGTGCACAGCTGCGATTATTCGGTTCATGGCGTAGATCGAGTCAAAATCATTTGCTGTCACTATCAATGCTCTATCTGCGTGCTGTAATGGCGCTGCGAAACCACCGCATACAACATCTCCCAAAACATCAAAAATTACGACATCGGTATTGTCAAGCATATGGTTTTGTTTGAGTAATTTTACTGTTTGCCCTACAACATATCCTCCGCACCCTGTTCCTGCAGGCGGACCTCCCGCTTCAACGCATTTAACTCCATTATAGCCCTCGTAAACAAAGTCTTCAGGCCTAAGTTCCTCCGCATGAAAGTCTACCTCTTTAAGAATGTCAATGACAGTCGGCACCAACCTTCCAGTCAATGTAAAAGTGCTGTCATGCTTAGGGTCACATCCAATTTGCAAAACATTCTTTCCTAGCTTTGAAAAAGCAGCAGATAAATTCGATGAGGTTGTAGACTTGCCAATGCCGCCTTTACCGTAGACTGCAAAAACCTTAGCACCCTCTATCTTCATATTAGGATCCATTTTAACTTGAACTGACCCTTCTCCATCCTCTTTAAGATTAGGCACTTCTTTTCTTTGGTCTAGTGGACTCATACTTACCTCCCTTTTTTATTCTGCTGCAAGGCCTACACCTTCAACTTTATCTTCCAATTCATCAGCACCTTTTCTTAACGCATCAAGCGTATCTTGATCTGGTTGCCAATACTCTCTTTCATGCGCTTCAAGCAGTCTATTTGCCACCCTAAGACTGGCCTTAGGGTTTAGTTCCGAAAGCTTTCTTCTCATCTCCTCATCTAAAACAAATGTTTCTGAAAGTTGATCATAGAGATCAGGATCAACTTGCCCGGTGGTCGCAGACCAACCTAATGTGTTGGTAATTTGAGCTTCAATTTGTCTAACACCTTCATGACCATGTTGAAGAAGAGGCTCAAACCATTTTGGGTTCAATGACCTAGTTCTAGTCTCTAAATTAATTTGCTCAGATAAGGTCCTTACTGCTGCATCACCCCTGGTTTGGTCTCCGATATAAACCGGGATTGCATCTCCTCCATTTGCTTTTTTTACAGCTCTGCTTATTCCACCAAGTGTATCAAAATAGTGATCTATAGTTGTTACACCCAATTCAACACTTTCTAAGTTTTGATAAGCAAAATCGACTTTTTTCAAAGCAGATGAAAGTAGTTCAGACTGTTTAGTACATTTCCCATCCAAGCCATAGGCAAATCCTTTTCTATTGTTAAAAGTATCGGCCAACTCTTCCTCATCATCCCACGAAGAAGTATCAATGAGGTGACTCACATTTGAGCCATATGCACCCTCCGCATTTGAAAAAACTCTGAGTGCAGCTGACTTAATATCAATTTTCATCTCTTTTTGATGTTTTAAAGTATTTGCTCTGATAAAATTCATATCCAAGGGTTCCTCTACAAGAGAAGCCTTATAAGCAGCACTAGCAAGCATTCTGACCTGTAATGGCAATAGGTCTCTAAAAATGCCAGAGAGAGTCATTAAGACATCTATCCGCGGCCTTCCAAGATCAGATAGTGGAATAAGCTCTGCGCCACACAATCTTCCGTAATCATCAAACTTTGGCATAGCGCCCATTAGAGCCATTGCCTGTGCTATAGATAGTCCGTCAGATTTTATATTGTCTGAACCCCACAAAACCATTGCGACCGAATTAGGATAGGTTTCGTGCTTCGACAATAATAGTTCTGCTTGCTGCTCTCCCTCTTTCATGGCAAAAAGAGAAGGCATTCTGAATGGATCAAAGGCATGTACATTTCGTCCGGTTGGAACAATATCGGGCGACCTAATCAAGTCACCCCCCGGAACCGGCCTAATAAATTGGCCATTTAAGGCATTAATTATTCCTTCAACTTCTGTTTGCTTTTTTAACTTCTCTAAAAGCTTGCCCACTTCTTGATGATTATGACTTTCTCTTAAATATCCATCATACTCTTTTAGCTTTTCTTCGCTTAACTCTCGGCCCACAATATGTAACCCATCGGGAATTAAAGCATCCTCGCTTTCTATTATTTTTAGCCATAAATTCTCGATGGTATCGAAATCTTTAAAATTAACGAGTTTAGCCTGATCAATTATAAGATTTTCTAGTTTTTTCTTATTACCATCATCATCAGCCAGTTCTCGATATTGAATAACACTCTCTTTTAGTTCAATAAGACCTTTATAGAGACCTGCTTTTGCAAGAGGTGGAGTAAGATGAGATATTACAACGGCATTTGTTCTTCTCTTAGCTAGTGAAGCCTCAGAAGGATTATTTGCTGCATATAGGTAAATATTAGGAATATCACCTATTAATCGATCGGGCCAACACTTTGAGCTAGACCCAACTTTTTTTCCTGGCATAAATTCCAAAGCACCATGCATCCCAAAATGCAAAAACGCATCAACTTTAAAGCCATTTCGCATCCATCTATAAAACGTAGAAAAAGCATGAGTAGGAGCAAAGCCTTTTTCAAATAATAATCTCATTGGGTCTCCTTCGTACCCAAAGGTCGGCTGAATACCCACTACTATGTTACCAAGCTTTTTCCCAAGAATGAAAACACCTGTGCCATCTGATTGAATCTTTCCCGGAGCTGGTCCCCATACTTCCTCTATTTCCTTCAAATATGGTTCATTTTCAACTATTTCAGCACCGCCAACACGCTCAATTACATTTGCTTCTTGACCGTACTTGAATGAATTTCCATCCAAGACGGCTTCTCTTAAATCGTTGGTAGAATTAGGAAGTTCAATTTCGTAACCTTCGCTTTTCATTGACTTTAGTACATTGTATAAGCTCTCGAATACACTCAAGTAAGCAGCAGTTCCAATAGAACCAGCATTAGGAGGGAATCCATATAAAATAATTCCTACTTTCTTTTCCGAATTTTCTTTTCTCTTAAGTTTAACTAGTCTGCGAGTCTTTTCGGATAAGCTTTTTATCCTTTCATAACAAGGAACCATATCGAATGCTTTCTCGTTACCAGTTCTTAATTGCACGCAACAACTACAGCCTCCTTCTTCACCCAATCTTCCTCCAAAAACTGTTGGGTTAGTTGCTCCGTCTAACTCTGGTAAAGACACTAAAATAGTCGTCTCTATTGGATTAAGTCCACCGTCACTTTTATCCCACTGATTAAGGTTCTGGAACTCAATAGCATGCGCTGCAATATAGGGTACATCTAACTCAGCTAAAGCTTCCTCCGCAGCTTTACTACTATTGTATGCCGGTCCACCAACCAAACTAAACCCTGTCAAAGATAGAAATGTGTCGATTGATGCCTTAGCATTTTGCAAAAAATATTTATTTATTGCTGGCCTAGCATCTAAACCTGCGGCAAACGCTGGAATAACCTTTAAACCCTGTGCTTCTAAACTTCTTATAACTTGATCATAATGTGCGGTGTCTCCAGAGAGAACATAGGATCTCATCAAAAGAAGGCCTACGGTACCTATTGAGTGTTTTGCAAAAGGTATTTCTGAAATATTTTCAGTGATTTTCTTTGGTATGTCGGGATGATAGAGGCCTGTTTCGGGGTATTCAACAGGTGATTTAATCTCGACCTTTGAACTATTATGAAGTGAGCTATATCTCGACAATAAATAGCAAAAAAGACTCTCAATGTTTTCTTCAGATCCTGCCAACCAATACTGCATGGATAGGAAATAGGCTCTCAAATCCTGGGCTTTTCCAGGTATAAATTTCAAGACTTTCGGGATCTGGCGAAGAATAGCCATTTGTTTTTCCCCACCAGTAACTTTATTTTTATCTCCTCTTAGTTTTTTCAAGAACTTTAGCACTCCTGAGGAGGGTTTAGACATATCTAAGCCACCCATTTTTGTAAGATTCACAATTTCTTTTGATGAGACTAGTCCAAGCATAAGATCACACTTTTCCCTGGCTTTTTTCAAATCTGGAAGGATTGCTGAAATATGGTCCTCCAAAAAAACTAAAGTGATAAGAACCATATTTGCCCTTGCAAGATCCTCCTTTGTTTTAAGCAAACTACTTGGATCTTCTTCCCAGGATGCTGCTGCGTGCACAATTATCTCTAGCTCAGGATAAATTTTGCTAAACCTGCTCTTTATTCGTTCTACTGAACCAATAGAATGCGCATCTAAGGTTAGCATTACTAGTGTATACGGATCTTTTTTATATGATCTATCTAGCATAATGCGCCTTCGCCTCATATAGTAAATCTTTTGTGATTGCACTGTGTCCATTCTCAAATGCAAATTTCTCTGTATTTCTTTTAGCTTTTCCTCTTACGAAAAATGGAATTTTCTTTAGCTCTTTTGTTGCTTCGGGAGCCCATCTAATTTCATTGTCTGCTCCTGTTTCCTTTTCCTCATTTAATTTGCTCTTTGAATTAGTTAGGTGGCTGGGACCAGCTGTATCGTTAAATTCGAAGTCTTCTCTAAACATTCCCAACAAATGCTCTTCAAGCCCCATGACCAGTGGATGAACCCACGTATCAAAGATAACATTCGCACCCTCCCAACCGACTTGAGGAGAAAAACGAGCAGGGTGATCTTGTACATGAAAAGGAGCAGAGATAACTGCGCATGGTATTCCCAGTCTTTTACCAATGTGGCGCTCCATTTGAGACCCTAAGATAAGCTCAGGTTGCAAATCAGCGATGCGTCTCTCTACCTCTAAATAATCGTCACTAATCAACGCGTCTACAGAAAGATCTTTCGCTAGGCTTCTTATCTTTCTTGCATACTCTCTGTTATAGCATCCAATACCTACTATCGAAAATGCCATCTCTTCCTTGGCAATTCTTGATGCAGTAGCAACATGAGTTGCATCTCCAAAAATGAAAACACGCTTCCCAGTAAAATAATTTGAGTCGACAGATTTCGACCACCAGTCGAAATTCAGACGTGAGGTGTCAGAAAAGCTATCCTTGACTCCCCTGATTTTGTTGAGTTCTTTGATAAAGTCCTTAGTCGAGTTTATCCCAATAGGTGTATGTTCAGTATAAGGCATTCCAAAATTTTCTTTAAGCCACCTACAGGCTAACTCACTGCTTTCTGGATAAAGCATTACATTAGCATGTGCTTTTGTTAAACTTTTAATACTTGATGGCGATGCTCCGAGAGGGGCAACAGTATTTAAGTCAATATCAAGATCATCTAAAATAGTTTTTAATTCCCTTACATCATCTCTATGCCTAAAACCGAGAGCGGTTGGACCTAATATATTTACACTAAATTTTTTGGTCTTTTCCTGAGCACAAGAAAGTGCTTTCACTATTTGGTAAAACGTCTCGTCTGTGCCAAAGTTTTCTTTTCTTTGATATGAAGGAAGTTCTAGTGGTATCACTGGAATTTCTAAGTTAAGGGCATCTGCTAGGCCACCTGGATCATCCTGAATAAGTTCAGCGGTGCATGATGCGCCTACCAACAACGCCTCTGGCTTAAATCTTTCAACCGCCTCTTTGCATGCTTTCTTGAATAGATCAGCCGTATCTGCTCCTAGATCTCTTGCTTGAAAAGTAGTGTAGGTGACAGGTGGCCTTTTGTTACCCCTTTCAATCATTGTAAACAATAAGTCTGCATAGGTGTCCCCCTGTGGAGCGTGCAAAACAAAATGAAGCTTTTCCATAGCGGTGGCCACTCTCATCGCTCCTACATGAGGTGGACCTTCGTATGTCCAAATACTTAGCTTCATATTAAAAGCGCCTCTTTTCTTTTTAAGGGTCTTACAAACAACTCTGCTAAATCCTGTGCTTGCTCATAGCCATGAATTGGGGTAAAGACCAATTCAATTGCCCATTTTGTTGTAAGTCCTTCTGCTTCAAGGGGATTTGCCAAACCTAAGCCACAAACAGTTATATCGGGATTATTTTCTCGACATCTATCCAATTGAAGGTCAACATCCTGTCCTTCTGAAATTACAGGCATGTCTTCTATTAGTTCGAGATCCTTATCAACTAGTGAGCGGTTGATATATGGTGATCCCACTTCAATCAACTTCATCCCACATTCTCTAGATAAAAACCGAGCTAATGGGATTTCCAGTTGACTATCAGGAAAGAAAAAAATTGTTTTACCTTGCAAACTAGTTCTAAGTTTTTTTAGCCCTAACTGGGCTCGTTTTCTTGGAGCTGAAGTCACAATTTCAAATTTATCATCACTTATACCGTAGTTTTCTTTTATTGATCTTAGCCAAAGAGTTGTTCCTTCCTCACCAAACGGAAATGGTGCATTTATTCTTGAGGCACCTCTTTTTTCTAGAGCCTCGGTTGTATCTGTAAGGAAGGGCTGCACTAAGATAAATTTTGATTTTTTACCAATTGAAGGCATTGTTTCCCTATCTCGCCCAGGCAACACAGCAACTTCTTTAATCCCTAACTCTTTAATAAGCTCTACTAATTGATCTTCCACAATATCAGGCAGACTACCAACTAAAATTAGATTTTCTTCATCTGTTTCTTTTAAAGTTGGAACCAATGATGCAAGACAGGCGTCTTCGCCTTGAGTAAATGTGGTTTCAATCCCGGAACCCGAAAAGTTTAACACTTTTACCTTTGGGAAATATATTTTGGAAAGTCTTTCAGCAGCATTAGATAAGTCAAGCTTAATTACCTCTGAGGGACAGGAGCCAACCAGAAAAAGCTGTTTTATATCCGGGCGCCTCTCTAATAAATTTGCAACTTCTCTATCTAACTCTTCATGGGCATCAGCCATTCCCGCAAGGTCTTTTTCTTCTAATATTGCTGTTCCAAACCTTGGTTCAGCAAAAATCATTACTCCTGCAGCTGATTGCAAGAGGTGAGCACAGGTTCGTGACCCTACTACTAGAAAAAAAGCATCCTGGATTTTTCTATGAAGCCAGATGATACCGGTAAGACCACAAAAAACTTCTCTTTGACCACGCTCTTTCAGTACAGGTATCTCCGAACACCCTCCCATATTTTCAATTTTTGAGTGCTCGTTCACTTACTTACCTCATATTCTAGCAAGGCAGTTTTTTGGTCAGTTTGCCTCGCCAATCTTAGCTTCCTCAGGAACTGAAAGGCGTTTATGAAATATAGAAAGTAAGCGAATAGAGCTACAAACATTTGAGTCGTTGGCAAGAAATCACCTGTTAATAAGACATAAAGATACAGACCATGGAAGAAGATAACAAAAAAGCTTACGACATCTTCCCAAAAGAAAGCTTCTGCAAATAAAAATTGTCCAAACACTACTTTTTCCCAAATTGCACCTGTAATCATGATTAAAAATAGGAGAAAAATTTTTATAATTATCGAAACCGTAGCGACGTAATATCCCTCACCTGTTGAAAGATATCTCACCACCAAAAATAACGAAATAATACATACTGCAAATTGCAACGGCGCCAATACTCCCTGAACTTTTGTCCAGAC
>CACHMT010000017.1 GCA_902581005.1 uncultured Alphaproteobacteria bacterium
AAAGATTAGTGTGAAGCCCAGTCCAATCAACGCGTAAATTGAACCAAATAGAATTCCATCAATTAGAGATTGGAGTATATCGATGAAGCCAAAAGACATAATAAGGTTTTATTTTTAAATAACGAAAAGCCGAGTAAAATATAATTTATTTCACTCGACTATTTTTTCTTTTCGATATTATTTTCTTGGGTCGTGTAGAACTTCCCAGTTACCATTTTTTGCATGAACAAAAACGAAAGGCTTTAAAGCCTCGCCTTCATCCTGAACTCTAGTAACTTTACCAATCAAACCTTCAGTAGTTTCCAAAGCTTCTAATCCATCTCGAATTTTAGCTCTTTCTTCCTTAACTTTTGAAGGATCACCTGTAATTCCTACAGCCTCTATAACGTCTTTAATAATCATGACATTTTCCCAAGATGCAGCACTGTGCAAGTCAGCAGACCCACCATTTGCAGCAGCGAGAGCAGCTACTTCTTTAGCAGCAGCAGTAATTGGTGCAAAGCTTGTTGGAATAATCATGCCCTCTGCCTGCTTTGGGCATCCTTTCATCACTTCGGCTGAAGAAGAGGAAGTCAAACCTACCATCATTTTAGGCATTCCCTTCATTCTAGACAATTCCTTCAGAAAACCACAGGTAGTAAAAGGATGTGATGAAACTATGAAAAGATCAGCTCCAGATTTCTTAAATGCACGGGCTTGAACTGAAAAGTTTGTATCTTCCATTAGCCAGTTAGATGAGCTTGAAAGAACATTTTTGAAACCACTACCAATTTTACCACTAACCTCATCAATTGGTCCATTCACCCATTTGAAACCATGTCTAACAGCAGCTTGAACGATAACCTTGCTGTATGTACCCGCTGAATGTCCTTGGTTTGTCTCTGTACCACCATATATCGTTTTTATTTCGGGGTTTGTTTTTGCAATCCAAGCAAATAGCTTATCGTACATATCGGGTTCATTTGGTGTATTACGGAATGTCCACTGACTGATTTTCGCAAGACCATTTCTTACAGCCGTGTCTGTGAGCAAAGGCATTTGCAGGCCAGTATCACTTGAGTCGCCAACTTTTTTCTGAAAAACACCAAAACTGGCTGCAGCAACACCTGAACATGTTGGCCCTATTCCGATTAAGGCGTTTGTTTCCGATGCAACTTTTCTGGCAATAGCAATACCTTGCTCTGCATTACAGGCTGAATCATAGTAATCGTATGACATTTTAGCCATAGAACCATCCGCAAGCTTTACTCCACCGTTCTCGTTTACTCTATCGATGGCAGCCTTAATTATGGCTTCTGAATTAACACCAAATGATCTTAAAGGGCCCGATTTAGCACCCCAACCCGCAATCTTTATAGTATCAGCAACAGCACCTCCCGCTATTATAGTAGCAAATGCTAATGTTGCTAATTTCAGCTTTTTCAATTTGAAAAACATTTTTTTCCTCCAAGTTATTTTTTTATTTAAAAATCTTACTCGTAAATATCTTTACTTATCTGCTGGAACCCACTCCGGCAAAGGTTCTCCTCCAGTATAGTGGTCTGCCGCAGGTGTCTCCCTAAATATGCAATAAATATCTTCTGCATCTACTCCCATAGTTTCATTAAGGACTTCTGCAATACCGTCCACCAATCCCTTTTTCCTTTCGGGTTCCCGGCCTGGGCGCAAGTCTACATCAATAACTGGTAGCCCGTCGCCTATGACTCCGAAAGCTTCCGCGATAGAAACATAATCATACCTCACTTGCTTAGGAGCTAGTGTCTTAAGAACTACCTCTCGAACTCGTTTATGAATTATTTGTTTTTTTTCAGTGGCTGTACCCTCGGGCACAGAGATTCGTATCAATGGCATAATTCCCCCTTTTTTACAAAACTAGTGTTAATTGTCACTCAAAAAGTATATGTTTGCAACTTATTTTAATAGCCGAAAACTCTTGCTATTTATTATTAGTTGGAGAAATGTTTAAAAGACAGACTTGAATATCGAAGAGGTGAAAATGACCATACACATCGAGGCAAAAAAAAATGACATAGCTGATACGGTTTTATTGCCAGGTGATCCTCTTAGAGCCAAATGGGCTGCAAAAAAATTTTTATCAAATGCTACAGAAGTAAATACCGTTAGAGGAATGCTTGGATATACTGGCACCTGGAAAAGAAATAAGGTCACAATACATGGCTCGGGAATGGGAATGCCTTCTCTCTCGATTTATGTACATGAACTCATAAAGAACTATAATGTTAAAACACTAATCCGTATTGGATCAGCAGGGGGAATGCAAAAAAAGGTTAATCTTAGAGATATAGTAATTGCTCAGACGGCTAGTAGTGTTTCAACTCCCTCCTCTACCATATTTAAGGAACTGAATTTTGCTCCTTGTGCAGACTTTGGTCTCTTACAAAACGCGGCAATCATTGCACGGTCAAAAAAGAGAAAAACGCATGTAGGTGGAATATATTCCTCTGACACATTTTATGACGAAAGATCAGACCTTAACAAAGAATTAACAAGACATGGGATACTCGCCGTTGAAATGGAGACAGCTGAATTATATAATCTTGCCTTGAGATATAAACGAAGAGCTCTTTCAATCCTCACAATAAGTGACCATCTTCATACAGGAAAAGCCTTAAGTTCAAAAGACCGCGAGAGTAGCTTTAGCGATATGGTAGAAATTGCGTTGGAGAGCGCCTTCAAATAAATAGGACTTTAATTTACATTTCCTTTGACAGATAAATTTGTACCTCTGATAATCAACTGTGGGGAATAAATTTGGAAATTTTACAACTTATTTTTAGTGGGCTTGCCAGCGGTTGTATCTACGGCTTGATAGCACTGGGTTTTGTGTTGATTTATAAAGCCACTGAGGCTGTAAATTTTGCCCAGGGCGATATGATGATGATTGGCTCCCTTTCAATAATATCTCTTACCAGCTCAACTGCCCTAGGCCTTTCATTGATGGTTGCAATCCCGTTAATGCTAATACTTATGGCCTTAATTGGTTTTTTGATTGAAAAAGTTTTCATAACGCACATTACAGGAGAGTCACAAATTGCAATAGCTATACTTACAATCGCAATAGGGTTTGGATTGCGGTTTATTGCAGGAGTTATTTGGGGTTATGATCCACAGACGTTAGAAAGCGCTTTAATAGGTACATATTATAATTTTGGCAAATTAGTTATAAGCATATCAGAGGTCTTAGTAATAATTACCACACTAGCTCTTACATTGTCGCTCTACTACTTTTTTGCAAAGACAAAAATTGGGGTGGCTATGGTTGCCGTTTCACAAAATCAATTAGCAGCCTATTACATGGGTATACCGGTAAAGAGAATGCAATCCTTAACATGGATTATAGCCGGGCTTTTAGCTGGAGTGGCAGGCTTTCTCTATTCTGCAAAAAGTTCAGTAGACCCTATAACAGGCCTCTTAGGCATAAAAGCTTTTGCTGCAGCTGTTATTGGAGGCTTTGGTTCTCTCCCTGGAGCATTAGTTGGCGGTCTAGTAGTGGGATTAGTGGAACCCTTCGCTGCACGGTTTCTTCCTGTAGGTTACAGTCACCTCATGCCGTACATTATTTTGGTGATGGTATTGATTTTCAGGCCTCATGGGATTTTCAGTCAAACATACAGCAAAAAGGTCTAGAAGTGAGAACAATATTTAAAACATCATATGATCCTGACATCAATTTATTCAAAGATAGGTTTCATCGTTTATGTTACGTACTGCTTTGCGTTGTCTTAATTTTGTTTCCATTTTTTCTAAATGAGTATTTTATAGGAGAACTCACTTTAACACTTATATGGGCTATTGCTGGAATGGGCCTAATGATTTTAGTAGGTCAAAGTGGTCAAGTAAGCTTAGGGCACTCTGCTTTCATGGCTACAGGAGCATACAGCGTAGTAATCTTGCAATCAAAATTGGGTCTACCTTTTATTTTGGCACTGCCAGCTGCTGGCTTAATATCGGCTCTTTTAGGTGTCTTAATAGCACTACCTACTACTAGGCTTCACGGAATATATTTAGCAATTTTGACCTTAGCAATTTCTGTTTTGGTAGAAGACATAATTGTTTTAGCAGAGCCATTAACTGGGGGAGTGAATGGTATGTTTGCTTCCGATATCGTTATCTTCGGCATTAATTTTGGTCGTTACTCAAATATTGAAAATCTCTACTGGCTGGTTTTATTTACAACAATACTGCTTGTTTTGGTTTACAAAAATATTTTGCGAACCCCTATTGGAAGGGCCTTCGCCTCTATACGTGATAGTGAGGTTTCGGCGTCCGCAATGGGAGTGAATGTGGTTCTTACAAAAGCAGTAGCCTTTGGAGTGTCCAGTTTTTTTACGGGAATAGCAGGTGCTTTTTTTGGTCATTTTGCAACAGCGTTCAATTATGAAACCTTTAATGTAATTATGTCCATAACTATTCTGTTAATGATTGTTATTGGTGGTGTGGGGTCTATTCACGGCGCTTTTCTTGGCGCTATTGTCATAACTCTTCTTCCAGTATTGATTTCATTTTTGAGAGATTTTATTTTTCAGGGTACGTCTATCAACCTAATGGCCCTTCCAGGTATAGAAACGGGTATATTTAGCCTAATTTTAATCTTAGTAATACTTTTTGAACCAAGAGGTATTTATGGCGCTTGGTTGAAGACAAGAACATATTTTGAACTGTTTCCTCTTTACAGAAAAGATATGTTCCGAAGACAGAAGAGTTATTTAAAAACGGAAAGGCTGAGATGATCCTATCTCTTAAAAATATTTCTCTAAACTTTGGAGGAATTAAAGCCGTTGATCAGGTATCGTTAGATGTTAAGGAAGGTGAAATTTTTGCCTTGATTGGACCAAATGGTGCAGGCAAATCAACAATGTTTAACATCATCTCCCGATATTATACTCAGTCAAACGGATCAATTATTTATCGCAATGAGTCTATTGATAAACTGCAACCTCATCACTTATCAAAAATTGGTGTTGCGCGAACCTTCCAAAACATAGAATTGTTCCCAAACTCGACAGTTTTGCAAAATTTATTAGTTGGTCAAAACTCATCAAAATCCAGTAATTTTTTGCAGGAAATGTTATTTTTTCCATCTGTCAGAAAAGCAGAAATTGATAGAAGAATTATCGTCGAAGAGGTAATTGACTTTCTGAACTTACAACCATTCAGAGATAAACAAATATCTGCATTATCATACGGTACCCGCAAAATAGTTGAACTAGGAAGAGCTCTTTCGATGCAGCCAAATCTTTTGCTCCTAGATGAACCCGCGTCAGGTTTATCTGCTGAAGAGACAACAGATTTGGCGTTTTGGATTGAAGACATAAAGAAAATAATGGGTATAACGGTTTTGATGGTTGAACATGACTTAAACTTGGTAGGGAAAGTTGCTGACAGAGTAGGAGCTCTGGTAGAAGGCAACTTAGTCGCAATAGGTTCATTAAAAGAAATTCAAGCAAATAGAAAAGTGGTTGAGGCTTACATTGGTACATAAAAGTGAAATATCTAATTCATCTTTGTTGGAAACAAAAAATATTGAGAGTTACTATGGGCCTATCATGGCGCTTAAGGGAGTTTCTTTAAAGGTTAAACAAGGTCAAATAGTCACTGTTTTGGGCGCCAATGGTGCAGGCAAAACAACATTGTTAAAAAATATCTCTGGAGTTATGGTTCCCGAAAAAGGCAATATTTTACATTATAAAGATAATATACAGGGGTTTGATACGGATAAGCTTGTCCAAAAAGGCATTTCGCATGTTCCTGAGGGTAGAGAGATTTTTCCTCTTTTGTCTGTTGAACAAAACCTGAATTTGGGGGCTTTTACGCGAAAAAATGGTTCTGACATACGTAAAGACCTAGATGTCGTTTTCTCTTACTTCCCGATTCTTAAAAGTAGATTGGCTCAACAAGCGAATACGCTCTCGGGGGGTGAACAACAAATGCTGGCGATAGGTCGAGGGTTAATGTCTCGACCATCCATAATGCTGTTGGACGAACCAAGTTTGGGATTAAGCCCTATATTAGTTAAGGAAATATTTAGTATTTTAAGAAAACTAAATAAAGAACAAAAACTAACAATACTATTAGTTGAGCAGAATGCTAAAGCTGCGTTAGACTTAGCAGACTATGGCTATGTGATGGAGTTAGGAAGAATAGTGCTAGATGGAAATTCAACGGATTTAAAGAATTCAAAAGATATACAAGAATTCTATCTTGGAGCAAAAGAAGAAAGTCAATTGACACAACGACGTTGGAAAAACAGAAAGACATGGAGATAAATACGTGAACGTAAATAATGTGAGAAGCCAAATAATTGATGGGGTAGAAATAAATACTCATTTTGATAAAGGCCCATTTTTTATGGATGGAGTGGACACAATTTGTTCGTTATTTCTTCAAAGGTGCAAACAATTACAAAAAAAAGTAGTACACAGAGAAAAAGAGCTTGGGATTTGGAAATCTTATACTTGGAACGACTTTTATTATAATGTCAGGCTCATAAGTTTAGGCTTAAATGAACTTGGGTTTTTACGAGGTGATAAAGCTTCGATTTTGGCTGAAGATTGCAAAGAGTGGATTTATGCCGATTTTGCCGTTCAGTGTTTGGGTGGGGTGTCTACAGGCGTTTATACAACTGACTCATCTGAACAGCTACTCTATCAACTTACAGATTCTGATAGCACATTTCTATTTTTAGATACTGATGAACAGCTAGATAAATATCTTACAATTGCAGCTGATTGCCCGAAAATAAAAAAAGCAATTGTTTTTGAGAGAAAAGACTTATTTGACTTCAAACATGAAAAAGTAATTTTTCTTGATGAGATATACAAAATCGGAAAACAGGCACTCAAAAAAAAGCCAGATTTATTTGAGACTGAAATATCAAAAAACAAGGCATCCGACGTTGCAATAATGGTTTATACGTCCGGTACAACAGGACACCCCAAAGGGGTAATGCTAACAAATGAAAATTTGATTTATGCAATATCTGTTGGCAAAGTTTATCTCCCAAGTAATGAAACCGATGAATTATTTTGCTTTCTACCCCTTTGTCATGTTTATGAGAGACTTACTTCATGCATGAAGCCACTCTCGGACAAAAGCACAATTAATTTTGCTGAAAGCATGGAAACAGTTTTTGAAGATATTAGGGAGGTAAGTCCTACTCTTTTTTATGGAGTGCCTAGAATTTATGAAAAAATAAATAGTAATTTTAATATCGCTCTTTCTGAAGCAACAAACTTATCAAAATTTATTTATGAACGTGCTCTCAAGACCTCTCTAAAGCGGGTTGAATACAAGATGAAAAATAAAAAAATACCTTTAACCTTGAATATTAGATTTTTTATGTACGAATTTTTCGTTTTCAGAAATCTTAGGAGAATGATTGGTTTTGATAGAGTGAAAAGAGCAGTAACAGGGGCAGCACCAATATCACCAGATTTAGTCAAATGGTTTAATGCGTTAGGAATTCCACTTATTGAAGGCTATGGAATGTCCGAAACAGCAACTGTTATGACCATGAATGATCCTGAAAATAATAAGGTAGGGACTGTTGGGACATGGGTTCCAGATGCAAATGTAAAAATATCTCCTGAGGGAGAAATCCAGTGGAAATCTCCAGCAGTTTTTGCGGGGTATTACAAAGATAACAAGAGAACTTCGGAAGCATTTACAAAAGATGGTTATTTTAAAACTGGGGATAAGGGAAAAATAGAAGATGGGCTTTTGTCGATTACTGGAAGACTGAAAGATATAATTATTACGGCAGGAGGAAAAAACATATCCCCTGCTCTAATTGAAAACTACCTTAAATTTTCAAAATATATATCAGATGTAATCGTGATAGGTGACCAAAGAAAATATTTAACCGCTCTTATTTTAATAGATCAGGAGAATGTTGAAAAATTTGCTCAGCAAAACCGTATTCAGTATTCTGACTTTTCTTCATTATGTAATGCTTCAGAAGTAAAGAAATTGATTGAAGGTGAAGTAGATTTAGTTAACCTGAAATTAGCAAGAGTTGAACAGGTTAAAAAATTTAGGCTGATAGACATGTTATTGACCGCTGAAGATGACGAAATGACGGCGACAATGAAACTTAGAAGAAGCTATTGTGAAACTAAGTATGAAGATCTCATTAACTCAATGTATTAAACAGAAAGGGAGAAAAAATGTTTAGTAAATTATTAAAAATTTTGGGTGTGGTTACGCTTTTCGGTGCTGGAGCCCACGCTTATGCAGAACAAGGCATAACCGATACTGAAATAATAATTGGCTCTAATCAAGATATGTCAGGGCCTTTTGCAGGGTTTGGGGCACCAGGAATGTCAGCTACCAAGCAGTACTTTGATAAAATTAATGCAAAGGGAGGTATACACGGCAGAACTTTGAAATTAATTGTTGAGGATAATGGTTACCAGCTCCCTAAAGCCATGCAAAATATGAATAAACTTATCAATTCAGATAAGATTTTTATCATGTATATGCAAATGGGAACCCACATCAATAAAGCCACTTTTGATCAACTAGAGGCTAAAAAGGTTATCAATTGGATGCCACTATCAGGATCAGAAACAATGGCAAATCCTTATAGCGATTTAAGATATGCAGGAGGCGCTGGTTATTTCACGGAAATGAAAACATTGGTACAGCATGTAATTGAAACTACCGGGAAAAAGAAGGTCTGTGCTATGATCTTGCCAATTGACTTTGGAAAAGAAATATCAGCTGGCTCTAAAGCTGGTGCAGAAGCTGCTGGCGGAGAGTTTGTTACCCAGACTGCTCATAAGCCAGATGAAGAAGACTTTGTCGGGGCGTTATCTAAACTAAAGGCTGCTGGTTGCGAAATGATTTCACTTGCTTTAGGGCTTAAACAGCAGATTAAGGTTTTAGGAACGGCTAAGAAAATGGGGCTGAATGATATTCAAATTATAGGCTCTTCTGCCTCTATGCACACAGTATTAGCAAAAGTTCCTGGAGGAATTACTGAAGGATTTATGGTTGCAGCCGGTTGGAGTGACATGCTTTCCAGAATGGGAAACAAAGAGGTAGCAACTTGGTTCACAGAATACAACAAAGAGTTTAATACAAAACTACCGCCAACAGGCGCTTTGTTGGG
The DNA here is from genome assembly GCA_902581005.1 of uncultured Alphaproteobacteria bacterium. Taxonomy (GTDB): domain Bacteria; phylum Pseudomonadota; class Alphaproteobacteria; order Rhodobacterales; family Rhodobacteraceae; genus CACIJG01. Next base: position 9,134 of record CACHMT010000017.1, read on the forward strand.
TAGAGTTTATGCTGACATGCTCGTACGAGCGCTAGAAAAGGCTGGTAGAGACTTGAACCACTCTACTTTTCAGAAAGCTGTGGAAAGTTTAGAATATAAAGATGTCTTCATGGATTTGCCGGTTAAGTTTGGGAAAAATGACCATGTGAGTACTGAGGGCTTAATTATTTCTCAAATTGTTGACGGTAATTGGAAAGAACTAACTAGAAAATAGTTTTTGCTGAGGGCGGTAGGCCATAAATTCCAACCGCCCTCTATTTTCAAAATAAAAAAATTGGAAGTAAAATATTTGGCTATAAAAGTAGCAATTATCGGCTTGGGTATCATGGGACGAAGAATGCTTCAGCATATGCGAATCCACAAAAAATTTGAACCTAGCTATCTTTGGGATCCAGATAAAACTGCATGCTATAAGGCTATCGAAATTGATAGTGAGGCTAAAATCATGGGTAGTCCGGAAGAAGCAATTGATGCCGCAGATCTCGTTTACCTTGCTTGTCCACCAAAGGTACGAGAAGCATATGCCTTAAGAACTGCACAAAAAGGTAAAGCTCTTTTTTTGGAAAAACCACTAGGTATAGACATTGATCACAGCAAGTCACTTATCGATAAACTTAAACGCTTCAATGTTCCATTAGCAGTAAACTTTACACAGGCGGCTGGCCCTGCATTAAATGATTTGATCAAAGCCAAGTCCGATGGTGAGTTAGGAGAAATGATTGGAGTTGACATTATTGTTACTTATCCAAAGTGGCCAAGAGAATGGCAAAAAGAAGCAGATTGGCTTAGATTTAATAAAGAAGGCGGAATGACTAGAGAAGTGATATCTCACTTTATATTTTTTTCTGAAAGGGTGCTAGGGTTACTAGAATTGAAGTGGGCCAAGGTTATTTACCCCAAAGACAAGTTACTATGCGAGACAGATGTACTTGCACGGCTTGAAACTAGAGATAGCAAATGTGTAAACATTTTGGCAAGCGTTGGAGGAACCCAACCGGATAGACAGGAGATGACTGTACGTGGTACAGCAAAAAGTCGAAGGATTTCTGAATTTTATAAAGACAGCGAAAGTAATGGCATGGAATTCATTCCTTTAAGAGAAGAGCCAAAGGACCCTCGTGCCGTAAGTCTCAAAGCTCAATTAGACGATTTAGAAAAAGCGTATAATGGTCATCCAAACAAACTAGCTACAGTAGATGAAGCCCTAAGGGTCCAAGTTCTAATTGAAAGTATTTTAGCATCCCAATAAACCGTTGTGTAACACCACGCAGTTTTTTGTTTTTCATTCATTTAAATTTACTCGATCACCCAATATTCAATAAAAGCCAGCGATTTAAACCTTAATGTAAAATATTGTGAGAGTGTTTATAAACTTTAAAAGGGCATTGAATGTTTTGTGGAAAATCGAGCTTCCCAATTTAGACAATACTGCTTTTTTGCAATTTAAATGAGAAAAATAATGTTACAAAAATTGTAAAAAATAAAATACAAATCAATGGTAGAGGCGAAACAAAGTCCGCAATTATGTAACCTGTTGCATATGCCAAGATACCCCCAATCATAACCTGTATGGTTGCACCTAAGCCAGAAGCACTACCTGCCAATTTCGGATTTACGGAAACAATTCCTGCCGCAGCATTTGGAACTATTAGGCCTTGACCTAAGCCAACCAAGAACATCGGAGTAAAAAAACTAAGTGGGCCAAAGGAAAAATTTAAATAAATAAGAGTTTGTAATGCCGGCCCTGTGAGCGCAACAAAACAACCCCAAAGCATAAACCTGTTTGGTCCTATTTTCATAGCATAGCGACCCGTAAGAAAATTTCCTAAGAAAAATCCAAGCCCCAATATAGCAAACAAGTACCCCTGAACGGATGGTGCTAACTCAAAATATTCTGCTGATATTACTGGTGCTCCGGTCAAAAAGCTAAAATAAGACCCTACCGAAAAACCCATTACAAGAACATAGAACCAAAAATCTTTGTTTAAAAACAACTCTTTATAATCGTCCCTCAATTTTGCCTTCGATATCTCATTTTTGTTTAGGGTTTCTTTCTGATCGAACCAAATCAGTAGTAGAGAAATAATCCCCATTAAATACATCAATCTCAAACTATAACGCCAATTAAGTTGTTCTTCCAAAATCCCACCTAGAGCAGGAGCTAACATAGGCATTATTGTCATAGCCATCGTTACGTAGCCAATCATAGAAGCTGCATGTTCCATTGGCACAATATCTCTTATAACTGCTCGTCCTAAAACGAAGCCAGCGGCAACGCCAGCTTGAAGCATTCTAAAGAACAAAAATAAATAAAAATTTGTTGTTATTTCGCATATTAAAGTTGATGCGGTAAATAAAAGAAACGCCGCTATCATAGTCGGCTTTCTTCCAATCCTATCCGATACTGGACCTATAATAAGCTGAAAAAAAGCTAACGACAAAAAGTATCCAGAAATAAAGATTTGCATAGTTCCGTAATCGACATCAAAGTCTTTAGCCATACTCGGCAAACTAGGCAGGAATATACTCATATTCATAGCCGATACCCCAGCTAGAATAGCTAGAGTAGAAATGTGGGGAGGAGAGCTACGATCCAAAAAATGGCTCTGGCTCATGTAAAGGTTTTTGCCTGACAAATTTGTATGCTCTGTATGCTCGAGTTTCGTTTACTAACATTTATTTGAATTGAGAGCTCTTGTAAAGAAGTTCATATTTTGAATTTTTTCATGCGAGATGGCAGAAAAAAATATCAGCGTTACTGTTCTCTTCTAATGATAGCGATTCTTCTTGTTAGGTCTTTAAGTATAGCTGTTTTAGCAAAAGGTTTGATTGATTTCCATCTCCTGGCCTCATCACGCGTCCGACCGCAACCTCTGCACCAACCGTTTTTCCCAGAGAATTGGCAAATATCTATACATGGACTATTTTTGCGTTTCATGAATAATTGCTTTTTAGTAGATCAATTAAAAGGTATTTTACTTTTATTTCTCAGTTCAGCCAATCATTGTTTTCCTTTACGAGAATTATAGTTGGACTGTTGGTTGATAAAGCATTCTTAAACGCCTTCATAAATACCTCCGCACTGTCAGCATAAAATGCTTGGCAGTGACAGGATTTTGCGAGCTGAATAAAATCAGGATTAAGTCCCTCTACTCCTACTCGATCAATTTTCATTACTTCCATATCATCTTGTATCTGTTGGTAACCCCCATTCTCCCATATGATAATTGGAAGAGATAAGTTTTGTTCTTTTGCGGTAAGGAGCTCTGGCATAGAAAACATAAAACCTCCATCCCCAACTAAAACGGCTACGGGAGTCATAGGCAGTGCCATCTTTACTCCTATCGCGTTAGGCAGGGCGTTACCGAGGGCACAAAACCCAACAGGATGAAGCCACTTTCTTGCTTCAGGGATATTAAAATCAAAAACACCCGTGTAAGATAATTGACAAGCGTCTGTTGAAAATATTGTTTCTGAAGGGGCAATTTCCCGCAATATTGTTAAGAGTTTCTTATGTCTTTTTTCGCTTTTTGTTAGGTTTGCGTCTATCTGTCTTTTTATCTCAATAACCGCATTCCTACCGCTTTCCAGTTTTTTAAGAGAGACAGAATTATTGAGTTTAGCGTTTAGCCTCTTGACTGTTTCTTTGGCATCGCCCACAAGGCCCACAGTTGCCTTATAACTATCATCTATCTTTTTGTCATCTATATCTATTCTTACTATTTTTCCATTGATCGAGTATTTTCCAACATAGTTATCTGTTTCCGCCATTTCAGTGCCTATAGCTAGGATTAAATCAGCTTTTGATAGATATTCTCTAGCCTCAGCCCTAACCGTACCCCCAGAAATCACAAGTGGATGGTTATCATTAATCACACCTTTCCCAGCTGTTGTGGTGATCACTACGGCTCCAAGATTATCCACCAACTTGCTAACTTCCTTTCCAGCGTCAATGGACCCTCCACCTAATATGCATACAATTTTTTTGCTTTCATTTATTAAACTTATCGCTTTCAATAACTCGTCTTCGCTAGCCTTGGGACAAGGAGGGACCTGGATTGGTGCCCAATTGGTGTCAACTGGTTTTGCCTGAATATCAATTGGTATTGATATGTGAACAGGTCTAGGTCTTTTACTTCGAAAAATAGTAAAGGCTTGCTCTAATAAGATTGGGACATCATTAGGAGTTTTAACGGTTTCAGAAATAGCTGTAAGAGGTTCTGTAACCTTTTTTTGTTCTGTTATTTCATGTAAAACACCCTCTCCCTTTCCTAAACTTTCACTTTTGGGTTCCGCTGAAATCAAAAGCAAAGGTAGAGAGTCAGCATAGCACTGACCCAATGCAGTGGATGCATTCGTTACGCCTGGACCAGATATAACTAGTGCGACACCAACATCACCAGTAGCTCTAGCCCAACCTTCTGCCATAAATCCAGCTCCTTGCTCATTTCTAGCCTGAACATGCCGTATTTTATTTGGATCATCAGCTTTATCCGTTAAAGCACGGCAAAAATCTAGAGTGTGCACCCCGGGTATCCCAAAGATGGTTGTTACTCCGTACTTTGATAAAAGCTCGATGGTTGCTTCAGCGCAGCTCTTCGTCATAGATTATTTTGTCCCATATTTGTATTAAAAACACAGTAGATTATATTCACAGAATAATAAAATCTAAAAAATCAAAGCATCCATTATTTCGAATTTCGATGTGATGTACTTTTTAAAAAGGTTTAAATTAATAATCGTGAAAAAAACTGCTTGGGCATATATTTCGTTTCTTAACAGTATAGTTGCTATTGTTACTTATTTTTTTTTCGTTTCTATCGCTTTTGGCCAAATAAAAGTTGTTGATGCAGATACAATTGTTTTAAACAACGAAAAAATTCGTCTTTACGGAATAGATGCTCCAGAAACAGAGCAATTTTGTTATATAGAAAAAGAAGCTTGGCCATGCGGAAAACAAGCAACTGAATATTTGAAAAATTTATTGAAAGATGTTTCTCCTCCCTCATTGTATTGCAAGATATCTTCGAAGGACCGTTATGGTAGATCACTAGGTGTATGCTTTATCGAAGATCAGAACATAAATAGCAAATTAGTAGAAAGTGGATGGGCTTTAGCGTACAAACAATATTCTAAAGATTACATTAACGTTGAAAAATTAGCATCAAAGAAGAAAATTGGTATTTGGCAGGGCGAATTTATAGAACCTTGGAATTGGCGGAAAGGAGTTCGCGTAAAGGAAGTTAAAAAAATTGGGTGTCAAATTAAAGGAAATATTTCCTCCAATGGAGAAAAGATTTATCACCTTCCAAACTCAAAAAATTACTTTAAAACAAAAATCTCAACTTCAAAAGGCGAAAGATGGTTTTGCTCTGAAAAAGAAGCTCAGGCATTTGGTTGGAGAAAGACAAAAAAATAAAACTAGCCCAATTAATCAAATTTTAATGCTGGTAAGAGTGAACTCATTGAGATTCATTGTTTAATTTTTATGACTGTTTATAATACCAGTTGGAACTCTGAATGACCGATGAAATTGAAAAACTAACAGCTTCCTGTCACTGCGGATCAATAAGATTAAACATTGTTTTGGATAAGCCTATTTCGGAGATTATAAGATGTAATTGCTCAATCTGTAGCAAAAATAAAGGATTTGGGATGCTATGTGTACCGAACGATAAGGTGACAGTGGTCGAAGGTTTTGAGTCTGTTACCGAATATGTATTCAATACCACCGAAGCCCCACATTTTTTTTGTATAATATGTGGCACTCACACCCATCATAAAAGTAGAAACAATCCTGGTAAGATTTGTGTAAATGTTGCTTGCATTGATGATTTCAATATCGCAAATTATAAAGGAGTAATAAAAAACTTTGACGGCAAAAATCATCCTCGAGATCTTTATAATAACTGAAGAGGTTTACACTTGAACAAGCATAATGCGATAAGAAATCAAACATGGGAATGTGATCTTAGAAGTGATACATTTACTTCTCCTGATGAAGGTATGAGAGAGGCGATGGCAACTGCTGTGGTTGGTGACGATGTATACGGAGAGGACCCAACAGTAAACTTATTAGAGAAACGATTAGCATCACTTTTAGGAAAAGAAGATGGAGCCTTCTTCCCCTCAGGCACTCAAAGTAACTTATCAGCAGTTATGGCTCATTGTGGCAGAGGCGAAGAAATAATTGTCGGCAAAAACTATCATGTATACTGGGACGAGGCATCAGGTGCTTCTGTGCTAGCCGGAATATCTTTATGGCCAGTTGAAACAGAGATTGATGGGTCTATATCACCAGTATCCGTTGAAGGAGCGATTAAAGTGGACGATCCCCATCACGCATCAAGTCGCTTGCTATGCTTAGAAAATACCGTTGGCGGCAAAGCAGTATCTTTAGACAAAATGAAAGATGTTTCTAAAACAGCTAGAAAAAACAATCTTAGTATTCATCTTGACGGCGCACGCTTTTTTAACGCTGTGACAGCATTAAACTGTAAACCTGAAGAACTGGCCAATTGTGCAGATAGTGTATCAGTATGTTTGTCAAAAGGCCTTGGCACACCCCTTGGTACGGTGCTAGTTGGTTCGTCTAAATTTATTCGAAAAGCAAGAAGAAACAGAAAAATTCTTGGGGGTTCGATGAGACAAGTCGGTATTGTAGCTGCAGCGGGGCATTATGCTCTGGATAACAATATATCTAGGCTCGTCGAAGATCATAATAGAGCAAAGTTTTTCGCTAACGAACTTAGAGAAATGAATATAGGGCACGTGGATAGCGGTACAAACATGGTGTTTTTCACGCCTAAAGATGGTCATGCCGACAACCTCCGATTACATTTGGAAAAATATGGTGTTAAAATAGGAGATCAAAACCCATCGATACGGATGGTCTTACACCGCGATGTTTCGGACGAAGGTCTTGATAAAGCGATTGCTGGTTTTAAAAGCTTTTATCAATAAAATAAAGATTTTACGTTTATGGTAAGAAGAGGACAGAGAAATAGAATTCGCTGGGAAGATATCAAAAGCCCCTGTGTGAAAATTTGTACTCTTGAAGATGGTGTGTGCATAGGATGCGGAAGAACACAAGATGAGATCAGAGAATGGGTAATCATGACGGACGATCAAAGAGAAAAAATAATGGAAAGATTGAAGACTACCTCTCCCAATTAAAAGAAGTAAAATCTATAATATTCCTTGTTCCTTTTGAAAATCCTTTAGTGTTTGATAAAGTTTAGATAAAAACTCATCGCAGTGATCTGTAGTTGAGATTAGCGGAGGTGCAATCATTAGCCACTCACCATTCTCACCCTTTGCCGTTTTTCGAGTATAAAGAAGAATCCCATTTTCAATTCCAAGCTCACTTATTCGATAAATAGCTCTATGATCCATATTGAACATAGCCTTGGTTGCGGTATCTCGAACAATTTCTACAGCTAGCAGCAGTCCTTTGCCTCTGACGTCACCAATAATTAATAATTGCGTCGCTAAATTTTCCAAACCTTTTTTTAGATAGTCACCTACAATTCGAGCGTTTTCTGTAAGATTATTTTCGATAACCTCATTAAGTACAGCATTTGCAATCGCGCAAGACAAAGGATTCGATGCATAAGTGTGCCCATGCAAAAATCCGCCAGAAGAAACGACTGGTTCAACTATCCTATTAGGGGCCAATAATGCGCCCAGTGGTGAATAACCAGCACACAGACCTTTTGCTAATATGACTAGGTCTGGGTCTGATCCCTCCCAATGATCAGCGGCAAGAAACTGTCCTGTTCGACCAGCCCCACTCATCACCTCGTCGTAAATCAAAAGCACTCCATATTGATCACAGATCTCTCTAACTTGTTTGTAGTAGAAGTCGGGTGCCACGAGTGCACCAGTGGAAAGGCCTCCAACAGGCTCCAAGATAAAAGCTAATACTTCTTCAGGGTCTTCATCAGCAATAGTTCTCTCAAGCGCATCTAAACAAAATCTTGCGTAGGATGATGCATCAAAATTATCTGGTATTCTATAGGACAATGGAGCAGGTACTTTGATAGATATTTTTGTCAAACTTTGAAAGTTTTCTTTCATTTCAACATCGTCCGATGCTGAAAAGGCACCCATTGTTGAACCATGATAACTTGGCGTTCTCGCTATTATTTTATGCTTTTTTGTTTTCCCACAGGCAAGTGCGTATTGTCTTGCAAGCTTAAATGATGCCTCAATTGCCTCGGAACCCCCTGATACAAAGAACGCTTGATCATACTTATTGCCTGTTAAATTCACTAAACTTTTTGCTAAATCTCTATTAGGTCTATTTTCAAAGAAAGCATGGCTTGCAAAACAAACTTTCTCAGATTGATCTTTAATAGCTTCTAACACTTTTGGATTTGCATGCCCAATATTGCAGGTGATAGGACCTGAAGAGGCATCGAAATACCTTTTCCCCTCTTCGTCGTACAGATATACACCCTCTCCCCTCTCAACCACAGGCAATCTTTTGTTGCCTACATAAAAGGTTTGGATGGGTCCTCCCCTTTCAAGTCTCATATCAACCACCACTTGTAAAACCGCTTCTTTAAGGCTAACTTTTTAATAGAATGAAGTCATTAAAATTATTGCTTTAGAAAGTTCGATATAAATGGTTTACCCAAATATGGACCCCTCACTAAATAATTTTGTTGAAGCTATGGCACCAAAAAAGGATAACATGCCATACAATTTCACTCCGCAAGCATTTAGAGAGTCAATGAAAAAAAAAGTCGCAATGACTGCTCTCAAAAGACCTTCAGCATTAGATGTTAAAGATCACTTATTTAAAACGGAAAATGGACTTGTGAATTCAAGAATATACCGACCCAAAGGAAATGATAAACAACTTCCTTGCTTAATTTATATGCATGGAGGAGGTTGGATTATTGGAGATCTTGACTCTCATGATGGGGTATGTGTCGACATAGCTTTAGACGGTGAGTGCCAAGTGATTTCACTTGAGTATGGGTTGTCTCCAGAAAATAAGTTTCCCATAGCTCTCTATCAATGCCACGAGATCTTTAATAAAGTTTTTCAAAATGCTGATACGTTTAACATTAATAGAAACAAGCTTTCAATTGGGGGCGACTCAGCAGGTGGAAATCTAGCCATGTCGACTAATCTTCTTCTTATGCAAAATGGTGGCCCTCTCCCTCTATATCAATTTCTAATCTATCCATGTATAGACAAAGATTTTGATAGCTATTCTTATATAAAGCATGCAGAAGCACCTTTTCTCACAAAAAAAATGATGCTTTGGTTTTTTGATACATACCTCAACGGACCTGAGGACTATTCAAATCCATTAGCATTTCCAATTTTACAGAAGAGTTTTTCCGGAATGCCTAAAACGGTTTTGTTAAATGCAGAATTAGATCCCTTAGCTACAGAGGGTAAAAAACTTGCAAAAAAACTTATAGATGACGGAGTACCTGTATTTCACAAAGAAGCGCAATCACTAATTCATGGATTCATTAGATGCCGTGATCAAAGCCCTTTAGGAAGGAAAATTTTTAGAGAGATAGTAAATATTTTAAAGTCTTTTCATTGATGTAAAAGTTTTCCTTTTGAACTAAGAAGAATTAGTTTACCATTTTATTAATTTAACAAGGGGGATTTTGAAATGGATCAAAATATACGAGCATCTCTACAGATAAGTGCTTTTTACAACTTTGCATTTGTCGTATTTATAACAGCAATCAGTCAATCAGTTACGTTAATGGCCATAGTTTTCGGCGATCTTTCAGGCAAAGAAAATGTAGTTGCGGCATCGGTTGTATTGATGGCCTTCATTGGCTCATTTGGTATTATCAGACAAATGAGTACCATTAAGCTGCTAATTGATGAAATGGATGATAAGACATCAAAAACGAATTACGGCAAAGAGGTAAAAGCAATTCCACTTAATATATTAAAATTTGTTTTTGCTGGGGTTTTTGTAATAATTGCAATTTTCCAGCTGGTGGCAATTTACTAAATTCTACCAATTATATAATAGAGGGATCTTTTTAAGGTCCCTCTGTCTTTCCTAATCATTGACTCTGTTACCATCCACATTCAAAATGGATGTAAATGATGGTGGTTATTTTGTCTATTTCCAAATTAAAACTTTCATACAAGTCAATAAAAGTCTCTGTATACAAGGCTAAGAAATGAGATTTGAGGGGATCTACACGCCTTTAATAGCCCCTTTCTACAGTGACTTTACACTCAACTCAGATGCTATGGCATCAGCAATTGATTTTTTAGTGGATACAGGTGTTCACGGAATAATCGTAGCTGGTACTACAGGTGAATACTACGCCATGAGTATGAAAGAACGTGTGTACTTAATGAACAGAGTAAAAGAATTACTAAATGATCGTTTACCTATGATAGTTGGAACCGGCGCTATTCGTACAGAAGACAGCATCGAATATGCAAAGCAAGCAAGAATTGCTGGAGCAGATGCAATTATGATTGCTACACCACCTTATGCCTACCCCACTGGGCGTGAGATCGCATTGCATGCCTTAGCAATCGATAGAGAAGCAAATTTACCTGTAATTCTATACAATTATCCGGGGCGAATGAGCGTTAATATGGATGAAGATACACTTGACCGATTAGGTCGCTCAAAAAACTTTTGCGCAATAAAAGAAAGCTCAGGAGATCCAAATCGATTACATATGTTGGCACGAGATTATCCACACATATCTTTAAGCTGTGGAATGGATGATCAGGCATTAGAATTTTTTGCGTGGGGTGCTAAAAGCTGGGTGTGTGCTGGTTCCAATTTTGCACCTGAAGCCCATTTAGCTCTTTATAAAACATGTGTGATTGAAGGAGATTTTACTAAAGGAAGAGCTGTAATGTCAGCCATGCTTCCTCTGATGCGGGTTCTGGAGCAAGGCGGAAAGTTTGTACAATGCATTAAGTATGGGCTGAATTTAAGAGGGATTGATGCTGGGCCTCCTCGGAAGCCCTTACAGCCTCTTAATAAAGATGAAAAGCGTGTTTTCGAACAAGTGGTAAATACAATGAATGTTACGATTGATAGAATTATGGGGAGATAGTTATGAGCGAGCTTTTGACACACGAAGAATATAAAAGTCTTGGAGCATCATTAGATTTTCCACAAAGCCCATTTATAGATGGCAAGTATCATAAGGGTTCAGGAGCACTAATGCCCACTCTTAACCCCTCCACGGGCAAGGAAATAACAAGTATTACTACCGCTAGCGCTGAAGATGTGGATCTTGCAGTTGGAAAAGCAAGAGAGGCATTTGATCAAGGTCGATGGTGTCGCCTCCATCCTTCCGAGCGAAAAGATATACTAATTAAGTTATGCAAGTTGTTAACACGAAATCGTAAAGAACTTGCAGTAATGGAGAGCTTAGAGAGCGGGAAACCAATACGAGATTGTGTTCAAATCGATTTACCGGAAGCAATTCATACCATAAAGTGGCATGCTGAATTAATTGATAAAATTTATGACCAAACAGCTCCCAGTGGTGACGATGCTTTATCTATTATACTAAGAGAGCCAATAGGTGTAGTTGCAGCTATTCTTCCATGGAATTTTCCAATATTGATGCTTGCATGGAAAATAGGTCCTGCTCTAGCTTCTGGTTGTTCGGTCATTGTAAAGCCTGCCGAGCAGACCTCTCTTACTGCTCTTAGAGTTGCAGAGCTCGCAGCTGAAGCAGGAATTCCTCGAGGAGTTTTACAGGTGCTACCAGGTGCTGGGCCCATAGTTGGTGAGAAACTTGGGCGTCATGTAGATGTTGATATGGTTAGTTTTACTGGCTCAACAGAAACAGGACGACTTTTTCTAAAGTACTCCTCGGAAAGTAATTTAAAGAAAACCGTTTTGGAATGTGGCGGCAAAAACCCGGCCGTTGTTTTTAATGATGCAGAAAATCTGGACCTTATAGCGGAACACATAGTGAATGGAGCTTTTTGGAATATGGGTGAAAACTGCAGCGCTATATCTAGACTGATTGTTCATAAGGATATCAAATCGGATTTGCTCAAGAAAATAGTTGATCGATTAAGAGACTGGAAAACTGGAGACCCTCTCGACCCACAAAATCAACTAGGAGCACTTATTGACAAAGAGCATTGCAAAAAAGTTTCTAGCTATCTAAGCGAGGGTGCGGTAATTGGTGGAGAGATTGATGGCTGCTATATTGCGCCAACAATTTACGAAGCAACAACAGATGATAAAAAAGCCAAAGACGAAATATTTGGGCCAATTTTAAGTGTTCTAGAGGTACAAACAAATGAAGAGGCAATATCACTAGCAAATAAAACAGAATATGGATTAACCGCATCTATTTTCAGTGCTAATACAAGAAATGCCCTAAGGGCAGCACGAGAACTTAGAGCTGGCACTGTAACAGTAAATAGCTATGGAGAAGGTGATATTACAACACCCTTTGGAGGATATAAACAATCGGGATTTGGTGGACGGGATAACGGTGTTCATGCCCATGAACAATACTGTGAAGTGAAAACGATATGGATCGATCTTACCGATCCAGCATCGCAGGATAAGATCGAATGACGGTGCAAGCCGTAGGAACAATACGAAAGGGGCGCAGCTCTAGACGGCTAGAGAGCCAGACAAGAAGTTTTACAATGCTGCCAGCATTACGGCACAGACTTCCGCTAACAGCACCATTAAACCGAGATCAGATCAAACGAATTGATGAGGCCTCCATGGACATCTTGGAAAATACCGGCATTCATTTTAGAGATAAAATTGCTCTTGAAGATTGGAGATCCATTGGGGCAAAGATTGTTGGAGAGACAGTTTTTCTGGATAGATTTTTAGTAAAAGATCTAATTAAATCCATACCCGAGACCTTCACATATCACGCTAGAAACCCAAAAAATAATCTTGATTTTGGAAAAAGTAGCTGCATGTTCGTGCCAATGACGGGAGCTCCATACCTAAGAGACCTAGAAGACACACGTCGTAATCCAACCTTAGAAGATTTAGCAAATTTTCATAAACTTTCACACATGCTTCCCTCTATGCACTCAAGTGCACATCATATAGTAGAGCCCTACGATCATCCTATAAGCCAGCGTCATTTACGTATTACATATTCATCCATGCGATACTCCGACAAAACATTTATGGGAATGACAACAAGTCCCAAAAACGCGGAAGATGTGATTAAAATGTGCGATATTCTGTTTGGCCCTGGTTTTATCGACAGTCATCCAGTAGTTACAGGTAACTGCAACGGAAACTCTCCTTTAGTTTGGGATGAAACGATGCTTGGCGCGATGAGAGCTTTTTGCAAAAGAAACCAACCGGTATTATGCTCTCCGTTCGTTTTAGGAGGAGCAAACACCCCCGCATCGGTAGCTCCAACAGTTGCACAACTTAATGCTGAGGCGTTATCGGCTCTGGCGTACACACAAGTTATTAAAAAAGGTGCACCGGCAATTTATGGTCATTATCTTTCTACGGTGTCAATGAAGTCAGGAGCTCCGATGGCAGGAACACCTGAGATTAGTTTAATGAATTTTATGATTGGTCAAATGGCACGTTATTATAAGGTGCCGTGGAGAACATCAAACACATTAGGAGGCGCAAAGACTTTTGATGCGCAAGCCGGCTATGAGAGTGCAACAACACTGATGGCCGTGATGATGTCTGGTGCAAATTATATTTGGCATTCAGCTGGATGGAATGAGGCTGGTATGCACTGTAGCACAGCTAAGTTTATTGTTGATGCAGAGCAATGCGCGATGGCATATCGAATGGCTCAAGGCATTAATTGGGACGACTTTGATGAGGGCCTAAACGCAGTCAATGACATTGGACCCGGCGGTCACTATCTCGGTCATCCCCACACACTAGAAAACTTTCAACGGGCTTTCTTTATGCCTGAGCTTTTTGATAATAACTCTATTGAGCAATGGCAGGCCGAAGGCTCAACCGAGATTACTGAAAGAGCGCTAAAGTACGCAAAATCTCTTTTGGCAGATTATGAAGAACCAAAAATCAATGAAGCAATCAATGATGAGTTATTGGAATTTATTGCTCTGAGAGAGTCGCAAATTCCCGCCACCGACTCCCTTAATCAGGAGTTTTAATAAAAATGAGATTTCAAGGAAAAAAAGCTCTTGTAACAGGTGCCGCAGGTGGAATTGGCAAATCGCTTGTAAGAAAATTGAGAGCGGAAGGAGCATCAGTTGCAATTACAGATATTGCCCTTAGTAATGTTGAAGCGGAAGCTCATTTCCCAGGCGACCTTTCTGCTGCTCAGTTCTGCGACGACTTGCCTAATAAAGCTAAAGATGCATTGGGGGGGCTAGATATTCTTATAAACAACGCAGGCATCATTCGAAGAGGAAAAATTACTGAAGCAACGGATGATGACTTTAAATCAACGATGGCCGTAAACATAGAAGCTCCGTTTAGGTTATGTCGATCCACAATCCCTATTTTGGTAAAAAATGGAGGTGGATCAATTGTAAATATAGCTAGCTGCTGGGGTTTAAATCCTGGCCCTGATCACCCGATTTACATTATGTCAAAAGCCGCTTTAGCTTCATTTACACAGTGTTTAGGTCGTGATCACGCACATCAAAACATACGGGTAAACGCTGTTTGTCCAAATGAAGTAAATACACCTATGATACGTTCTGGTTTTTCTATTCGTGGTCTTGATCCAGAGAAGGCTATAAAAGAACTCAATGGGTCCGTTCCTCTAGGCCGCATAGCAGAACCTGATGATATTTCAGACGTAATTTTGTTTTTAGCCTCTGATGAAGCTCGGTATATGTGTGGATCTCTTGTCGAAGTAAACGGAGGAAAACCCGTATCATGAGAGAACTGGAAGGTAAGATTGCGTTAGTTACTGGGGCGTCACGCGGAATCGGGCTTAGCACAGCAAAGCTCTTAACTGAAAAAGGTGCCAAGGTTTACACAGCGCA
>CACHMT010000018.1 GCA_902581005.1 uncultured Alphaproteobacteria bacterium
ATCACGCCCCTCCTTCATGCTAACTTCTGTTGAAGTTCTCTTCAAAACAAGAGAGGTTATATCTCCGGATATCTCCAAAGCCTCATCAACATTCTTCTTTAAAGGAGTTTGTTTTCCACCTCGTGGCGCTTCATTGGCTGTAATCACCGCTTTTGCTCCACAATCAATAATTCGACTCGCAAGCGCTTCTGGAGAAAAACCTGCGAAAACAACAGAGTGTATGGCGCCCACTCTGGCACATGCTAACATGGCGTAAGCCGCTTCTGGAACCATCGGCATATACAAAATTACTCTATCCCCTTTCTTTATGCCTCGATCCTTTAAAACGTTTCCAACCTTACACACATTTTCATGGAGTTCTCTGTACTTAATTTTTTTAGAAACCCCTGGCTCATCACCCTCCCATAGGATTGCCACTTTTTCGCTTTTGTTTTCTAGGTGTCTATCTACACAGTTTTCAGACACATTTAGCACACCATCTTCAAACCACTTTATAGAAATATCAGGATGGGAATATGAAACATTTTTGACTTTAGTAAATTCTTTTTGCCATAGCAGTCGATTACGGCCCTGATCCTCCCAAAACGCCTCAGGGCTTTCAACTGACCTTGTATACATTTCACGATATTTGGTCCTATCTATAAGCGCTTTTTTGGAAAACTCTTCCTTGGGCTGATATCCTTCTACAGTTTTCATTCCTTTAATCCTAATTATAATTGTTCTTAAACAAATCTTCGTCAGCTTTAAATAATACTCGCAATCGCACTTGATAAATAATTTATCACGTCTTTACGCAAACCCGCTACATTTATTCTACTATCGGAGACCATATATATTCCATGATCCTTTCTTAAAACCTCAACTTGGTCGGAAGTTAAGCCTAACTTAGAAAACATACCCCTATGCTTATTAACAAAACTGAAACGCTCTGATTTAGTTTCTCGTTGCAATTCTGATGCAAGCCTCTCTCTCAAATCCAACATATTTACACGCATTTCTTCTAGTTCGTCTTTCCACAGAACCTTAAGCGTTTCATCCTGCAATATTTGATTAACTACTGCAGCACCGTGGTCTGGAGGGAAAGAAAATGTAAGCCGGTTTAATGATTTAAGGTTATCTTGAACTACATGTTGTTTCGCTGGCTCTGAAACTACAATAGCTACGCCTACTCTATCTCTGTAAACACCAAAATTTTTTGAGCACGAGACAGCAATCATTGCCTCTGATACATTTTTTATAAGATAATTTAGACCTTCAACATCTTTAGCTAAGCCGTCTCCAAAGCCTTGATATGCAAGATCTATGAAAGGTAAAACATTTTTGTCCTGAACCAATTGTGTTATCTCTACCCATTGTTCCAAGCTTAAATTTGCTCCAGTAGGGTTGTGACAACATCCATGCAATAACAATATATCGTTTTCACGCATATCATTGAGGTCTTTATACATTTTGTCAAAATTCACTTCACATGTGGTCTCATCAAAATAATAATAGGAGCTCATATTCATGCCCAAGTGTTTCAAAATAGCTTGGTGATTGGGCCAGCTTGGATTTGAAACCCAAACATTACCGACGCTCTTTGCAGCTCTGGCTAAAAGAAGAAGTTGGTGTAAGGCCCCGGTTCCTCCAGGCGCTTGAGCAAATGAGAGCCTTTTGTCATCTACAGAGTTATTTAAGACTAATCCTCCTATATTTTTGGAGAATTCAATTGAGCCTATTAAGCCAACATAACTTTTACTATCCTGCGATCTGTGCAGTATCTCTTCACTTTTTTTTACTGCTTTCATTATTGGTGTTGCTCCTTCGGCATTCTTGTAAACGCCCACACCCAAATCTAACTTATTTGTTCTTGTATCCTCCGCGTATTGAGCCATTAACTCCATTATTTTATCTGATGGTTGACTATTTAAATGCTCGAACATTTATAGATACTCCTTATTTTCCAATTGAGACGACGCACTTCTCTTATGATTCTCTATTTTATATATATTAAATCCAGCTTTTTGGTAAAGAGGAAGGGCACTTTTGTGGTCAAGTGTATTAGTGTTGACAGTTAGTGTTTTTACATCACCCCTCTCCATTACTTCCTCAAAAACTCTGTTCATCATAAATTTACCTAAGCCTTTGCCAGTTACGTCATCAAACAACCCAAAATAGGCTAAGTCACAAACGGGTAAAAGCCTATAATCGAGAACAAAAAAGCCCTTAGGTACGCCTCGGAGAATGAGAGAATATAGAATAACGTTATCGTCAGTCAAAAAGCTTTCCAACTTGCTTTTTTCGGATCGCAACCAATCGGTCCACTCATATTTTCGACCAACCTCCTTATAAAGATATAAAAAATATGATGTATTTGGTGATATTGCTTTAAGAAAGCTTATAGCATGATTACCCAAAACATTTTTAAAATACTTAATATCCTTAGTTTCTAAAGACAAAAATGAGACAGTATAGTTTAATATTCTGCTTGCTTCTTGATGTTGCATTTGAAACTTCTAATCAATTTTTCCCCACTCCGCCCAGGAACCATCATATAAGGAAATTTTTGAACAGCCAATTTCGTCTAACGCTAAATATAAAACCGCTGCAGTTACTCCTGACCCGCAAGTTGTAATAATATAATTATTAAAAACTACACCCTTCTTAGAAAAGATATCTAAAATCTCTCGCTTTTTTTTAAACGTAAAATCTTCATTCAATAGAGTTTCATAAGGAACATTAATTGAATTTTCTATTGATCCAGATCGCAAACCACTTCTTGGTTCAGGCGCTGTTCCCATAAAACGCTCCTCTGAACGCGCATCAATTATTGAGCAATGATTTAATTTAGTTGCTCTCAGAACATCATCCCTATCAGCTACTATACTCTTATCTTCATAGATAGTCAGGTGTCTAATTTCTTTCTCGTTTAGATCAGCTGTAGTCGATCTATTTTCTTTAACCCACTTTGGGAATCCTCCATCAAGTACAACTACATCAGAGTATCCAAACACTTTAAACATCCACCATAGTCGAGCAGCAGACCTCATTCCTAATCCATCGTATATGACGACTTTATGTCCATCACCTATACCGAGTTTCCGGACAGTAGAATTGAACATCTCCGAGGGTGGTAGCATGTGAGGTAAGTCGCTGTCGTTATCTTTTATTTTGTCAATATCAAAGAAAGATGCCCCCGGAATATGACATTCTAAAAATTCTTGTTCTGCGTTTCGTTTCTCTTGCGGAAAATACCAACTAGAATCAATTATCCTTATATCAGGAGCCTCTAAATGTTGTGCAAGCCAATCTGTAGAAACTATATTTTTGAAATCATCTTCCATAAAAACCTCAGTTAATTAACTCTTCTGCGCGAGTGAGATCAACCCCAACTAATTGGCTTACTCCTGGTTCCATCATGGTAACACCAAACAATCTGTCCATTCTAGTAATAGTTATTATGTTATGAGTAATAACAATAAATCTTGTGTTAGTTTCGTTAATCATAAAGTCGAGAATATCACAGTATTTTTCGATGTTTGCATCATCCAAAGGCGCATCAACCTCATCCATTAAGCATATGGGACTTGGGTTTGATAGAAATACCGCAAAAATCAACGCTAGAGCTGTTAGTGTTTGTTCACCTCCCGACAGAAGTGAAATTGTGGTAATTTTTTTTCCTGGTGGTTGACACATTATTTCTAAACCCGCCTCTAGTGGATCTGTGCTATCTACCAATGCGAGCTCTGCCTTCCCACCTTGAAAAAGTCTAGTGAAGAGTGTTTGAAACGTTTTATTTACTTCAGTAAAGGCCTCAGTCAATTTCTGTCTGCCATCCTTATTGATACTTCTTACCGCCGCGTTTAACTTCTCAATTGCTTGACCTACATCGTTTCTCTCAGTTAGGATTGTTTCGAGCTCATCTCTAATCTCTTTTGCGTCTTGCTCAGCTCTTAAGTTAACAGACCCAAGATTATCTCTAAATCTGATCTGTTTTTCTAATCTCGTCTCTATTTCTGCTTGAGAAAAATCCTTGATTTGATTATTTGAAAACTCATCCTGAAATTTATCAAATTTTACATTATATTCGTTATTTATTCTACTATCTAACTCAGCAATATTATCAGCCAAACCCTCTTTTTTTGTAGTTAATCTTACTTGATTTTCTTTCTCTAATCCAAGCTCTGCTATGAGTTCCTTATTTCTGGATTGTAACTTTCTTAGATTACCTTCTGATGAAGCTAACGTATCCCGAGCATTCACAAGCTCTTTACTAGTAACCTCCATTTTTCTATCGATAACCTCTTTACTATTTTCTAGATCTCCTGGGCGTGATGAGGTTTTTTCAATCTCTAACTTCAGACTCTCTATTCTTGCTTTAATACTTGATTTTCTTTCGATAGCAATTTCTGACTGAGCCTTCCATTTTGATCGATTTATCTCGATTTCTTCTTTTCTTTCTCCTAAAGAGTTTTTATCGTCCGTAAGTTTATCAAAATTTGCCTTTTCAGTTCTTAACTCTTCTCTTTGTTTATCCAATTCCTCTAAATTACTAACGAGTAATTGGTTCTCATTTTTGTCAGAATCTGGGTCAACGGGATCCCCTTTGTCACTATCATGCTCCTGATATTTTTTGAGTTGGGCAGTCTCTTCCTCGATTTTCTTCTCTAGTGAAATGATATTGTCGCTAGCGATAGCGCGCTGGTTCTTATGTCGTGCAATTTCACCTTCCAAGGCCTGAAGATTAGACCCTCCTTTAGATATTTTCAATCTTTCTGTCTCTAAGTTTCCGAATGAAGACGTTTTTTCTTCCAGTATCGTCTTTTTATTTTGCAAACCATCTAGCTGGGACTCTATTTCCTTAAGCCTGTCTTGTATCTCGACCACTTTTTTTTGATTCCTCACTTTTAATTCATTTTTTGAGATTTCCCCTGTCGAATACCTTACAAACCCATCCCATCGCCATAAATCTCCCTCTTTTGTAATAAGCTGTTGGCCAGGAAGAAGCATCTTACTGAGTTTATCTCCCTCTTCGGTTGAAGCGACTATCCCAACATGCTCGAAGAGATAATTTAAAACATCAGGACCCTTAATACGCGAAGATAAATTTTCTAAATTAGAAAAGTTCTTTTTTATTTTATTATCGATTTTATCAAGAACATTTTGCCAACCAGATATTTTTCTTTTTGTTATCTCTGGGTATTCTAACTCTGAAAAGAATAGTGCATCTAGACAACGTTCAAATCCATTTTCAATTTCTAGTTTATCAAAAACAGTTTTTTGATCATTATTTTTACTTAGAAGACCTTTTGATGCCTCGAGCTCAGAAATATTTACAGCCTTTGTTGCATTGAGCTTATTGATTTCGTTATCAACAATTGCAATCTCCTCCTGATTTTTTTGAAAATCTTTTTCTTTTTGAGAAAAATAATTGGCATCAGTTTGGTATGTAGATTTAAGATTATCTTGTTCCTTAATAAGGTCTTCAAGTTTGTTTATTTCATGTTGTTCAGCACTCTTTAATTTTTCTAAAGCGTCATTAAGCTTTTCGATATATCTATTTAAGTCTAAAAGAGTGGATGAACGTTCTTCTTTTCTTTTTTCATTTAGAATTTTTTCAGCTCTCAACTCATTCAACTTATCTCTTAATGAATTATAGCTCTCGTTTACTGCTTGAATGCGTTGGTTGTTTTGTTCTATTGCTTCCTTTTCATTCTCAATTTTTTCATCAATGTCATGCAGTTTTTCGTCTACTTCCCGTAATAGGTTGTTTTGATCTACCATATTACTCTCTGCATCTGCCATCAACTGATCTTCTCTTTGCAAATCAGCTTCGCTTTGAGTGAATTGACTCTGTAATTCGTTAGCTTTTCTCTCTGTTAAGTTAATTTCATTCAACACAACTTGTCGTTCTAATAGAGTATTTTGGTGGGCCTCTGATTTTTCCTCGACATCTAATTTTTGTTTTGAGATATTTTCATTTTCAATATCGATTTTTTTTTGAAGTTCACGGTCTTCAGTCTCCAGACGGGACAGTCTTTTCAAATTTTCAGTGTAAGATGTATCTACAGAGCTAATATCGGATCTCAAACTTAAATACTGTTTTAGTAACAATATGCCCTTCAGTGTTCTAATTTCTTTAGATAACTTTGCATACCTTTCAGCCTCTCGCGCCTGCTTTTCAATGGTTTTTAACTGCACCTCAAGTTGAGAAATTAAATCTTGAAGTCTGTCAAGATTTCTCTCCGCTCCATTAAGTTTTAATTGGGCTTCATGGCGACGATGGTAAAGCCCTGAAATTCCAGCCGCCTCTTCTAAAATCTTTTTTCGGTCTTTAGGCTTCATGTTTAAAAGCTCTGCAATTTGCCCCTGTTTAATGAGGCTAGAAGAATTAGAACCTGATGAAAAATCTGCAAATAGTGTCTGTACATCGCGTGCTCTCACTTCTTTCCCATTGAGTCGGTATGACGAACCTATTTCTCTTGTAATCTTTCTCGATATCTCAATTTCTTTGTGTCGGTTGAATTCGCTAGCAGCTTTTTGTTCAGAGTTATCAATTTCTAAGGTGACTTCAGCGAAGTTCCTTGGGCTTCTTCCTTCTACGCCGGCAAAGATCACGTCTTCCATTCCAGATGCCCTCATTGAGGATGGTCTAC
Organism: uncultured Alphaproteobacteria bacterium; assembly: GCA_902581005.1. GTDB lineage: Bacteria > Pseudomonadota > Alphaproteobacteria > Rhodobacterales > Rhodobacteraceae > CACIJG01. Next base: position 6,636 of record CACHMT010000018.1, read on the forward strand.
TCTCACCCATCAACCATTGGAATGCATCTATAATATTCGATTTTCCACAACCGTTAGGCCCTACTATTCCAGTGAGCCCTGGCAATATTTCCAGCTCAGTGGAATCTACAAAGCTTTTGAAGCCTAGAAGTCGAAGTTTTGTAATATCCAAAAAAACTCTTCCTTTTTATTTGAAAAAATTGATTATCAACCTTATAACCTTCAGTTATAAATAAATCACTATAAAAAACACAACCCAATCCTTGTGAAACTACAGCAAGACTCATATTCAAAGTAGCCGGAAAATAACATGATCAAATCTACGACAATAGTTGGACTTTCTGGCTCACTCAGAAAAGCGTCCTCAAACACGAAACTAATAAAATATATAGAAAAAAAAATTAAATTGAAAGATGGTGATATACATTTTTCATTCGGTAATATTAATCTTCCCCTTTACAACGACGATTTGGAAAAGGAAGCCGGTATTCCAGAGACTGTTATAAAACTTGGAGAGACTCTTAGCCGGGCCTCAGGAATAATCATATCAACACCAGAATACAATAAAGGTATTTCTGGTGCGTTAAAAAATTCGTTTGATTGGATGTCTAGATTAAAGCCTAATCCGTTTACGTCAAAAACCATAGCTATAGTTTCTGCTACCGATGGCCGGTCTGGTGGGGAAAGAAGTCAATACATGCTCAGAATGTGCCTAACTCCCTTTGACTGCAAAATAATACAGACTCCTGAAGTTTTAATTGGTCATTCAAGCAGAGCCTTTAATGAGGCTGGAGACCTTACTGATGAAAAATCGAATGAGTTGCTAGATAAATTGCTAGAAAAATTTCTTGCACAATCCTCGATATAATGCTTCTGGAATGCCGATAAGCAATCTCATTTTGGCCAAATAAAATGCTCACACAAGAAGATATTAGAAAAAATTTAGAGAAACAAAAAGTAATTAAAGATAAAGTTGATATAGCGAGATCACGCGTTGCTAAGGATTTTTTCCAAGTAAATGAACTTGAATTAAAGTTAGGCGAACCACTCCCTAAGTACTGGCATTGGTTTTTCTGTTGGGAGACTGCTGAAGATAAGCTCCTCGGGTTGGATGGCCACATTAAGCCAGGAAACAACATAATTCCAGATACCGGCTTCCCTAGAAGAATGTGGGGAGGAAGTGAAATTAACTTTTTTGCGCCACTTTTGATTGGAATGGAAATAACAAGAGTTATTACACTTGAAAGTATAAATTACAAAAAAGGTAATTCAGGTGACTTCTGTGTAATTGAAATAAAAAATGAACTGAAAAATAACGACACGACACTTCTAATCGAACGGCAAAGCCTCGTATATCTTCCCAAGCGTTTAGGATTTGATCAGAGGGTGCACAAGCCGCACAAAAAACGCTCTGAATCTTGTTTGAATAGGAAGTATACAGAAAATCAACTTTTTAAATATTCTGCATTAACCATGAATAGTCATAGAATTCACTATGATGTGGATTATTGCAAAACTGTTGAATACTACCCTTCACTAGTCGTTCATGGCCCATTACTAGCTCAAAATTTAATTGATGCTGCAGAGCAGAAGTTTGAGGGTGGGTTGCAGTTTTTTAAATATAGAGCACTAAACCCAGTATTTGTGTCCGATGAATTTTCCATTAACACTTCAGATACTGGAGAGTTTTGGGTTACCGATAAGTCTGGGGTTTTGTCCATGTCTGCAGTGGCATCATAATTGACTGGTCAGAACGTTAGATTGGGAATAGCTCTAATGCTTATTGCTACTCTAGTTTTTGCTACACAAGATGGCCTCTCAAGATATCTCGCTGAAAAATACTCTGTTACGTTGACGATTATACTAAGATTTTGGGCATTAGCTGCAGGAATTTCTTTATACTTTTTTTTATTTAAGAAATCGCGTTCCCTTGTATTCAGCAAAAGACCACTCCTGCAGATTTTAAGAAGTAGTATTTTGGTAGCCGAAATATTTGTCACCGTCTACTCCTTCACTATAGTGGGCTTAGTTGCTACATCAGCAATTTTTTCAAGCTATCCTTTATTGGTCGTAATCTTTTCATACTTTATATTAAAAGAAGCTCTTACAAAGCTGAAATTTGGGATAGTACTGGTAGGATTCTTAGGGGTATTGATAATTGTCAAACCTAGTGGTGATGTATTTCAAATGCAATCAATTATTCCATTCATTGGAGCGGTCTTATTTGCCCTTTATGGAGTTTTAACAAGGATGGCAAGTTTTAGTGACAGTAGTTATACAAGTTTAATTTGGACAGGATTTATTGGAGCTTTCTTCTCAACGCTTATAGCTCCATTTTACATTATACCTATTGAAGGATCAGATATTCTCTTAATGTTAATATTATGTATTTTGGGTATCGTTGGTCATTTCGTACTTATCAAAGCATTCGAGTTCGCTGAAGCAACCGTTATTCAACCATTTGCTTATTTCCACTTGGTTTTTGCTGGCATTATTGGAGTTCTAATGTTTAATGAGAGTATAACGTGGCCTATCATAATAGGCTCTTCGATCGTTATATTTGCGGGTATTTTCTCATACTTACTCGACAACACTGCCAAAAATCTAAAAAACTGAAAATTTTTCATATAAACGTTTGGCAACTTGGTTTTTATTCAAATTTAAAAACGATGGCCAAAATATTTTTTTGCCAAGTTTGGCTTTTCAATTGATCCGGAGATCTTACTATCGTATATCCAAACGGCCTCCAATACACGCTTTATATAGTTTCTTGTTTCTGGGTATGGTATCAATTCAATCCATACTAGAGGGTCAATACCCTTTTTTCTTGGATCTCCCATATTAGATAACCATTTTTTCAAATTTGCAGGACCAGCATTATAGGCTGCTAAAGTAAGAACTTTACTACCTTCGTATCTTTTTAATAAATACTTCAAATAATATGACCCCAAGCGAATATTATAATTCTCATCAGTAATGAGCTTCGACTTTTGATATTTAATTTTTAGTTTTCTAGCCACTTCTTTTGCCGTGTTAGGCATTAATTGCATTAAACCAAGTGCTCCCGTTCTAGACTTTGCAGCTCTAAAAAACTCGCTTTCTTGCCTTATAACCGATAAAACCAGTGACTTATCGACATTCTGATCAAATACAAAATCTTTATTGGTTGGGAACAATTCACTATGTAGGGGGGTTCCTTTTTCTGTTGACTTTTTCGCTACTGTCAGCGAGCCCTTTATAAATCCAGCGTCGTGAAGTATATGACAAAGCTTATATCTTTCTTGCTCTGATAGGTCCTTAGCCAGATGTCCAAATATATAATCGGACAAAACCCCCCTTTCCGCGAAATATAGACTGGCGGCTACCTCAACTAGGTCTTTTTGATTATTTATCTTAAAACCTTTACTATCTTTTCTTGTCACATAGCGTGGGCTAGGCTTTATCTTCAACCTCTCGAGAGAAAGCTGACCATAAAAGGAGTAATCATAGTTCGCCGATAAGGCAAAAAATTCCTGAGCACTCTTTTTGTCGCCCAATTGTATAAAGGTTTTTCCAAGCCAATAACCAATTCTAGCACTAGCGATGTCAAGTGAAATTATATCTTTATGATAACCAATTTCATTTAGATAGTTGGATTTTTCTTCCCACTCTTTTAGTAATGTAAAGAAATTTAAGAAATGTTTTTTCGCTAATTTAGGGTCATTGAAGAATTCTAAAGCAATAAAACCTGCCAACCATTCAAGATAAAGAAAATCGCTAAGAGCGTTTGGATTGTCAGAAAAATTATATTTGGTGTTTGCTATTTCATAAGCTCTGTTAGCGTATCCTCCTCTCAGCGCTCTGAGAGAGTAAATTTGCTTAATTTGAAGCCATCTTTCATCTTCAATAATATCAAAATGCCTTGATGAATTTTTCCTAATAAGCTTTTGAGCCAAATCAAACTGGCCAGACCTCCTCAAAAGAGAGATGTAATCATATGCCACCCCTACATCATTGAAGTCTTTGGCTTTATACGTAAAATTTTTAGACAGTTTCTTTATTTCTTTATACTGTTTTACACTTTTTAAAATCTTCAATTCCTTTTCATCTAAAAAAATTGAAATTCTATCCAACTCATTTAGGTCAGATTTTTTCTTAAAGTGTTTAAATCGCTGTGTAGCCATCTCAGCTAATTTACTTTTGTGATAGGTATTCAGATAGTTCCATTGCTTATCTGTCACTATTTGTCTTACAACTAGCTTTTCCAAAACCTCATTAAAAAATTCAGTATTGGTATTTGCGTTTAGTGTCTGCAAGAGAGCTATCGAGCCTTGGGCTGTCTGAGGAAGGCAGTGGTCTTCATATAAACGAGATGAAGCCTCTTTTAGTTTTTTGCAATCTGCACCAACTTTGAAAAATGTTTGTATGTCGCTTCTTTTTACACTTTCGTCAATAGAGAGCTCTCCCAATTTTTTTAATAAACGCTGTTGAGGCCAATGTTCATGATATTTCAAAAACTCTGAATATTCCAAAAAACTTCCTTTACCCTCCCGTAATTTTAGCCATTTGATAAACAACAGCAAATTTTCATTATTGGTGTCTTTTATTTCATTTTGTGCCTCATCAAACATACTTGCATCAGAATACTTAAGTGCTTCTACTAAAACTTCTACATGCCCTTTATTTATGTAATCCTCCAAATCCTCAGCCATGCTTGCTTTAAAAAGAACAAGAATTGAAGTGAAAATTAGCAAAAACAGTTTTTTCATAATAAGGATTTTACCTATCTTGATTTGGTTATCTGAAAAAATGCAGAATTGTAAACTCAGAGTTTTGGGAACGAGATTATGAATCTTGCGAATTTTTGTTTCCTATATATTATGTTACAATTGTAATTATTGAAAAGGTTAAAAATAATGTTTAAAGGTTCGATCCCTGCACTGATTACTCCGTTTAAAAATGGAGAAGTTGACTTTTCTGCACTTGAGAATTTAGTTGAGTGGCATATCAGCGAGGGAAGTTCTGCAATAGTGGCGGTTGGAACAACTGGTGAATCTCCGACACTGAGTCATGAAGAACATAAGGAAGTTGTGGAAGCAATAATAAACTTCTCAGGAAAGAGAATACCAATAATAGCCGGTGCAGGCTCCAATAGTACTGCCGAGTCCATAGAACTTATGGAATTTTCTGAAAGAGTAGGAGCTGATGCTGCGTTAGTAGTTACTCCATACTACAACAAACCAAATCAAAAAGGTCTTCTTAATCATTACACGGGACTGCATGATAACTCAAATTTACCTATTATAATTTATAATATTCCAGGTCGATCGATCATTGATATGAACCCTGATACTATGGGTCAGTTATCTAAATTACCACGAATTATTGGAGTCAAAGATGCAACTGGTGATGTCTCTAGGGTTTCTGATACCAGAGAAACGTGTGGAACCGATTTTCTCCAATTATCTGGCGAGGATGCCACCGCGCTAGGGTTTAATGCGCATGGTGGTGTCGGTTGCATTTCGGTAATTGCAAATATTGCTCCAAAACTTTCAGCACTCTTTCAAGATGCGATGCTGGCTGGTAATTATAAAAGCGCACTTGAATATCAGGATAAACTACTACCCCTTCACCGTGCCGCCTTCGCAGAGCCAAGCCCAGCGCCGACTAAATACGCTCTAAGCCTACTTAGCAAATGTGAAAATGAAGTTAGAGCACCTCTTTGTACAATATCTACAGAGACAGAGAGCCAGATAAAATCAGCTATGCATACCGCAGGTTTAATCTCCGCTTCCGATGAGTAAAAAAAAAGTATCATCCAAATCACTCGCCGAAAATCGTAAAGCTAGATACAACTATGAGATTGGTGAGACACTTGAGTGTGGTCTGGTTTTGGTGGGTTCAGAAGTGAAGTCTCTGAGAGATAGCAGGGGTCTTATTGCTGAAAGTTATGCAAGTATCGAGGAAGGAGAGTTGTGGCTGATTAACTGTTATATACCTCTTCACAGCAATTCAAAAACATTTGGTCATGAAGAAAGAAGAAGGCGCAAACTACTTATCAATAAAAAGCAACTGAAGAAGCTGTGGGTAAATTTAACTAGGGAAAGAATGACTCTTATTCCTCTAAAACTTTACTTAAACGAAAAAGGGAAAGTTAAACTTTTAATTGGTATTGCTAAAGGAAAAAAGGTCGTCGACAAGAGACAAACTGAGAAAAAGAGAGATTGGCAAAGGGAAAAATCAAGACTAATGAAGCAAAGCTAATATCATACATTTATTTGGCGAGCTGATGAAACTATCCTTCTAAATGGGATCAAGAATAAGGATGCCAGAACTAATTTTACCATGAAGTCAGCTGCAGCCATACTTACCCATAAAGGTGTGTCTATTGGAAAAAAGTTCAATAGCGCTGACGCCTCGTTCGCCCACGCTACATCATTTTGTGGTTCAATAAATACGAATGTTGCTGAAAACGCTATAGAGAAAAATATCAACGTATCAAGAGCTGAGCCTATTGTTGATGATACCAAAGGGGGAACCCACCATCTTAATTTTCTAAAAAAATGAAAAACATAAGTGTCACTAAAATGTGCTATCAAGAATGCAAGACCTGAGCCCACAGCAATCCTTAAGGTAACCAAAGGACCAAACTCGCCCTCAATTTGACTACCAATTAAAGAACATACAACGCCGACGACAAAACCCCAAAAAATCACTTGCCTTGCTCTTCTGGGACCCTCTAGTTTATTCACAACGTCATTAATCAGAAAAGCTATTGGATAGGTAAACGCTCCATAAGTCAAAAAAGCACCTAGATAAAACTGGACCAATATATTGGAAAGAATAACCACTGAGGCCATCATAATAATTGCTATAAATGTGGTCTTATTATCTATTGCTCGCTCTTCCATTTTTTCTCGATACCTTCCCAAATTGTTTGCGCATAATTCTTGTTTTCGAAGCGCTCTAGTTCTTGCAAGCCCGTAGGCGAAGTCACATTTATTTCTGTTAAATGCTGACCAATTACATCTATTCCCACAAAAAATAAATTTTTCTTTTTCAACACCGGTGAGAGCCTTTTACATATTTCAGTATCTCTTGCAGTCAAGTTTGACTTTGCAGGTGTACCACCAACATGCATATTTGATCGAATATCGTCCTGAGGGGGAATACGGTTGATAGCACCAATCGGCTCTCCATCAACTAAAATAATTCTCTTATCTCCATTAGACACATCTGGCAAAAATTGTTGAACAATGATCGGCTCTCTTGAGTTATTTACGAATGTTTCAAAGAAAACATTCAAGTTTTTGTCGCCTTCTACCAATCTAAATACACCTGTCCCTCCATTTCCATATAGAGGCTTAAGAATTACATCTTTGTATCTATTTCGAAAATCAATAATTGACCTTAGGCTTCTTGTAATAACGGTTGGTGGCATTAAGTCTATGAAGTCGAGAACTAATAGTTTTTCTGGAGAGTTTCTCACCCAATATGGGTCATTGAGAACTAAAGTTTTACCCTTGAGCCTTTCTAACAAGAAAGTCGTAGTTATGTAAAGCATATCGAAAGGAGGATCTTGTCTTAAGAAGACTATATCTACTTCCTCCGACAAATCTATTTTCTGCTCTTTTTGCAGAGAAATTACTGGTTTACCCTCCCGATCTATATCTACTTTTTGGCCATACGCAATAATTTTCCCGCTTTCATAGACTAAGCTTTCAGGATTAAAATAGTATATTTGATGACTCCTTTTTTGGGCTTCCTCTGCCAATCTAAATGAAGTGTCTCCGTTAATGTCAACATCAGATATTGGATCCATCTGAAATGCTATCTTGAGTTTCATAAATACATACCAATCTAGGTTAATTGTTATCTTTAAATATCGTTAGGGCTTTTTTATATATAATTCTTTTTTGGATATTTAGCTTCTCAGCTAGAAAATCCACTGAATCTTTCATGCTCATCGATTTTTTTATTTTTCTAAGCTGTTCATCAAGGTTTTTCAAGTCAAAATCTCGAGCCTCATTTTTTCCTACTACAATTACAAACTCTCCTTTTAAGGATCTCATTTTTTTTGTAACCTTTATACCTTCTTGTGCTTTAAACCTCGTTACCTCTTCATTTAATTTCGTTAGCTCCCGACAGATACATATTTCAGTGGATGGTCTGCAAGTTTCTGCTAACAGTTCCAACGTTTTTTGTAGTCTCTTGCCACTCTCAAAAATAACCAAAGAAGAGCCTAGATTTAAATACGTTTCTAATAGTTTTTTCTTCTTGCTTTTGGTATTCGGTAAAAACCCCAAAAAACTAAACGTATCCGTTGGCAAGCCTGATACTGTTAATGCCGCAATAACAGAGGAGGGCCCAGGAACGCTAAAAACCTCAAAACCCTCTTCAATTGTAGTCTTTACCAGTTTATAACCAGGATCTGAAATCAATGGTGTACCCGCGTCACTGACTAAAGCCACACTTTTGCCTTGTTTAATTAATTCTATTATTTTCCCTCTTGTATGAGCTGAGCTATGATCGTGATATGAAATTATAGACTTTATTGATTTTCTAATTTTCAATAATTTAAATAGTGATCTTACACTTCGAGTATCTTCGCCAGCTACGTAATCAGAATTACTTAACATATGTAGTGCTCTAAAACTGATATCACTTAGACACCCCACTGGAAGTGAAACAAGATATAAGCCGGACTTAATTTCTGGATACACAAATTCGTTCATACTTAATCAAAAATCTAGCAATTTAATATAACTTCTCAATCTAAAGCTTTCCAGACTTTGTAAATTTTTTAATAATTCTCTCGTGTAGTCTAACTAAATATAATATTACTCTAGTTTATGCAGACAGCAAAGAAGACCATAATCGAATTGGATAGTTACAGAGAAAAGCTAAATAAGGAACTTTTGAATTTAGCTATTCCCAATAATCCAGATGTGAAGACAAGAGCAAAGATAACATCCATGCTTAGAGCTTCTAATGAGCTCATGACCCAAGTCGCTTTTGATTTTCTAAACAAATGCCCTTTTTTAGGGAACGAAGCGAAAACCCTTTTTTGTAAAAAAACAGATATATTGGTTACTACTGTTTTTAATCTAGTCCATAAAAAATTTCATCCGTTTACTCACCCTTCTGGCAGTCAAAGCTTATCGTTGGTTGCTGTAGGAGGTTTCGGAAGGGGTGAAATGGCTCCTTATTCCGACATAGATTTATTATTCCTGTCCAATAAACGTCAGACAGGTTGGGCTAAGAGTGTAGTAGAGTCAGTATTGTATCTACTTTGGGATTTAAAATTTAAAGTAGGTCACTCATCTAGAACTATATCTGATTGTGTTCAACTAGGTTTGGATGACTTAACAATACGAACCTCAATGCTGGAGAAGAGATACTTATGTGGAAGTAGAGACTTATTTGAAGAATTAGAGACTACGCTAAAGAAAAAAGTTTTTTCGAAAAAAGCATCGATCTTTGTGGAAGGAAAGCTTTCGGAGAGAGCAGAAAGACACCTTAAGCATGCTAATGCGCGGTATATGCTGGAGCCAAATATTAAAGAAGGTAAGGGAGGACTACGAGACCTCCATACCTTATACTGGATATCAAAGTATATTTATAGAACCGATAACATCCAATCCCTTATAGAGAAAAAGATCTTTAAGGAGAGCGAGCTAGAAATATTTACAGAAGCGGAAAATTTTCTTTGGTTTATAAGGTGTAAAATTCATCAAATATCAGGTTACGCTAATGAGAAATTAACTTTTAACATTCAAGCTGATTTAGCAAAAGGCTTAAATATTGAAGATGATAACTCGAGAAGAGGCGTAGAGATATTTATGCAAAAATATTTTCTGCAGGCAAAAAATGTTGGAGATCTTACGAGAATATTCTTAACCGCAATAGAAGAGAATTATTTAGCAAAGAAAAAAGGATTTAAGAGAAACCTCTCAGAACTGCTGGGACTTTCCGGAAGATCATTAAAGCAATTGCAACCAGGGTTAATTATTGAAAAAGGCAGACTCAATATCAAAGATAAAAATTTTTTAACAGAAAAACCCATAAATATTTTAAAGTTATTCATTTGTGCCCTCGATTCTAAAATACTAATTCATCCACAAGCATTAAGACTAGTTTCACAAAATTTAGATTTGGTAGACTCTGAGCTCAAAAATAGTTTTGAGGCAAATGACCTGTTTTTAAGTTTATTGATTGACTACGGCAATCCCGAAAGAGTTCTGAGAAGAATGAACGAAGTTGGGTTTTTAGGGGCATTTATACCTGACTTTGGCAGAATTGTAGCGTTAATGCAGTTTAATATGTACCACTGGTTCACTGTCGACGAACATACGATTCAATGCTTAAAAGTTTTATCCGAGATTGAAAAATTACCTAAAAACTATGGAACAGCTGTAGAGGAAATATTTTCGAGGAAATCCCTTAATAGAAAAGTACTGTATCTCTCAATACTCTTTCATGATATTGGAAAGGGGCTAGAAAATGACCACTCTATTGAGGGTGAGAAAATTGCCACCAAATTATGTAAAAGGTTTTCTCTGAAAGATAGTGAACGTAAGAAAATTTGTTGGTTAGTGAGAAATCATTTAATGATGTCTGATTTTGCTCAAAAACGAGATTTATCAGACCAAAAAACAATTATAGATTTTCAAGAGTATGTCACAGATAGAGAAACACTAGATCTACTATTTATACTAACTGTTTGTGATATAAAAGGGGTATCTTCTGATGCATGGAACAATTGGAAAAAGTCTCTACTTGAAAGCCTTTACTTTCAAACACTTAAATTGGTTTCAAAAGATATCAAGGTTGAAACAAGATCAGAGCGAATAGATACTGCAAAAACAAAGCTTAAGGGATATCTCCAAGGGTTTAACAATGAAGATATCAAAAAGGAAACTTTGCGCCATTTTGATGCTTATTGGCTAGTTTTAGATACGCCAACCCAAAAGCTTATAGCCGAAATGATCATAAGGCTTGAGCAAGATCCATTGCAGGTTGAACCTGCATATGACAACGAGCGTGATATAACAAAGATAATTTTTGTCATGGAAGACCATCCTGGCATTTTTTCAAGATTGGCAGGAGCACTAGCAATTGCCTCTGCTAATGTTATTGATGCAAAAACATTTACAACAAAAGACGGAATAGCAAATTTCATTTTTTGGATACAAGACAATCTTGGAAAAAAATATGATGAAAGAAAAACTAAAAAGTTGTTAGAAACAGTTAAGAAAACTCTCTCAGGGGAGATTATCACAAAATCAATTTTAGAGAAACAAGACAAAATAAAAGACCGTGAGAAGTACTTTGAGGTTCCCACAAAGATTTCTTTTGATAACAAAGGGTCGCATAAACAAACTATGATTGAAGTTGATACTCGAGATAGATTAGGCCTTCTCTATAACATAACAAATACACTATTTCAGAATCAAATTACGATAAGGTCTGCGGTTATTGCTACATATGGAGAGCAAGCTGTAGACACATTTTATGTAAATGATTTATTTGGCGAAAAAATTACATCCTCACAAAAGTTAGAGCAAGTGAGGAAGGAGCTTTTGTTTTATCTTGATAAACATTTTAAGAAGGCGCTAAAAAATTAATGACAAAGAAATCCGCTCTTATTAATAACTTCTCAATTGTTGGTCTTTGGACACTCTTTAGCCGAATATTAGGATTTTTGCGCGATATTTTTCTGGCTCTTTTTCTTGGTTCAGGTCCAGTGGCTCAGGCTTTTTTACTCGCATTTACTGTTCCGAATATGCTTAGGCGAATATTTGCTGAGGGTTCATTTAATAAAGTGTTTATACCGATTTTTATAGGTGTCAAAGGTAGAAAAAAAAACACTAACGAGCTGGTGACAATTGTGTTTTTTTCTCTTTTTATAACCTTAGGTTTGATTTCAATACTAGGAGTGATTTTTATGCCTGCTTTAATAAAAGCACTTGCGTTTGGTTTTTTATATGACGAAAGGTTCGAATTGGCCGTACTATATGGAAGGATAATGTTTCCGTACATTCTTCTCATCTCACTGGTACAATTATTCAATTCAGTACTTAATGCTCTCAACCTATATCACATCAGTACCGCTACACAGGGTGTTTTAAACTTATTTCTTATTGGTTCATTAATTTTTTCTGCCCTTTACTCTAGTGATTTTGGTTATAATCTTTGCGTAGCTGTATTGGCTTCTGGCTTTGTCAACTTAGTAATGGTTTTCATAGCATGCAGGTTGAATGGAATCTCTCTTACTTCAGTAAATTTATCTGCCTTAAATCCGAATCTAAGTATCTCAAAAGAACTATTTTTAAAATCAATACCCATTAGTTTAGCAAGTGGCGTTTCACAAATAAATCTCGTAGTGGGTAGACAAATATCATCACTTTTTGATGGTGCTATGGTATGGCTTATTTATGCTGATAGGCTTGCACAGCTTCCAATTGCGCTTATTGGGGTTGCTTTAAATGTTGTTACTCTACCAAAACTTAGTTCACTCAAAAAAAGTGGTCGAAAAGCTGAGGGCAACTCATATCTAAACCAGTCTATGCAACTGTCCCTTATTTTTGCACTGCCTGCCTCTGTAGGTTTAATATATTTGAATTCCGAGATCATATCGTCTCTATTTCAAAGAGGCAATTTTTTAGTGAATGATGCTATTCAAACCAGTAAAGCTTTATCAATTTACAGCTTAAGTATCATACCAATAAGCTTACAAATGCTATTACTCAACTTTTATTTTGCAGAGAAAAATATCAGGATACCTTTTTATTACTCGCTAGCATCTGTTTTCTTAAACGTAAGTCTTGCTTATACCTTACTAGATATATTCAAGTTTTTAGCGCCTCCAATAGCATACGCAATCACAAATTGGTTGGTGTTTATTTCATTAGTCTATCATACCTACAAATTTGGTTTTTATTTTAATAGTGCTTTTAAACGGGGCCTACCAAGGATTGTCCTTAGCAGTTGCTTTATGCTCATTTTGTTAATATTGACGAAATCTTTTACACTTCAGTATTTTTCTACTCAAGTCCTCACAATCCTCTGGTTGAGTATGGTCATACCCCTATCAGGAATTAGTTATTTTGCATGCCTAAAGTTTTTGGGTATATTGGATAAGAATTTTTGGGTCAATGACTTTAGTAAATAATATAAGAGACGTTTTTGATGGATAGTAAATTAGTTTTTTCTGGTGTGCAGCCCACTGGAAACCTCCACTTAGGAAATTATCTCGGAGCTGTTAAGCGATTTGTTGAGCTTCAAGATGCTGATACCATGTGCATTTATTGCCTGGTAGATCTTCATGCAATAACCAATTGGCAAGATCCAAAAGAATTACGCCGAAATACTATCGAGGTAACCGCCGCTTTTCTAGCCTGTGGTTTACGGCAAGAAAATTCAATTATATTCAACCAAAGTCAAGTCTCGACACATACAGAGCTAGCATGGATATTCAATTGTGTAGCAAGAATTGGGTGGCTGAATCGTATGACACAATTTAAAGAGAAGGCTGGGAAAAATAGAGAAAATGCTTCTCTTGGACTTTATTGTTACCCAACTCTAATGGCTGCGGACATTCTTGCTTATCACGCCACTCATGTACCGGTAGGTGAAGACCAAAAACAACATCTCGAATTAACTCGTGATATAGCTATGAAATTTAATAATGACTTCAAGACGCCAGGCTTTTTCCCAATACCGGAGCCAATTATAGAAGGAACAGCCACAAGAATAATGTCTTTGAGAGATGGAACCAAGAAAATGTCTAAGTCAGAAGCGTCAGAGATGTCTCGCATAAACCTAACCGATGATAGCGATTCTATTAGAAAAAAAATTCAAAAGGCAAAAACCGATCCCTTTGAAATACCGAGCGTTAAAGAAGAACTTGTTAACCGCCCAGAAGCAGAAAATTTGCTTGGAATCTATGCAACTTTAGCCAATCAATCTATTGAAAAAACATTGGAGCAATTTTCAGGATCAGATTTTAAAAAATTGAAAGATGAGCTATCAGATATCCTTATTTCTGAACTTGATCCAATAAATAAAGAGATAAAGAAGCTTTTGAATGAAGAAACATATATAGTGGAAATTTTGCGAATGGGTTCTGAAGAAGCTGATCATATTTCTCGACCAATATTACAAAAGACACGTGAGATAGTCGGTTTCTTGAAATAAAAATCTAATGTTTCTTAGATTTTTAGGTTACTATGGATAGCAATTTTTTTATAGGGGAATTGTGAGAAAATTTTTAGTCATAATGGATAATAGTCCCGAGTTCTTAAATGCGCTTCACTATGCGGCGACTAGAGCCGCTAAAACTGGTGGTGGTGTTGAAGTGCTGGCGATTATCACACCTCAAGATCAAACACACTGGCTTGGCGTTGCCGAAAAAATGAGAGAAGAAGCAAGAGAAACGATTGAAGAAAATTTTCAAATATATTCAAACTGGATGAAAGACGAGCTAAAGCTTGAAGCTGAATTAGTTATTCGAGAAGGAGAAAAAGCTACTGAGGTACTTAATCAAATTTCGGAAGATAAGGAAGTTGGGGTACTTGTTTTAGGAGCAAACAATTCGAGTGAAGGTCCTGGGCCATTAATTAGCCAATTAGTTTCACGAGACGGAGGAAACTTGCCTATACCTGTTACTATCGTTCCAGGCTCAATGACAAAGGAAAGAATTGAAGCTGTATCTTAACCTTGAAAAATGCTAGAATGGTGACTATCTAAATTTAAAAGCATAACTACTGGAGAAAGATAATGTTCATCCAAACAGAAGAGACACCCAACCCGGCAACGCTAAAGTTCTTACCTGGTCAAACCGTTTTGGGCACAGGTACCGCCAACTTTAATGAGGGTGATAATATTGAGAGTTCACCTTTAGCGAAAAAGCTGTTTGGCGTAGAAGGTGTAGTTGGTGTCTTTCTGGGCAGCGACTTTATTACAATTACTAAGAGGGAAGATTTCTTATGGGAGCATATAAAGCCAGCTTTGCTGGGGACGATTATGGACTTTTTACAATCTGGTGAGGAAATATTAAAAGAAGAGTCTAGCGACTCAATGCACGAAATTCATGATGG
>CACHMT010000019.1 GCA_902581005.1 uncultured Alphaproteobacteria bacterium
TGACAATTGGACATCTACGCTCATTATAATTGGATACTCTATACCTGGATTTTTATTTGCAATTTTTCTTTTGGTTCTTTTTGCAGGTGGTTCCTATCTTCAAGTGTTTCCTATCAGAGGACTAGTATCCTCAAATTTTGAAAATATGTCCTTTTTTGGACAGATAAAAGATTATTTCTGGCACATTGCTCTTCCAGTAATAGCATCCACAGTTTCAGCTTTCGCTACATTGACATTACTAACGAAAAACTCGTTTTTAGACGAAATAAAGAAACAATATGTAATTACCGCAAGATCTAAAGGCTTGAGTGATCAAAGAGTTTTATATGGCCATGTTTTTAGAAACGCTATGTTGATAATAATAGCTGGGTTTCCTGGGCTATTTATTTCAGTTTTTTTTGGATCCTCTTTAATTATAGAAACTATTTTTTCTCTAGATGGATTGGGTCGTTTGGGTTTTGAGGCTGCAGTATCAAGAGACTATCCCGTGGTATTTGGTACTCTTTATATTTTCGGCTTATTAGGATTGGTGGTAGGGCTTCTCTCAGACTTAATGTACGTCTGGGTTGACCCAAGAATTGACTTTGAAAAGAGACAATCTTGAGCAAACAACTTAATTGGAAAAGATGGGAAAATTTTAAAAAAAATAGGCGTGCCTTTTATTCAGCAATTATTTTTGGAATGCTTTTTTTTCTTTCTTTATTTGCAGATTTCATAGCTAACGATAAGCCGTTATATATTAAGTCTCAAGACAAGGTATATTTCCCTATATTTAATTTTTATTCTGAGGTCGAGTTTGGGGGTGACTTGAAAACGGAGGCAATATACGCTGATAGAGAAATACAATGTCTTATTTTAACAGAAGGCAATGATGATTGTTGGGACTCTCCTGAAACCGTTATATCTGAAGGATATAAAAATAAAACAAATGAAGGAGTAATAATTTGGCCCCTTGTTCGGTTCAATCACAATACTATTGCCGATTTAAATGTACCAGCACCATCTCCGCCGGATAGTGAGCATTGGCTCGGGACGGATGATACTGCTAGAGATGTTTTAGCAAGAATAATTTATGGGTTTCGTATCTCTGTGATATTTGGGTTAACCGTTACTTTTTTTGCAAGTATGGTTGGTATCTTTGCAGGTGCAATGCAGGGCTATTTTGGTGGGAAAACGGATTTATTCACTCAGCGTTTTATAGAAATATGGAATTCTGTGCCCTCTCTTTACGTAATAATTATTTTATCAGCTTTTTTGAGAATAGACTTTTTGATTTTAATGCTATTGATAACTTTATTTAGCTGGACGGCATTGGTAGGTGTCGTCCGAGCTGAATTTTTAAGAGCTAGAAACTTTGAGTATGTAATGGCAGCGAAGGCTCTCGGCGTATCAACGGGTTCAATTATTTTTAAGCATTTACTGCCCAATGCGATGGTTGCAACGCTCACTTTAATACCGTTTATTCTAACAGGATCGATAGGATCGTTAGCAGCGCTTGACTTTTTGGGTTTTGGTTTGCCCGCTTCGTACCCATCGCTTGGTGAACTTACTATGCAAGCAAAGCAAAATCTTCAGGCTCCTTGGTTGGGCTTAAGTGCGTTTTTTGTATTTTCTATAATGCTGGCGCTCCTCGTTTTTATTTTTGAAGGCATAAGAGATGCTTTTGATCCAAGAAAGACTTTTGTATGAGAACACATCTGTTAAGCTTAGAGAACTTATCTATTTATTTAAATAGATTTAGGGGTGACGCTAAAAAGTTAGTTTCTAACATAAATATTAGTATCCATAGAGGGGAATTTGTTGCGTTAATAGGAGAGTCTGGCTCAGGAAAGTCTTTATCCGCACTTTCTACTGTTGGCTTGTTACCCTCTGCCATTAAAGCCTCAGGTACAGGAAAGTGGCTAAATCTGAACTATGATTTGGCAGATAATAATTCTTTAAAAATGTTTCGTGGAAAGGAAATAGGCTTTATTTTTCAAGAACCTTTAGTGTCTCTGAATCCTCTTCACACTATAGGCAAACAAATTGGTGAGTGTATAACAACACATGCACACATTCCAAACGCAGATCTTAAGGATAAAGTTATCGCTTTATTGAAAGATGTAAAACTTGATGATCCAGAGAGACGCTTTAATCATTATCCACATCAATTATCAGGTGGCCAACGTCAAAGAGTGATGATTGCAATGGCGCTTTCAAATAAACCAAAGCTTCTAATTGCAGATGAGCCTACTACCGCTTTAGATGTAACTATCCAAAAAGAGATCCTTGATTTGTTACACTCCTTAAGAGCCTCCTATGATCTTTCAATATTATTCATAACGCACAATTTAAAGATTGTAAAAAATTTGGCTGATCGTTTATATATTATGAAAGAAGGGGAAATAATTGAAAGTGGTAAAACCGAAGATGTTTTTAAAAAACCAACTCATGCATACACAAAAGACTTAATCGAGCCCAAAATTAAAATTATAAAATCAAGATTAAACACTTCAAAGATTCTATTATCAGCTGAAAACTTATCAGTTAAGTATAAAGGCCCTAGAAGCTTATTTAGAAGCTCGTCTAAAGACTTTTGTGCCTTAAATAAAGTTTTTTTAAATATTAAATTGGGCGAGACACTTGGAGTTGTAGGCGAAAGCGGTAGTGGTAAAACAAGCTTAGCTCTATCAATACTTAAGTTGATAGATTATCAAGGAGATATAAAATTGCATCTTCCTGAACCTCGTCTCAGAAAAAAGGAAAGACTTAAAAATTATAGACGTAATGTTCAAATTGTTTTCCAAGACCCTTTTTCTTCACTCTCACCAAGACTCTCAATTCGTGATATAGTCGGTGAGGGTGTTATTTCACATCGTATATTTTCTAAAGAACAGGTAGAAGAAAAAATACTATTAGCTCTGAGTAGAGTAGACCTTGACAAAAATACTCTCGAAAGGTATCCCCATGAGTTTTCTGGTGGACAACGACAGCGTATTGCAATTGCAAGAGCAATAATTATGGAACCGAAGCTCCTAATTTTAGATGAACCAACTTCATCATTGGACGCGGCTGTTCAAAAACAGATAATTAAGTTGTTAATTGATTTGCAAAAAGACCTTAATTTATCTTACTTATTTATAAGTCACGATTTAGAGTTAGTTTCAACTATTTCTCATAGAATGGTTGTAATGAAAGATGGTATGATTGTGGATGAGGGAACTCCGGCAAGACTATTAAGGTATTCAAAAAACGAATACACAAAAAGGTTAGTAGAAAG
This sequence comes from uncultured Alphaproteobacteria bacterium, assembly GCA_902581005.1. Taxonomy (GTDB): domain Bacteria; phylum Pseudomonadota; class Alphaproteobacteria; order Rhodobacterales; family Rhodobacteraceae; genus CACIJG01. The sequence continues at coordinate 3,260 of CACHMT010000019.1, forward strand.
TTCAATTTTTTAAAAAAGGATTTTGAGATGAACTATGACGAACAAAATATTTTTGCAAAAATTATCAGGGGTGAATTGCCTGCTGAAAAAATTTATGAGGACGAAAAAGTTTTGGCTTTTATGGATATAATGCCAAGGTCGCCAGGTCATTTTCTTGTTATACCTAAAGCGAGTGTACGGAATATTCTGGATATTGATAATGAAAGTCTATGTGCAGTTATAAAAGTAGTGAAAAAGCTTGCGGTTGCATCTAAAAAAGCAATGAATGCAACGGGTATAACTATCCAGCAATTTAGTGAGGCTGATGGAGGTCAAGAGGTATTTCACTTACATTTTCATATTATACCTAGATATGAAGGAAAACCAATGGATAGACCTGGTCAAATGGTAAAGGATATGTCTGTTTTATCGTTGCAGGCTAACAAAATAAAGGCCGAGTTAGGGGCTTAGTTAGATAATCATGTACGAATATAGTGGAAGAGCTTTAGTATTTGGTGCCAGTGGTGGTATAGGTCAAGCGTTTAGCCGGTTCTTAGAGGATAAGCTTGGTTCAGAAAATGTGGTAAATGTAAGCCGATCCTTTGATGGGTTTGAGATTTCAGATGAAGAAAAAATTTTAAAATTTTCTGAATCAATAGAAGGTTCATTCAGTTTGATTATCAATGCAACAGGGGTTTTGCAAACTACTGAAGAGGGGCCTGAGAAAACGATTAATGTGGTTAAACAAAAATCAATGATTGATATGATGACGATTAATGCAATAGGGCCCGCCTTATTATTAAAAAATTTTTCTAAAAAGTTGGATAAAACAAAATTTAGTGTATTCGTTAATCTATCTGCCCGAGTGGGTTCCATAACGGATAATAGACTTGGGGGTTGGATTTCCTATAGGTCATCTAAAGCTGCTCTAAATCAAATTATTAAGACTTCTTCTATAGAGATAAATAGGAGAAATAAAAACGCTATTTGTGTGGGCCTTCATCCGGGTACAGTTAAAACAAGGTTCACAGAAAAATTTCAAAATACTACTGAAACCATTTCGCCAGACGAGTCTGTTAAGATGATGATGAAAGTTGTTGAAAATCTTTCTGTGGATGACAATGGGTATTGTTTTGCCTATGATGGAAAGGTAATTCCTGCGTGAACTTTCCATTCCAACTTTCAGTTTTAGGACTTGCACCGCTTCTTTGTTAATTGAAAGGTTGTTTATAGGTGATAAGTGAAAACACTAAGGGAGCATTTTTAATCTCTCTCGCAGCAGCTTGCTATGTAATGAGTGATATTTTCATGAAATTTCTCTCAACTGAAATCTCAATGTTTCAAATAACCTTTTTAAGAGGACTGTTAGTAACGTTTTTTCTTTTTTCTTACTGTTATATGAGTGAAGCATCTTTTTTTATAAAAGAATGGAGAGACCGAATTGTAATAACAATTAGATCAATTTTAGAAGTTATCATGACATATGCATTTCTGGCGGCTCTTTTCAACATGAATGTAGCCAATGCTAATGCTATTCTTCAATTAATTCCTCTTATGGTTCTGTTGGGATCATTCATTTTTTTACGACAATCACCAAAGACATACGAATGGATTGCTGTCTTGGTTGGATGTTTTGGTGCAGTTATAATTATTCGCCCGGGATCATCGGATTTTAACTTCTTTACGATTCATGCATTAGTTGCAGTTTTTTGTTTGTCAGCACGTGATCTATTAACTGTAAGATTGAATAAAAATATACCATCAAATATTGTAGCTTTTTATAGTGCACTAATGCTGACCATGGTTAGCTTTTTATTAAGTGAAGACACCCATCTTTTTGGAAAAGTAGATAATTCTTTATTTATAGTTTATACAGCTATATTCGTTTCTATCGGTTATACAGCCTCGGTTTCTGCCATGAGATATGGTGAAGTAACATTTGTTTCTCCATTTAGATATACCGCCTTACTATGGGCTAGTGTCATGGGGTTTATTTTTTTTGGTGAGATACCTAAATTTAGTACACTTTTTGGAGGATCTCTAATAATCCTTGCTGGAATCTTTATTTTTTACAAATCAAAAGACAATAAGAAAACTTTATAAAAACTATTTATTAAACTCTAGATGTCAAACCAGGAAACTCTCGAACATATTTTGGATCTTTTAGATGACGAAGAAGGCATTTCATTTAAAAGAATGTTTGGTGGGTATGGACTGTTTAAAAATAAGCTGGCTGTTGCATTGATCCTGCGCTCAGAAATTTTCATGAAAGTTGATCAATCAAATATAAATGATTATAAATCTTCTTTTTCTAAACCATTTACATACAAGAAAAATGGAAAAGATATATCACTGTCAAATTGGTCAATTCCCTCTGAAATTTTAGAAGATAAAGATTTATTTATTGAATGGTTTTTGAAGTCCTATAAGGTTGCTCTTAATAAAAAAATAGGAAAAAAAGTTGAGTATTGAAAGCTGGTTATATCTTATTTTAATCTGCCTTATGGGTGCTTTTTCTCCAGGTCCTAGCTTGATAGTGATTTTACGTCACGCAGTTGCTGATGGTAGAAGCGCAGGCATTAACGCCGCGGTAGGTCATGGCTTAGGCATTTTTATATATGCACTCGTCTCAGCGATCGGTTTAAGTTTTATATTAATTAGTTCACCAAAGATATTTTCGTTTGTCCAAATTTTAGGAGCATTATTCTTGTTGTGGATAGGCTTTCAAATACTCCGGGGAGGACTATCAAAAAAAGACTTATCAAATTTTGGGGAATATAAAACACAGTCATCAGGCATTACATTAAATTATTTTAGAGATGGTTTTGGTATAGCGATTCTGAATCCAAAAATACTGGTTTTTTTCTCTTCTTTATTTAGTCAGTTTTTGTCTCCCGAGCAAAACTTTTCTGTTCATATGTTTATGGCAATTATCGCTGGGTTTATTGATGTAAGTGTCTACGTTATCATTGTTTTTCTAGTAACTCTAAAAAGCTTGCTTAAATTTTATAGAGATAAGATATTTTTTATGGAGATTGCGTTTGGGTTGTTGTTAATCCTCTTGGGTTTTTCTATATTTGTAGTAAGCTTTAATCATACTTATTTTGGTTAAAAAGAATGAATGAAGATAAAATTGATAGAAAAATAGCTGTTATTTTCGTAACGGATGTTGTTGGTTTCAGTAAGCTTATGGAGAAGAATGAGGATCAAACTCTAAAAAGTTTTCGGTCATGCAGAGAAATTCTAGATAATTTATTTAAAGAGCATGGAGGCCGAATTTTCAATACAGCAGGAGACTCGGTCCTTGCAGAATTTCAAAGTGCCGTTTCCGCAGTGGTGTGTGCATCTGAGTTTCAAAAGTTAATTTCTGAACGAAATTCTAGTGTATCCGAGGGTAGTGAAATGCATTTTCGAATTGGTATAAATATGGGTGACGTTATAGTAGAAGGCGATAATCTTTATGGTGACGGAGTAAATGTAGCGGCGCGTTTAGAGGCACTTTCGCAACCTGGTGGGGTATGTTTATCAAAAAGCATACATGATTTTGTAAATCAAAAGACTGAGTTTTTATTCAATGATATTGGTGAGCAACGAGTAAAAAATACAGATGTTCATGCGTTCGATTTAGCGCTTAATAATCTTGAAAAAAGAGAGGCGAAAAAAGAAGAGAAACTTGATGATAAAGATGATGGCGGCAAACCCCCAGCCATTGCCGTTCTTCCATTCAAAAATTTGAGTAATGATGAAGAGCAGGAGTATTTCGCAGATGGAATTACAGAGGATATAATTGCTAACCTGTCATTGTGGAAAACATTTCCCGTTATCTCGCGGAATTCTAGTTTTTCTTTTAAAAACTCCACTGAGAAATCTGATGTAATATCGAAAGCACTGGGAGCGAGGTATTTAGTTGAAGGGAGTGTTAGAAAAGCCGGAAACAAAGTTCGAATTACTGCGCAGTTAACTTCAGCAGATGATGATAAACAAATTTGGTCAAAAAGATGGGATAGGTCGCTTGAAGACATTTTTGAAGTTCAAGATGAAGTATCACGAGATGTAGCCGCACTGATTTCTCCTGCTTTAAAGGATCAGGAGCAGGTAAAGCTAAGCACTAAAGGGAAGAAAAACTTCGGTGCTTGGGATGAGTATCTTCAAGGTCTTAACATTTATAATACTCAAGATTTTGTTGGAACAACATTAGGTGATAAAGTTATTGAACACTGTAAGAGAGCAATAGAGCTTGATGCAAATTTTTGTGACGCATACGTTCTGTATTGTAACGTGCTTCAGGTAAAAATTTATAGTCATGAGCACCAAGATAGTCGTGAAGAAAACACTAGGCTCTTTCATCAAATGGCTCAAAAAGCAGTCGATACCGATCCTGAAAACCCCGACGCTATGTCGTCATTAAGCATGTCTTATAGTATAAAAAAAGATTTGAATAAAAGGCTTGAGACAGCTGAGAAAGCATTAGAATTGAATCCAAGCCATCCACGCTCGAATTTTTCCTACGGTCAAGCCTTAACAAATTTTGGAAGAAATGAAGAAGCCTTATCCTATGTTAAGAAAGCAATCGAGCTAGATCCTCAATCCAAAAGAAATTATGAAGGGTTCTTCCCTCTTTTGTATATTGCTCTCAAAGACTGGGAAAACGCAATAACATGGCTGAACACGGCCCATGAGCGAGGTCCACATTCCAGATTCTTTGGCTGGAAGGCTGCGGTGTATGGAAAAATGAATGACTTAGATTCTGCTAAGGAAAATCTAAACTCTTTTCTTAAAGAACGACCTGAGATTAAGACATTAGAGGATTATGAAAAGGTTGCACCAACTATAATAAAAGATACTCTACTAGAAGGCTTGAAAATAGCTGGATTAAAATAAGAGATATCCTTTTTACTTAAAATGAGGAGAAGGTGATGAAAACTAAAGCCGCCGTTGCATTTGAAGCTTCTAAGCCTTTAGAAATAGTAGAATTAGATTTAGAGGGTCCAAAAGAGGGTGAGGTTCTCGTAGAGATAAAGACGTCTGGCATTTGCCATACAGATGCTTACACTTTATCTGGAGCAGATCCTGAAGGAATATTTCCATCTGTATAAGGGCATGAAGGAGCTGGTGTTGTTGTTGATGTTGGAAAAAATGTTACCTCTGTATCTGTTGGTGATCACGTCATTCCCTTGTATACCCCCGAATGTAGAGAATGTGAATATTGCCTTAATCCTAAAACAAATCTTTGTCAGGCAATACGGACCACCCAAGGTCAGGGATTAATGCCCGACGGAACAAGCCGCTTTAGTTATAAATGTAAGCCTATCTTTCATTATATGGGCACCTCTACTTTTTCTCAATTTTCAGTTATGCCCGATATTGCGGTTGCTAAAATTTCTAAAAGTGCCCCTTTTGAGAAAGTTTGTTACGTAGGGTGTGGTGTTACTACTGGAATTGGTGCCGTAATTAATACTGCGAAAGCTGAAGCTGGATGTAGAGCGGTGGTGTTCGGTCTAGGAGGTATTGGGCTAAATGTCATCCAGGGTCTGAAAATGATCGGCGCCGAGATGATAGTTGGTGTGGATATAAATGCTTCTAAAGAGGAGTGGGGAAAACGTTTTGGAATGACAAACTTTGTCAATCCTTCCGAAGTAAAGGGAGATTTAGTCTCGCACCTAGTCGATCTGACCAAAGGAGGTGCCGATTACTCATTTGAGTGTATTGGTAACGTTAATATTATGCGAACAGCACTTGAATGTGCACATAAAGGTTGGGGAGAAAGCATAATAATTGGTGTTGCAGGCTCTGGAGAGGAAATAAGTACGAGACCGTTCCAATTAGTTACTGGCAGAAGTTGGAGAGGGTCAGCATTCGGCGGGGCAAGAGGCCGAACAGATGTACCGAAAATAGTTGATTGGTATATGGATGGAAAAATTGAGATTGATCCAATGATTACGCACGTTATTGACTTTGAAAGAATTAACGAGGGCTTTGATCTATTGCACGAGGGAAAATCTATAAGATCTGTGGTTACCTATTAACTATTTTTGTATGTCTGATATTTTTATATAAGCAATGATGGAAATCGCTACAATTAGAGCACCTATAATCATCTGAAGAGATGGCTGCTCATCTATCACGAGCCATACCCAAAATGATCCCAATACCAACTCTAGGAGCATAATTAAGCTAACGGTAGAAGCTCTAGTATATTTTGGCGCTATGAGTAATAAAGCGAAGGAAAATGGTAAAATGATTATCCCCATCGCTATAACACTGAAGGGTGCCGAGAAGTTTAAATTCGGTTCGTTTGATAGGTAAAAACAAAAGACACCACTTATAATACACCCTATAGACGTTGCAGGCATGACAGATAAATTTGGATATTTTCTGACCATTGTAAACGTGAAAGAAATACCCAAAGCAGAAATTAATCCATATGAAGCACCTAGAATTACGGAACCATCAGGTGCATTTTCAGCAGTATCTGATCCACTAACGGCAAGAGAAATGCCACACACAGCAAAAATCAATATTAACCATGAAATTAGGTTTTGTTGCTCATTCAAAAAGAAAACTGATAACAAGGCTGTTAAAAGGGGCATCGTTGCTAGCGCAGTCAAAACAACAATGACAGAAGTTTCGCTTATACCAAGCGTAAAACTTACTGAATTAACGGCCATCGCTCCAACAATTAGCAGTCCAGGAATAGAAAATGTTGTTAGAAACTCACTTTTGCGTCCCGATTTTCTTGAAAAAATCCAGATAAAAAAGAGGGTAGCACCCATAAGCACACCTCTCCATCCTCCTAATTGCCATTTTTCAAGTTCTGATAATCTCATAAAAAGAGTATCTGGTGTTAATAAGAGTACGCCGAAAACGGCAAGTACAATGCCTTTAGATTTATTGTCTAATATATTGAATTTGTTTATCATTAATTGATTTTAGTGAAAAAAATACGAAACTTTCTGCTTATCCTAATCCACACAAGAAACGATTAAGAAAAACTTTAAAATAATCATTAACAGACTATGTCTGCTATATGAAGAATTTATTTGTGATTTTAGGTAATCAGCTTTTTCATCCAAAATTATTGAAGGAAAAAGGCTGCACCGATGTATTTATGGCTGAAGACTTTGGTCTGTGCACATATGTGAAGCACCATAAGTTAAAGATCTATTTTTTTCTATGCTGCATGAGAGAATATGCTGATGAACTGAGGACAGCTGGTATCAACGTTCATTATTTTAAATTAAGTGAAAGGGATGAAAACCAGACATATACAGAATTGCTTTGTTCTTTTTTGAGTGAGAAGAAGGTAGCTAATTTAAATCTATTTGAGATAGAGGATAAGTCTTTCGAGTTGCCCTTTCTTAAAGTACTTGCTAACGCGGGCATTACATATTCTATCAACGGCTCACCTATGTTTATGTTTTCGAGAAAGGATTTTTCTGATTTTCATAAAGGATTGAAACAGTTTAGGATGAATTCGTTTTATATATTTGGAAGAAAAAAATTTGATATATTACTGGATAATGATCAAAAACCAGTAGGTGGTAAGTGGTCATATGATGCTGAAAATAGAAAAAAAATTCCACCAAGTACGGTAATTCCTACGCTCCCCAAATACAAAATCTCTGCCTATCATGAAAGTGTCTCTAAGTTAATAAAACAGCATTTTTCTAATCATCCAGGAGAACTTAATGAAATTTGGTTTCCTGTTCGAAGAAAAGATGTCTCCATTCAACTTGAAAAGTTTTTAGAGGAAAGATTAAATTGTTTTGGAGTGTATGAAGATGCTTTAGTTGAGGATAAAAACTTTCTCTTTCATAGTTGTTTGAGTTTGTTACTCAATATTGGATTAATCACTCCTGATGAAATAGTAGAAAAAACTTTAGAAGTGTATGAAAAACATCAGATTCCGCTCAACTCGGTTGAAGGTTTTTTGAGACAAATAATTGGTTGGAGAGAGTTTATTAGAGGGATTTATCAGGAAAAAGGAGATGTTCAAGCTAAATCAAACTTTTTTAAACACAGCAGATCGTTAGCCTCTAGCTGGTATGAGGGAACAACAGGAATTCTGCCTTTAGATGACTCTATTAATAAAGCAATAAGAGATGGTTATAATCATCATATACCACGCCTAATGGTAATCAGTAACATAATGAACCTCTGCGAAATAAATCCAAAATACATCTATAACTGGTTCATGGAAATGTATGTTGACTCGTCTGATTGGGTAATGGTGCCAAATGTGTTTGGAATGGCTACTTACTCAGATGGTGGTTTGATGTCGACTAAACCTTATACATGTGGGTCCAACTACATTTTAAAAATGAGTAATTATAAAAGGGGCGATTGGTGTGATACTTTAGACGGTTTATACTGGCGTTTTATCGAAAAGCATATTGACTTTTATAAATCGAATCCAAGATTATCATTTATTCATAAAACGTTAGAAAGAATGTCTTCCGAAAGAAAACTCCATATATTTGAGAAGGCAAAATTATTTATTGAGAATAATACCCATGAAGGATGAGAAAGTTTGTAAAGTTTGCAAAAAACCTTTTACCTGGCGAAAAAAATGGAAGAAAGACTGGGAGCAAGTTCTCTATTGTAGTGAGCGGTGTAGAAGAAATAAAAATAAAGTTAAATGAAATATTTCCTATACGTTTTGGTTAGCCTTTATTTATTTTTTTTCGAAAAGTTTTTGTGTAAACAAGAGAAAAAAGGTTGAAATAGAGCATACAGAAAGTGTGAAGATAACCACAATTGGAGTTCCGTCAAAAAATGTTGATGCTGAGCCGCTAACCACCAGCGCTATAAACGTAGATAGTGCTCCAATAACAGATGATGCGTATCCGGCAATATGTCCGAAAGGATTTATAGCTAGAGCATTTAAATTTCCAAAAATAAATCCGAAGAAAGAAAAACTTATCATTATAAATATAGAGAACCATGCCAAGTTAAAAGAGAAGTAATTGATTTGGTACAAAAAATTGATTGACGTCCAGATCATCAATAGTAACGAAAAAATTTTAGCAAGTTTAACCGCACCAAATTGCCCAACATATCTTGAGTTTAAATATGACGATAAACCTAGCATGGAAGCTATCAGTGCGAAATATAAGGGAAACCTAGATCCAACGTCAAAATAATTAAAATAGAGCGGTTGGCAAATGTTTATGAAAGTGAGTAAGCCTCCCAGAAGAAGACCTAAACATGCTATGTAAATCATTGAAGTTAAATTACTCAAAACCTCTTTAAAGTGCTTTACAATAGCCAAAAAACTTATTCGTTTCTTTTCTTGCAAGGTTTCTTCAACATTAAGTAAAAGAAAGCATGTTGTTATTAAAGAAAACAAGATAAAAAACACTATGATATATTTCCAATAAAAGAAAAATAGAATGCCTTGGCCCAATAGCGGTGCAACAATAGGAACTAAGATAAAAATACTCATAATAAATGAGTTGATGCTTGCCAACCTATTCCCACTGAATAAATCTCGGCATATAGCCTGTGAAACAACTCTAGGTCCACCGATACCAAAACCTTGAATAAATCGCCCCAACACAAATATCATATATGAATTACTAAAAAGGCAAATAAAACACCCAAGCCAGTAAATGCTTACTCCTAGTAGAACTGAGTTTTTCCTGCCTATACGGTCTGAGATAGGTCCAAATAGGATCTGGCCTAATGAAAAGCCAAAAAATAAAGCTGTTATAACCCAATGCAATTGATGGTCATTAATTAGAAATTTATTTTTAATTTCTGTATATGCAGGCAGTAAGGTATCTATTGAAAGAGCAACAAATGAGATCATTCCAGCAATAATAAAGCAAAAGAAAGTATTTGAAATTTTCAGAGTTGGTCTCCAGTAGATTAAAGAAAATGTTGTAGGAATATCTATAGCGGAATACACTTATTTTTTGATTAAGACAAGAGCTTCTAGCAAATGATTGAAACACTGCACAATGAAGAAAGTAACGCTGCTGAGTTCTTTAGTCTTAAATTAATTAAAGAGACTAAAGAGATGTATGTTTTTTCAGTAATTTTTCCTCAAGCTTCAAAAAATATTTATGGTGGAGTACAAGGAGGAATGATTTCTGCTGCGATGGATGAAGCAACTTTTGTTAGTATTTTGCGAAGCCAAGAAAATATTAAAAAAGTAAGCAGTACAAACCATCACGTGTTATTCCATAAACCAGTATTGCTTGGTGAAAATAAAATCGAAACTAAATTTAAAAAAATTGGCAAAAGAGTTATTAATATTGAAGGAAATATTTTTAGTGCTGATGGCGAGTTAGCAGCTACACTTATACATTCTACTTCAATTATTAGATCAAGTGAGGGATAAAATGAACTTTAAGGAGAAAACTGTTTTTATAACTGGAGGAAGTAGGGGCATAGGGCTAGAAGTGGTAAAAAAATTGGCGATTGACGGTGCCAACATAATTATAGCTGCAAAAACAACAGAACCTCATCCAAAACTACCTGGAACAATTTTTACTGCTGCAAAAGAGATCGAAGAATTAGGTGGCAATTGTCTTCCTTTAGAGTGTGATATTCGCTTCGAAGATAATGTCATCGCCACAGTGGAGAAAGGCGTGAAGCAATTTGGAGGAATTGACATTTGTATAAATAACGCCAGTGCTATAGTTCCTTTCCCAACCGGATCCGTTGACATGAAGAAGTATGACCTGATGCAAGACATCAATACTAGAGGAACTTTTTTAGTATCAAAAACGTGTTTGCCTTATCTAAGGAAAAGTGATCATGCACACATATTAACTTTTTCTCCTCCTCTGGATCTAGATGATAAGTGGTTTGCACCACACGTTGCTTATACGATTTCTAAAATGGGTATGAGTTTGCTAACACTTGGGCATGCACGAGAGTTCAAAAAATTTGCAATCGGAGTAAACTCACTCTGGCCTTTAACTGCTATTGATACAGCAGCAGTAAGAAATGTTCTGGGTGGAGAAAATACTGCAAAAAGTAGTCGAGATGTTAGTATAATGGCCGATGCAGCATATGAAATTTTAAGTAAAGATCCAAAATCTTGTACAGGTAATTTTTTCATTGATGAGGTTGTTTTGAGAAACGCGGGCGAAACTGATTTTGAAAAGTACCGTATTTCAGATAATGAACTAATTAGAGATTTTTTTGTTCCCGATGATGTGGCAAACGAATTACCAACAAAAACAGTTACTATCTACAAATGATATAACAATGTATCTTTTAAAGAGTGTTCTATGACTATTATAAATTCAGTTTTAATTGCTAATAGAGGCGAAATAGCAATTAGGATTTCTAAGACCTTGAACGAGATGGGGATAAAGGCTTATGGGATTTATAGTAAGGATGATAGTTCAAGTACACATCTTTCGTATTGCTCTGAAGTATTTGAATTAAACGGTACAGGACCTTCTGCGTACTTAAATATTGATGAGATCATATCTCTCGCAAAAAGTAAAAAAATTAAGGCTGTGCATCCGGGATATGGGTTCTTGAGTGAAAACCATGCATTTGCTGCTAGTTGTGCGAAGAATGACATCATTTTTATAGGCCCAAATGAAAAAACATTAAAAAATTTTGGTAATAAAGAAAAAGCAAAAAAATTAGCTCAAAAATTAGGGATACCTGTATGCTCTTCATCGGGGCCAATACAAAAAAAATCAGATATCCTGAATTTTTTTAATGAGATAAAAAAAAATAAAATAATCTTAAAAGCGAATTTTGGTGGTGGGGGAAGAGGATCAAGAATAATTCATAAAAAAGATGATTTTTCTGAAGTATTATCTTTAGTAAAAGAAGAAGCAAAGTCATTTTCTGGCTCTAATTTGATTTTTGCAGAGGAGGTAATTGAAGAGGCTAGACATATTGAGGTTCAAATTTTGGGTGATGGACAATCGTGTATTCATCTTTTCGAAAGAGATTGTTCCTTTCAAAGAAGTTTTCAAAAATTTATCGAATTTTGTCCCGCACCAAATCTTTCAAGCCAAGCCAAAGATAAGCTATATAATTATGCAATTAATTTGTGCGAAAGTGTTGCTTACAAAGGTTTGGGCACAGTTGAATTTTTGGTCGACAAAAATGAAAAGATTTACTTTATGGAAGTTAATCCAAGGGTGCAGGTAGAACATACTATCACAGAAGAACTTACTGGAATTGATCTCATACGATCCCAGATCAGCGTTTTCAATGGAAAATCTCTTAAGGATCAGAATATTAAAGCGGGACTTGTATTAGGAAAGCGTGCTTCAATACAGGCTAGGCTTAATATGGAAAGCTATGATAACAAAAACCAACTTGTTCCAACAACCGGAACTATAAAAGAGTATGATATTGTTTCCGGTCCTGGAATACGGATTGATGGTGCAGGAAAAGTTGGTTATTTAAATAATGGTCTTTACGACTCATTGCTTGCTAAAGTTATTGCTACTAGCGAATTTGGTTTGGGTGAAGCTGTAAGAAAGCTAGATTTTACTTTAAGAATGTCTAATGTTTCAGGGGTAGAGACAAATAAAAATTTAATTATCGAGATATTGCGACAAGAAGTCCCTCAAAACGGATCGGTAAATATTTCTACAATTGATAATAATATCGAAGTTTATCTTCAAAAACTGAATAGAGATACCCAAATAGGCGTTAAAGAGAATAATAAAAATGAAATTCCTAACAGGCCTCTAATAGATAGCGCTTTAACAGAGAACACAATTCAATCTGAGCTTGTTGGTACAGTAATAGACATAAAGGTATTGCCAAATAAAAAGATTAAGCAAGGAGATACTGTCCTAGTTCAGGAATCTATGAAAATGCATCATCCTATTAAAGCCAACGCGAATGGATTCGTATCAAACTTTTTTGTTGATATTGGAGATACTGTTTCAACAGGATCACCTCTTTTTGAATTCATTCCTGAAAAAGAAAGTAGCCAAAAAAAGTTGAAGAAAGGCAAGTCAAAAAAGTCAAAAAAAATGAGAGGAGATCTCGAAAATCTTATGGAAAGAAGGAAGCTTACATTAGATGAAAGTAGGCTCATAGCAGTTAAGAAAAGGAAAAAAATTGGGAAAAGAACTGCTAGAGAGAATATAAAGTCTTTAATTGGAAATAATGACTTTTTTGAGTATGGGGATCTGGTTTATGCGGCACAACGATCGAGAAGATCGCTTGATGATCTTATAAAAAATACTCCTGCAGATGGATTAATAACAGGTTTGAGCTATGTAAACTCGGATTTGTTTGCCAAAGAACAAACTAAGACTGCAATTATGCACTACGACTATATGGTTCTAGCAGGAACGCAGGGTATAAATAATCATAAGAAGCTAGATAGAATGATTGATGTTATTAGAGGTTTAAAAGTTCCTTTGATATTTTTCTGTGAAGGGGGAGGAGGGAGACCAGGAGATGTTGATGCGGGAGATCAAAATATCGCTGGTTTGAACATTCCTTCTTTTCATGATTTTGCGCGTCTTTCTGGAGAAGTGCCATTAGTTGGAATTGGTTCAGGTAGGCTTTTTGCGGGTAATGCTGCTTTATTGGGTTGCTGTGATGTAATTATCGCTACAAGAGATCTTAATCTGGGTATGGGTGGCCCAGCAATGATTGAGGGAGGAGGGTTAGGAGTGTACAAACCCGAAGAGGTTGGCCCAACAAGCGTTCAATATCCCAATGGTGTTATTGATATTTTAGTTGATAACGAGGATGATGCTAGCGTAATAGCAAAAAAATATTTATCATATTTTCAGGGAAACCTAGGCTCTTGGGAAGCTCCTGAAGTAGAAAATTTAAGGTACGTTATTCCTGAAAATAGGTTGGAGGTTTATGATATTCGGGAGGTTATTGATAATATTGCTGATATAGGCTCTGTATTGGAAATAAAGGCTGGTTTTGCAAAGGGTATGTTCACAGGCTTTATAAGAGTTAAAGGTAAGCCGTTGGGATTAATTGCAAATAATCCACTATTTTTGGCTGGGGCGATAGACAGTGATGGAGCGGATAAGGCTTCCAGATTTATTAAATTATGTGAAAATTATAATATTCCGATATTAAGTCTTTGTGATACTCCCGGCATGATGGTGGGCCCGGAAATTGAAGAGACTGGCCTTGTACGCCACTGTTGTCGTTTATTTCTAGCGGGAGCTAATGTAACGGTACCAATGATGACCATTGTCTTAAGAAAAGCTTATGGCCTTGGAGCACAAGCAATGGCTGGTGGCAGTTTTATGGCACCACAATTTGTTGTGGGTTGGCCAACCGCTGAGATTGGGGCTATGGGTTTGGAAGGTGCTGTTAAGTTAGGGTACAGAAAAGAGCTAGAAGCAGAAAGTGACGTAGAGAAGAAAGAAAAGCTTTTTAAAAAATTAGTTGATGATCTTTATGAAAAAGGAAAGGCAATTAATGCCGCAAGCTTATTAGAATTTGATACAGTTCTAGATCCTATCGAATCTCGTGATTGGATATCTATGGTAGTAGAAAGTCCTATTAATAGTTCTGAAAAAGTCCCAAAAAACAGGTATATAGATTCCTGGTAAATTAGGTTTTACATATTGGAAAGAGAAAAATGAGCAGAAATGACCAAGAATTAATAGCTCCTTTGGAAAAACATAAATTCAACACCGATAATCTAGTGAAATGGATGGAGTCCAATGAGATAGAGAGTACAGGATTAAAGGTAAAGCAGTTTCAAGGAGGAATGTCTAACCCAACTTTTTTTCTTGAGAGTGAAAACAATAAATATGTCTTAAGGAAAAAACCTCCAGGAAAGCTGTTGCCAAAGGCACATGCGGTTGACAGAGAATTTAAAGTAATGAACGCTCTTGGAAAAATAGATTTCCCTGTGCCTAAGATGCTTGGTTTTTGTGATAACCCGAGTGTGATAGGCACTGATTTTTTTATAATGGACTACATAGACGGCAGAATAATTACAACTCCGGAAATAAATGGTTTCTCAAAAAATGAAAGAAACACCATCTGCGTATCTTTAGCAGAGACGCTAGCCAAACTGCACAATGTAGATTACAAATCAATCGGCCTCGAGTCTTTTGGAAGACCAGAAGGCTACATCCAGCGTCAAATAAAATTATGGTCTGATCAATTCCAAAGATCAAAAGAAGATATTACTGTAAAGGCCAGCTTTAAAGAAATGGATTTACTTAGTATATGGCTTAAAGAAAATTCTATCATTGAGGATGAATTTGCTATTGCCCACGGTGACTACCGATTAGGTAATACGATAATTGATAAAAATAACTCGACAGTGATTGGTGTACTTGATTGGGAATTATCAACATTGGGCCACCCCTTAGCTGATCTGGGTTATTATTGTATCCCCTACCGATATGGGTTTGAAGACTTAAATCTAAAACAACTGGGTATACCCTCTGAAGAAGAATTTCTTGAACTATATATGAAGTTTTCAGGTAGAAGCTCAATTCCGAATTGGCCTCTATTTTTATCATTCGCTCTTTTTCGTAGTGCAGCGATTATTTTTGGAGTAGCTGCTAGAACCCTGCTTGGAAATGTTAGCTCAGAAAGCTCTAATGTCTTTGAGCAAATAAAAAGAGCAGAAGATATGGCTCGAATTGGCTATAGTATTTGCTCCAACTCTTAAAATATTTTTATAACTCAAAGTGGTGGCCAACAAGTTTGTTTTAGGTTTTTGTCTCTTTGGTACAGGCCTATTGCACGCCTTGTTTTGTGCCCGATTAGACCGTCTAGGCCACCCGTGTAATATTTTCTAGATAGCTTTTCCTGTATACTTATTATTTCATTTTTTGTTAAATTTTCGGTTGCTTCCCAATTTTTAAAAAAGTTGTGGCTGTTATATTTAATTTTGTCTGCAATGAACCCAACAGATAAAGCATATAAATCGGAGTTATTGTATTCTTTAAGTGTATAAAAGTTCTTGCTTACTAAATAAATAGGTCCGTGTATTCCAGCCGGAAACATCAAACTGTATGACTCATTAAGATCATCTTGAGGAAATTCTTCTCCTTTAAATCTTGATGCTCCCAGCTTTTTCCACTGGCTCAAGCTTCTTGAATGATCTGGTCCCTCTAGGTAGCAACTAATGCTGTTTGACAGTTGAACTTCATATCCCCATTCTAAGTTATTATCCCATCCAAACTGATGTAAATAGTTTGCAATGGAAGCCAATATATCTGGCTGACTGTTCCATATGTCTTTATTTCCGTCATTATCATAATCTACAGCGAATTTAACAAGAGTGGAAGGTAGGAACTGAGGTTGTCCAAGAGCACCCGCTTTCGAAGCTTTTAAATATTTAATATTTATTTCATTTTCTATTGCAAAATCAATTAGATAAATAAGCTCATTCAAGTAACCTAGTCTATTTGATGATGAAAAGCTGAGTAGAGATAGTACTTGAAGACTGTCTAGCCTTGGCCTTACTCTTCCAAAGAATGTCTCGTTAGCCCATATAGCAAGCAAAAAATGTCTATCTACTTCATATAAATTTTCGATATTTTCTAATATTTTTTGAAGGCTTTTTTTATATTTTTTACCTACTTTGGTTTTTTGTAAAATTTGTTTTTTATTGAAATACTTTGCAGGATCAGAAAACTCAGCCTGCTCGTTTTTATTGAGTAACCTTTTTAATTTTATCACAGAGCCTATGTTGTCTTTGAGATGCGTTTCAATTTCACCAATAATTTTATGGCTATTAAATTTTTGCTGGAGTTTTGGTAGCAAAAACTTATCCAGCCAGTATTCATACACTTTTGTACTCTGCGGAAAAATAGGTGCCGGTAAGGATATGAAAATTATACACAAAATAATTTTGAAAGTGTTCTTCAAGACAAAAATCTATTTATTAATTTAGTGCTTTCTTGCCATAAACGATCTGCAATATCCGACTTTAAAGCCTCTTTTGAGGGGTTTGATTCACTTCTCTTTATGAAATACTTACCAGAAACGTTTTGCACCGTCTCGTTCGTTGCTAGATAGACAAGAGTGTCTGCGCCTTCCTCAGGTGATATGCCTCTGTATTTTAAAACTAACCTAATAATAAACTGTAAAAGTCCTTTATGATCTTGACCTATGTTCGTATTTACGATTCCTGGATGTACACAATTTACAGATATATTTTTTTCGGTAAGATTTTCCGATAACTTTAGTGTAAACAACAAATTACATAGCTTAGACCTTGAATAACGTTCGTACCAACTTTTCGAATTGCTACTGTCTAAATTATTAAAATCTAGAACTGCGGTTTTATGAGCGCTACTCCCTACGTTAATTATTCTGCCGCCTTCATGTATTAAATTTTTTTCAAGAAGCCTATTTGTAAGATAAAAGGGACCTAGATGGTTTGTTGCAAAGACTTTTTCAATTCCCACACTATTATACGATTTCTTAAACAAAATAGTTCCTGCGTTATTGATCAGACAATTTAGTTTTATCTTAGATTTGCTAAATACATTCACAATTTCATTAATATCATCAGGCTCAGACAAATCACATCTTAAGAAACTTACCTGTTTGTCGTCGCAAAATGACTTAAGTTCATATTTTACAGCATCTAATTTATTCTTATTTCGATATGTAATAAAAAGCCGATGGTTCATCGCTAATAA
>CACHMT010000020.1 GCA_902581005.1 uncultured Alphaproteobacteria bacterium
TTGACGGAACTGGATGAGAAGCTTTGAATACCTTATAGCCTATATCTTCACAGCATTCATTCTCAGGAAGAACTACCACTCCCTCAGATAAGCCTGAATAATTTCTTGAAAATGCTTTTGCGTGTCTTCCAGCACCTTTACCAACAGAAGCAAAGAAAACCCTACCCTTTGGTTTATTAAATTCAATTTGTGTTAATTTTGTAAGAGGGTCTGCAAGTTGGAGGGAATTAAAAAAAATATCTTTTAAAATTTGTCTATCACTTAAATTTTTTTTTTCTGTAGCCACCGGAACTATTTGTTTTTTTCACTTAATATTTTGATAATAGCTTCTTAAACATGCTGACCACCATTAATTTCTATTTCTGCGCCAGAAACGTAACTTGCTTCTTTAGAGCATAAATAAAAAATGGTATCGGCTACCTCTTCTGGTAAGCCAAGCCGTTTCATGGGTATGTCTGCAACTATTTTTTCTGTACCCTCACTTAAAATAGCGGTCTTCACTTCTCCAGGAGCGATAGCGTTTACTCGAACACCCAAGGGACCAAAGTCTTTCGACATTTCTCTTGTCAACGCTCCCAAGGCTGCTTTAGATGTTGCGTATGCCGCCCCCGCAAACGGATGAACTCTACTTCCTGCAATTGACGTTACATTTACGATTGCACCTTTGGCTTTCAATAGCTCTTCTTTCAATCCTCTTGCTAAAATCACAGACGCAAAAAAGTTAACATGAAAGACCTTTCCCCATATACTGAGATCTGTGCCTAGAGTATCTAGCCTTTCTCCATTTTCACCTTTCGGCGATATACCAGCATTGTTTACAAGTGCGTGCAATCTACCATTAAGCCTTTTTTTTACTTCTTCTATTGCCTCGACTGTATTGTTTGGATTTGATAAATCTACCTTAACATGATTGTCTTCCCCACCAGGCCATGGGCATTTAGGATCAAAAGCTTGCCTAGAACATGTGATTACACGCCAATTTTCTTCAGAAAATTTTCGGACGGTGGCATGGCCTATTCCTCTACTTGCACCCGTCAACAATATTATTTTTTGTTCTGAATCATCAGCCATCGTTCTATAACCTCAGAAAATTATCTTAATTCCGATAAATTTAGTCAGATTTTAGCATTTAAAGGTATATATTTCAAGAATATCATAAAATTTGGAAATCAATTCCTGCCAAAACACTGTCAATTTTATCGAACATTTCATGGATTTGACTTTCTTCAATAATTAAGGGTGGACAAAATGCCAAACTGTCGCCTGGAAGTGACCTTAAAATAACACCTGCTTCTTGGATTTTTTGCTGTATTTTCGCTGAAACTTTTCTACTGGGGTCGGGTTTCTTATTCGAACCAGGCTCAGACACAAATTCTATTGCACCAATTAACCCAACAGCCCTGACATCTCCAACAAAATCATATTTTTTTAAGCTTCTCACCCTTTCAGTAAAACTTTTTTCCATCTTTCTCACATGATCCACAATTTTTTTCTCTTCATAAATTTCAAGCGTTCTAAGAGCTATTGCAGCAGACATAGGATGAGCAGAATAAGTAAATCCATGACCAAAAATCCCGAGTTCGTTGGCCTGGTTTTCTATTTCAGAAACAATAGTTTCATTAATGAGCAAGGCTGATATGGGTGCATAAGCACCAGATAAAGCCTTGGCACAAGTTAAGATATCTGGTTTTAGGTTAAACGTATCCGAGCCCCACATATTTCCCGTTCTACCAAATCCACAGATCACTTCATCTGCAATGAAAAGCACATCATATTTTTTAAGTAATACCTGTACTTTAGAAAAGTAATTTTCAGGAGGAATAATAACGCCACCAGCTCCCATTACTGGCTCTGCGATAAATGCCCCGATAGTATCAGGACCTTCTTCAAGGATAAGTTCCTCAAGGTCATTTAACATTCTGTCTACAAAGTTTTGTTCAGATTCGTTTTCAAGTTTTTCTATAAAATAATGTGGACAAGAAGTGTGCCTAACAAAGTCTAAGGGCAACCCAAACCCGTCTTGAGCATACGGTAGCCCTGTTAAACTTCCTGCAACCATAGTTACGCCATGATAGCCTCTTTTCCGACTAATGATTTTTCTCTTTTCAGGTCGACCTAGAGCGTTTTGATAGTACCAGACAACTTTAATTGCAGTATCATTAGCCTCAGATCCCGAATTACAAAAGAAGACTTTTCCTAATCCTTCTGGGGCTATTCCAACAAGTTTTTCAGCCAAGTTAGCAGC
The DNA here is from genome assembly GCA_902581005.1 of uncultured Alphaproteobacteria bacterium. Taxonomy (GTDB): domain Bacteria; phylum Pseudomonadota; class Alphaproteobacteria; order Rhodobacterales; family Rhodobacteraceae; genus CACIJG01. The sequence goes on from CACHMT010000020.1 coordinate 2,246, forward strand.
GACTTCCGGCACTTTACCCGCGAAACTATGATAAAAGGGAAGCTTTTCCATTTGCTTAGTTGCAGCTTCAACTAAATCTTTATTATTAAACCCCAATGACGCACACCACAAACCACTCATGCCTTCTATAAATTTTGTATTTGAATTGTCGTAAACATATACACCCTCTCCCCTGCAAATCACATGTGGACCAGTTTCTTTTAAAGTTTGGGGGTTAGTATACGGATGGAAATGATTTTCAATGTCTTTGGCCTCAATTGAATTAACTATTCTGTTCATAGTATTTCCTCCAGCGCCAAATGAATTAAATGTGCGCTTTATCATAAGCTTAACAGAACATTCCTATTCTTAAAGATTTTATATTGAACTTCCAAAATTTAGAGTCTAATGCTTAATTAAAGCTAGTGTAGTTATCATACCTTTCTATTTTGAGGAGGACTGACAACCAATGATTATATTAAAAGGATTTCTTTTTTTTAAACTATTTTGCATCTCGGCCCTTTTGAGCGTAGCCTTCGCCCATGATGCATCGGATAAAGTATTGGCAAAAAAAATTTTTGGTAACTTCATAACACCAACAAAATTAACGTCTGAAAGCGTTGGAAAATATAATAAAGGATGTCTCAACGGTGGAGTTGAGTTGCCAGTTAAGGGAGAAACATGGCAACACATAAACTCAAAAAGGGGACGTAATTGGGGACACCCAAGGCTTATAGATTTTACAAAGGACCTTTCTCAAAAAGTTGCAGACTTTGGATGGTTGGGGCTATATATAGGTGATCTTGGCAACCCAAGAGGGGGGCCTACCCCTTATGGCCATGCCGCTCACCAAGTAGGGTTAGAGGTAGATATAAAATTCAGAAAACCAGCGACACTAGACCTATCAGTAGAAGACAGCCATAATGACCACAGGTACGGAAAACCATCTTTTAAAGAGCTGAATGTAGTGTCAAAGAATCAAAAAAATGTTAATTCTAATTGGACTCCAGAACATATGGCCATTTTGAAAGCTGCAGCGCAAGATGAAAGAGTAAATAAAATTTTTGTAAACGCAGCAATAAAAGTTTGGATGTGTAAAAACGCGGGATCAGTAGATAGGTCTTGGTTAATGAAGATACGGCCAGAGAAAGGTCATAGTGAGCATTTTCATGTTAGGCTAAAGTGTCCTGAGGGATCGCCAGGTTGCATCAACACACCACTTTGGAATAAGTATAAAAATGTAGATGGTTGTGACAAGCAGTTGGCTTGGTGGGTCACAGATAGGCTTGAACCGAAGAAGAAAGTCATAAAAAAGACTGTTAAAATCAAGAAAAAATATAAATGTTCTCACGCAAGATGCTACTTGCCGGAAGATCTGCCAAAGGCTTGCCTAAAAACAATGCATATTGAAAATTAAAGTTAATCTGAGTTGCGACAAATATTTTGCAGACCTTTTTCTCTTAATAAAATAGCTGGAGAAAAACTTCTATTTATTTCTTCTTCGTAAAGGCTATCAACCATTTCTACAAGATCTGAAACCCTAGTAATACGACCGTTACTGCAATTAGCGCTATATTTTTCTTGAAGCTCTTTTCCAAAAAAAGCTATGTAACCATCCCATAAACCGGTAATGTAAGCTGATTTAGAGGCAACGCTCAGTGTCTTCCAGTTCCCATAATTCTCTACAACAACGTAAGGTCCAGCAGTAAAGCAGAAAAATAAAGTTAAGATCAAAAGCTTAAAAACTAGTAATTTATTTCGCAACTGCCTTATCAGTTAAAGAGTATATTGAACTATCTTCTTCGCTTTCACTCTCACCTGCTTTTCTTGGCGACTTAGCTATCCTTATCACCTTACCATTAAAGTTTGCCCCAGTCTCAATTGAAATCTCGCTATGTTCAATATCCCCTTTAACGGTAGACCCAGCATCTAATTTAACGGTATCGGATCGAATAAATCCTGTAAAATTTCCCTGAACAGTAATTGCTTTTACAATGATTTTGCCGTCCACCTTTGCGCTTGGACCTAAGGTTAAATTATCCCCCAATATGTCGCCCGAGGCTTTACCCTCAATCAAAAGTTCCCCTTTGAAGTCAATTTTTCCTTTTATGACGGTATCTGATGAGATAACTGAGCTAGAATTTGTAAAATTATTCATAGTTTTATACCTAAAGTTTCATATGCAAAAATACACTAAAACTATATTAAATCAAGGCTAATAGGAGAGAAAGAAAAGCTAGTTGCAATTACATTTTATATGTTCTTTGTCTCTTTGGGCTAAATTCGTAAGCCCTGTGGACCTCTTTTGTAATTTCGTTGATTTCCTTTATTGTAACTTTTATAGCTGGAACACCCAATTTTTTTGCAGCTAATCTTCTAAAAGCACCATAACTATCATGGATCTGTATAAGTTTTTCAAACTCATCTATCAAGTCATTTGCTTCAAGATCATTTCTTGCTAACCCTTTCACGTCAGCATCCTCGCTCACATGTCGTTGTCTGTCTGATCCCGGCGCAGATATTTTCATCATTGCTTGGATATGAGATACGTATTTTTCAGACCTAACAGCATTCCAGACTGCTTTTTCTCCATTTCCAGAGTTTAAGGCGGTAATTGCTGTCATTGCATAAATTTGCGCTCTTTGAGCATAACTTAGCATCTTCTTAGTCTGTTCATCATAGTCAGCATTTTCTGAGTTTGAATTATTATAAACCATAGAGCTTAAATTAGAGGTATACTCCTTTCTTGACCAATCCTTCAGGTTTGGTGAGATTGGATTTTCTTTTATAGCACAACAAAACTTAATTATATCATAGAGATCCTTAGAACCCTCTTCCAGAGTTTCCGGTTCAAGTTTAACTTCCTTATTAAATAACAAATCGCTTTTTGACGTTTTTTGATAAACAAATTCGTTCATTATGTATCTCTTTGGTAACTGTTGATTCTAATTATTAATAATACAAATTTCTGCAATCTGTATACCATTTCAAGTTTTTTTTTAATTATTTGCCACATGATATTTTTTTGTGTAGTAGAAAGACACTAAATAAAAATGTTGACTTCTTCGTCACGGTTTATGATACAATACGATTTGACGTAGCGTAAACTAAAATTGGGAAAATTTATATGTCAAGCAGAGGCAACCACCTAAATAAATGTAGTATTGCAACGGCCCTGTCAATTTTGGGAGACAAATGGACACTTTTGATTGCAAGGGATATCATGATGGGTAATCAAAACTTCGAATCCATTCAAAATAACCTCAATATCTCAAGAAACCTATTGACAGAGCGATTAAAGTCTATGGCAAGCAAAAAATTGATTTCGCGTTATGTACCTGACAACAAGAAGAGAGCTAAGTATGTTCCTACAGAAAGGTGCAAAGATCTGGTCAAAGTTTTTCTTTCTCTCTCTTTGTGGGCAGACCGATGGGTTCCTGATACGAAACGTCCAAAAATGGCGGGAGTGATCAATGAAGAGGTTACAGAGATCGGTCTTCAAGTGATACCGTTTAATAAAGAAGAAGAGAACAAGAATATAAAACTGTCTAAAAGGCTTGCTAATTAGCATCGCTTGATTTTTGGTTATCTTCTACGATCATCTTCTGTTAAAAAGCTCAATGATAAACAGCGTTACAATGACTTAAAATAGTTTCTCATTGAAAGATGTAAAAGCTCCACTATTTCAAACAAAAATAATATTTCTCGTATCGGAAAGATATTAAGACAATGAAAGATCATATTGTGGAACTAAAGGATGTTTCAAAAATCTTTGTTACAAACTCAGGATCTCTCGAGCTTTTTACCGATGTAAACATCGACTTTTACCCCTCTACTAGCTACGCCCTTATTGGTGAGAGCGGTGTTGGTAAGTCAACACTTTTGCATATCGCTTCCGGACTCGAGAACCCTTCCAGCGGTGAGGTTTTTTTTGGAAGGCAAAACTTTTGGGATCTTAAAGCATCTAATCAAGCTTTATTAAGATTGAATGAGACAGCGATTATATTCCAACAATATAATTTGATTCCCTGTCTTTCTGTTAGAGAGAATATTGAATTTCAATCTAGGATTAATAAGAAGCATAATAGCGAATATATCAAAACAATCATTGAAGATCTCCAAATTGCCAGATTACTGGAAGAGTGGCCTGAAAATCTTTCTGGAGGGGAACAACAAAGGGTAGCTATAGCAAGAGCATTAGCTGCTCAACCAAAAATTTTATTTGCCGATGAACCAACTGGTAGCCTGGATGAAAAGAATTCAAAACAAGTTTTGGACATGCTCTTAAACGTAAATAGAAAATATAACACCAGCCTAGTAGTAATAACGCACTCACTTGCAATCGCCTCAAAATTAGAAGTGTGCTTAGAGCTTAAATCAAGAAAAATATCAAAGAAATGAACCAATTTTTTCTAGTACTGAAAGTAATCGTCGCGAATTGGAAAAAAGCAAAAGGGCAACTCTTTTTCACTATATTGGGAATAGCGATCGCTTCAACTCTTTGGTCGAGCATAGACATTGTGAATAACCAAACCATTAAAGCACAAAAACGATCGATCGATCTCTTACAAACAGCTTTCAAGCCCATAATTATTGATAGGGAGTTACCTTATGTAAGTCAGAACGATTATGTTCGATTGCGTCTTAATGGATGGCTTGTAAACCCTGTTATACGAGCGCCTTTAAAAAACTCAAATATTATAATTTTGGGCATCGATCTTTTAGCAGATGGAAAAAAGATACTACCTAGTGGAAAAAATCTCGCTGATAACAATTTTTTAGAAATGCACGCAAATGGTGAAGCCTTACTATTTGGCTCCGGTAAAACTTTTGAGAAGATAAAAAATCGCCTTGCTGATTTTACTAGAATAGAACTCATTCATTTACCTGAAGATACTCTAATCGGTGATATTACTTCGGTCCAAAGTCTACTGAATATGGAAGGAAGATTTACCTACTTTGAATATATAAATAAAAGCTTAAACTCTCTTGATAAGCTCCCGCTAAAAAATTTAATGTTGATTGATGATAATAGCGCTGGAGAATTCAGTTTTATCTCCGAAAGCTTTACATTTAACATTAGAGCTTTCGGGTTACTTTCCTTTTTTGTCGGAATGTTTATTGTATATACCAGCGTTGGTATGGCATATGACCAGAGAAGGCTAACCGTAAAAATTTTGAAGACGATCGGGATCGAGAGAACTCTGATCAATTTGAGCCTTGTTACAGAGTTACTTTTGATTTCATTATTTTCCGGTTCGCTTGGAGCATTTGGCGGTTTTCTGCTAGCCCGAGAACTTCTTCCAGATATAAATAACACGGTCTCAAATATTTACAATAGTCCTGTCGATGGAAAAATTGATTTATCATTTAGTTGGTTCTTTTTTAGTGTATTGATTGCAGTACTAGGCACCTTATTAGCTTGCTCCAGGGCGCTGTTAAGGCTTGATAATTTAAGGCCAGTAGAGCCGACTAGTTACAAGAAATTCCACTCGAGTGAAAGGATTTCTATCATTTTTTTGGCAATGCTTTTACCTTTAACATTCACTTTTTACTATTTATCGATAACTTCTGACATAAAAATTGCCAACTTCCTATTTCTGGGATCAGTAATTGTTGTAGGTTGTACTTTACTACCTTTACTAATTAAACTGTTTTTGTTCTACACCGCCAAAAAACTACCGGAACGATTCGTACTATCTTTTTGGCTGCTACGAGATACTCAAAAATTTGGCACGCTTCTTTTTGCTGGCTATATCGCTTTTTTCTTAGCTCTATCAATAAATGTTGGAGTTCACGGAATGGTAACAAGCTTCAAATCGACCTTTGTCGAGTGGCTAGAGAATAGGATCTTCGCTGAATATTATATCAATATAGCGAATGAGCGCCAGCTCAATAAAATACAAGATGTGGTTAAAAAATATGATGGAGAGGTTTATCCTATTATAAAAAATAAAGGCAGATATAATGGGAAGTCTGTCGAGATCTATGGGTTCAATCCCTCCTCTGCTTATGAAAAAAATTGGCCTTTATTAGACAAAAAGAGGAATGCATGGAATAGAATCAAAGATGGAGAGATCATTTTTGTAAGCGAGCAGTTATCTATCCGAGAAAAAATAAAATTAGATGATTTTTTAGAATTGGAGATAAACGACAAAAAGATACCTATCCAGGTTGGTGGAATTTACGCAGATTATGGCAACCCACATAATCAAATAATGATGCAACTTAAACTCTTTAAAACATTTTTTTCGTCTCAAATTCCGAGCACAATCGCAGTTAAACTTGACGAAACCAATCGTTTAGATTTTTTCAATGAATTATCATCAAAGATCGTAATGAATTCAGAAACAATTATCAATCCACAACAAGTGCGAAAAATTTCTCTAGGGATCTTCGATAATACTTTCAAGATAAGTTTTCAACTCGCCTTAATAACTTTATTGGTTGCAGCGTTCACGCTTTACACTAATCTGATTAGTATAAATAAATTAAGAAAAAAAGACCTCCTACCGGTCTATTTGATTGGCTTTTCCGTAAATCAGGTTATACGTTTGGAGCTATTGAAGATCTTTATTTTGACTAATATGGTCTGTTTCCTCTCAATTGGGATGGGTGTTATGATAGCTTACATTTTGTCGGAGGTTATAAACCCAAATTTTTTTGGATGGAGGATTCCAATACAAGTTTTTCCAAAATATTGGCTACAAATCTGGATTATTGCCACTTTAGCTTCACTTTTCTCGACCATTTTGTCTTTTAGAATGTCTAATGTGAAAACGTTGTCAAATTTTGATCGAAAAATACTTAGACCATTATGAACCGTAAGATATTAGCATTTCTTTTTTGTTTTTGGCTGTTTGGTTATAACTCATTGGCTGATGAACATAATAACGAATTTAATTTCGCAGATCCAGGCTATCAAATTTCTTTCCCAAAGGACCATGGGCCGCACAAAAACTTTCGAATTGAATGGTGGTATTTGACTTCAAATCTAAAGTCTGAGTCCATAGAAAATTTGGGTATACAATGGACCTTGTTTAAAAGTAATCTCACACCAATATCTAGAAAAAAACATAACCAACTAAATGGCTTTTGGATGGCCCATAGCGCCATAACTACAGATACACTGCATTATTTTGAAGAACGTTTTGCACGAGAAGAAGGTGATCAAGCAGGTGTCAAACTAGATCCTTTTAGAGCCTGGATAGATAATTGGAGCGTTACAGGAGATGATCGACTAGAAACTATTCAATTAGAATCTAGCGGCGTAGACTTCGCCTTCTCGTTAAAATTTTCGACTAAAATTAAACCAGTGCTACAAGGTAATGCCGGTTATAGCAAAAAATCTGAAACGAGTGCAGCTTCCCACTATTATAGTCAACCCTTCTATAATGTAGAGGGGTGGGTCACTTTGAATGGAGAGCGGCATGTTGTAGAGGGAGTGGGTTGGTTAGATCGTGAATGGTCAAGCAACCTGCTAAACAAGAGCCAGCTCGGTTGGGATTGGTTTTCTTTACATCTCAATGATGGAAGAAAAGTGATGCTCTTTAAGGTGCGACATGCTTCTGGCAATTATTTTCTGTCTGGATCATGGATTAACCAAGATGGAACTAAAAAGCTGCTTAATGCTTCTGAAATCGAACTTGAGGAAACGGGTTATTCAACTGTTAAAGGTAGAAAAATTCCTACCAAATGGAAAATCTCCTTTCTTGGCAGAGATGGTCTAACTATCAATACTGAGGCTCTGAATATTCACTCTTGGATGGACACCAGTTTTGCCTATTGGGAGGGACCAATTTCATTTAATGGTGATTTATCGGGGGTTGGTTATTTAGAAATGACGGGTTATTAAAGATACTACGCTGCTTTACCATCTAAGACTTTGTCCACCTTCTCTTGAGCTTTTTTTTCCCCAACACCGTCCACAGCGGCAATTTCCCTTGTTAATCGTTCTAAAGCAGCTTCGTAGAGTTGCCTTTCTGAATAAGATTGCTCCCTTTGCTCATCGTTTCGATGAAGGTCCCTTACTACTTCTGCGATTTGAATGAGCTCCCCAGAATTTATTTTTTGTTCGTAATCTTGTGCACGTCGAGACCACATTGCACGTTTGACCTTTGCTTTACCACCAATTACTTGTAATGCTTTCCCAATGATATTTGGACTTGACAACTTTCGCATACCGGTAGATTCTGCTTTATTTTTGGGAACCTTTAGAGTCATTTTATCCTTATCAAAAGTTATGACATACATTTTTAGCTCCAAGCCTGCAATATTCTGTACTTCCTCGTCAACTATCTGCCCTACCCCATGTGAGGGATAAACCACAAAGTCGTTAATTTTAAAATCTACATCTGATACATTACTATCCATAAACAACCACCATTGAATTGAAAAATTTTGTGTACCATAGTTAAAAAAAAATAGCTACTTAAAAGTTAATCTCCTTCTCCGGCTTTATCGGAAAAGAATTTTTCAAATTTGTCTGACTCGCCATCCATTTTGTCTGCATCTGGCAATGGATCTCTTCTAATTGTAATATTTGGCCACTGCTCAGAATATTTTCTATTGAATTCAACCCATTCAGCAGCGTCAGGTTCCGTGTCAGGCTTGATTGCATCTACTGGACACTCTGGTTCACAAACGCCACAATCAATACATTCGTCGGGATGAATTACAAGCATATTTTCACCCTCATAAAAGCAGTCCACTGGGCAAACATCCACGCAGTCGGTATATTTACATCCTATGCACTTATCATTGACTATATAGGTCAATCGGTTCTCCTAATAAATCTCTAATTAATAATAGAATTTAATTATCGGAAAGAAAGTGTAATTTTCCTTTGAGTGCCCTTAAATTTCTCCTTATCTTTTTATCGGGTTTATATCTTGTGCTGGCTTGAAAAAAGTTTGCGCCTTCCTGGCTATCTTCGAATATTATTTTGTAGAAATTTTTAGCTTTTTCAGAAGAAACTCTTTTGACAGCTATCTCTTCAACCAAGACTGTTTTTCTAACAAAGTTTTGTTCAATAACCAATTGACTATCTAAATTTATTAAAGAGGCTGGCTTTGTTTTGGTTTTCCCAGATAGACGCACCAAACCTTTTTTAATATTTAATGCTGCTATACTTCTTGTTTTGTAGAACCGTGCCGCCCACAGCCATAAATCCAACCGACACTGGGACAACGGTGGTTTTTCAGAGAGCCTCACTTCTTTATTAAAACCTTTAACAAAGAAAAAGGGGAGTCATTTGTTGGCATCTGTTTTTTTTCTCTATTCTTTTTTCCATTTTGCTTCGTCTTTTTAAATGTTTCAGAGGCTGGCATTAACATCACTCTTTTGTTAAATAACTGTTTTTTAAACAAGACCTTATAGTGCTCATTATCCTTCTCAAAAGTTATAACCTCATTACCTTTCTCTATTTTCTCATACTTGATCTCAAATCGAAGGCTTCTAATGAGCTCTTTAAATTTATCTAACCCTAATCCAGTAATTGATAACATTGCTGGTTGAATTACTATCCATTCATCTTTGGAATACTCCTTGATCATAAAAAACAGTCTTTCAAGCATATCTATTCTTATAGCCCTATTACCAGCCACAAAAAAGCCTGCAACCAAATATTGTTTCTTGGCTATGCGTTTGTTATATTCAACAGTGACCAGACCAGGTGGGGGGTGAAATAATGCAGCCCCAGGGGTAGAATAGAAAACATTAAATAGAGCAATTCTTAACCTTGCTGCTTCTGGCTTAAGAAGCATTGCATCATATATTGTCTTGTACCCAAACCTTATGCCAAAATTTCTGAGTTTAACTTTGCTCTCGTTGTCAATGCTATTGAATTGTTCGATAATCTCAGATTTCATAATAACGCCCAAATTATTAACAAAAATATGTGCAAACCCAGATGCAGCTCCCTTCAATTTATTATTGTCGGCAAGATCCAGAAGATTAGGCATCAGTGTCTTGACTTTATTTTCTATAAAAATGTCGAGTTTTCTTTGAATTTTTTCCAGGCTACTTTTATCTAGTTCATCTGACTTGATCAGTTTAACTTTTGGGGTCAATATTTTTTGACTTTTCTCTAGCTGACCAACTTTGCTACCTCGCCAAATCACTTGCCCATTTACACCGAGCAAAATATCACTTTCTGGTGCCTCATAAAAACTTGTTACTAAACCATTAAGATGTTGACGTAAAAAAGGTCTCACTACCTGCATCAATTTTTTATTCTCCACTATAGAATCTGTCCCAGAAAGATTAAATACAAACCCATCCATTTTACCAAAGAGGTGGCCCTTGATATAAACACAGCTATCTTCTCTTAACTCAAAATCTTTCTCATCAAAATTTTCTGCCATTCCCTTTTTTATCAATACAGACCTCCTTAGGTCAACAAATCGTTGTGTTAGTTTTAGATGCAAGGCATCTGATAGCTTATCTTCGATATTTCTGGTAATTCCGATAAAATATTCGTTATCCAGTAGCCATTTGTTAATGTTGGCAACAAATGACCAAGTTCTAATGAAAGATAGTCTCTTAGATAGTACGTCTATATCACCTTGAATATTATCTAGACGAGCAATCTCCATCTTCAACCAATCTGAAGGAATGAATCCTTTTGTTCTAACAAAGTCAAATATTTTCATAACTAGACCTGCATGGTCTTGATTAGAGATCTTCCTGAAATCTGGTATCTGGCATGCTTTCCATAACAGCTGAACGTCATCTCTTTTCAAATCCTTTACACGTTCAGAATAGTTTGCCGTGATAAATTTTAAAATATTAACGTCGGATCCGTCTTGAGAGCGCTCTAGATAATTGTCACTTGCTATCACATCCAGAGATTTTATGAGTGATCCAACATCATTAAATTCAAGTGCAGTGTTACGCCATTTTAACTTTTTAAGCATTGGAAAGATATTATTCTCAACATCATTGATAACAATTTCTTGCATTTGCTTAAGGCTTCCAGTTTCACCAAAAAAACCGTCAGAGGTGTAACGTCCTGCGCGACCAGCAATCTGCGCTACTTCTAAAGTGTTGAGCGGTCTTAGTCGACGTCCATCAAATTTTTGCATAGCTGCAAAATAAACGTTATTAATTGGCAAGTTTAATCCCATGCCTATTGCATCTGTGGCCACTATGTAATCAACGTCTCCATTCTGGTACAACTCAACCTGCGCGTTTCTAGTCTTTGGAGATAGTGCTCCTAGCACTACTGCTGCCCCACCCTTAGATGTTCTAATGTGTTCAGCCATCTCGTAAACTCTATCAACTGAAAAATCTACAACTGCAGATCTAGGACCCAATTTCGAAATATTTTTCTTTCCAGAATAACTCAATCTTGAAAGCCTATCTCTACTAACTAATTCAATATTGGGTATAATGATTTTTATTAGATGCTCTATAACTGTGGATCCCAAGAAAAGTGTTTCAAATTGTCCACGCGCATTTATTAACCTGTCTGTAAATATGTGCCCCCTTTCTGAATCAGAAACTAATTGGATCTCATCTACTGCTACAAATTCAAATGTCTTTTCAACAGGCATCGCCTCTGTCGTACAGACCCAATACCGCTCAAACTTTCCACGTATTTTTTCTTCACCTGTATTTAGCACTACGTTTTCAATCCCCTTCAATAAAACAAGTCGATCGTATATTTCACGTGCGAGAAGCCTTAAGGGGACCCCTATTACTCCATTTTTGTAGGAGATCATCCTTTCTAATGCGTAATATGTCTTGCCAGTGTTAGTCGGCCCTAAAATTGCCCGACAAATAGAGGTATTTTTATTGCTTCGTTTGAAATTCATCTAAAAGTATTTTATAATTGAGAGATATGAGGTTTACAAGCATAGGTTAAATCAAATTTCCTACATAGTTATGCTATAGGAAACCTCTAAGCAAATAAAAATAGAATTTTAGAGAAGAAAGTATATTATGAGTGAAGTATTAGAGAAGGCTGTTGCAGCTATAAAAGATAAAATGGCGGGGGCAACTTTTGACTCAAGCGTTAAGTTTAGAATTGAAGATGAGGGCTCAATAGTAGTAGATAGCGATGGCGTGAGAGTATCAGACGAAGAGACTGATTGTATATTGATCGCTTCTCTGGATGTTTTTACAAAAATTCTTGATGGCGATATGAACGCAACAGAGGCCTATATGACGGGATCATTAAAAGTGGAAGGCTCAATGAGTGCTGCGATGGAGTTAAGTAGCCTTTTAGCCTAAAGTTCTTATGGATAAAAATCTCGAGAGATTTATGCTTGAGAATGGGGAGACTATATTTAGAAAAACTAAAGATGGTCGAAAGCTCCGGATAGCAATTTGGAAAATCCAAAAAGATAGAGTTTGTGGAACAATTTTTTTTTTGAATGGTCATCGTGAATTTATTGAAAAATACTCAGAAACATTTGCACTTTTCATAAAAAAAGGATTCAACGTCATAACGCTTGATTGGAGAGGCTGGGGACTCTCTGAGCGACCCTTTCCTTCACAACCCAAAATTCAACATATTTCAAGTGCTGCTGAATATCAATTGGACTTAGATGAATTGATAAGTTTGGCAAAACAGAAAAACTTGTCACCTCCATGGCATTTAATCGCTCACTCCTTGGGTTGTCTTATAGGGTTAAGAAGACTTACATCAGAGCCACAATCTTTTAATAAATATATTTTTCTATCCCCACTCTGGGGTAATTTCCCTTACATAGCGAGGCCAATTCAAAGATTAGTTATCAAATTTGAAAAAGCATTGCGACTTTTGGGATTATTAATGCTTACCCAACAACATCCGAAAAAATATAAGCCCTATCCACTTACTGTGGATTTTAGAAAAAATACACTTACGTCCGACAAAAAGCAGTTTAATCGTTTGCAGACAATATTAGAAAACAACCTTAAATTACATAGTGGCGTGCCAACCCTTGGTTATTTGATTGCAATATTGAAGGAGATTGACAGCCTAAATAGGGTTGATTTTCCAAATAGAGATATTTTGGTATTGCTTGCCGGGCAGGAAAGAATAACTGATAACAAAGCTGTGCTGCGATTAATAAGAAGATATGATTTTATCAATGTAGTAAAAATCAAAAAAGCTCAGCATGAAATTTTGATTGAAAAAGAAACAATTAGAAAAGAGGCAATGTCTGTGATACATAAATTCATCGACTCATAATTATTGAAAGTTATTGCTGAAAACTTTGATTATTTGTTCATGAACGCGGGGGTCACCTGAGGCAATTACATCGCCACCTGTCAATGGATAAGACCCGTCAAGATTACTTATTATGCCGCCAGCAGACAAAACGATAGCTTCAGGCGCTCTAATATCATATTCTTGAAGACCAAATTCAATCACTGCATCAATACATCCCTCTGCTAGCATAGCATAGGCATAACAATCTAAGCCGTACCTATCTAACTTTGAAAGTCTCATTATTTCATCTAAACTGGTTTGAAATAGTTGGTTTGGTATGGTAGGTGATGACGTTGCAACAACTGCATTAGCTAAACTGCTACATTTTCTGACGATTAAAGACTGTGGATCATCGCTTTTAAGGTTTATTTTCTTGAAAGCTTTTCCAAAACCTCCCCAAAAAAGCTCGCCAGTAAATGGCTGATAAATAACGCCCATTATTGGTTTACTGTTTTCGACCAGAGATAACAGTATCCCCCATGTTGGAATTCCCGAAATAAAGGCTTTTGTTCCATCAATAGGGTCAATTATCCACTGGGCTGAACCTATAATGATAAAACTCAAAGCAACAGTTGACATAAATAAAATGTTTCCATCAGTGTTAACCAATTTCCTTAATATAAAACGCTCGATTAGCCATGCCAGCCCGTAAAACATAATTAATACGCAAATTATGCTTATCCACGCCGGTATCCCCATTTTGTAAAAGCTAATTAATGCCAAGGCTGCCAGGACGACTAAAATAGGTTGTGCAAAATTGAAAACTCCAGATGCTTTGAAAATGAGCACAAATCCAAGAGCAATCAAGCCGTAAAGAGTTCCACTAACAAATCCATCCCACAAAGCCTGAAAGAACAAATCGGGCATGACAATCATTTCAGCAAAGGGCGTGACAAAAATTCCTGTTAATAAATCCATTAGTGAGGTACTCCTAAATATGCATCAATAACTGCTTGGTCAGCCTGTACTTCCTTCGGAGTACCGTCTGCCAGTAGTTCGCCGTAGTTCAGCACAACAACTCGGTCAGCTAAATCCATTACAACACCCATGTCGTGTTCTATCAGCGCAATCGTTGTCCCAAACTCTTCGTTTACGTCCACGATAAAGCGCGACATATCTTGTTTTTCTTCCACATTCATGCCAGCCATTGGCTCATCTAAGAGCAATAGTTCTGGCTCCATGGCAAGGGCCCTTGCTAACTCAACTCTTTTTTGTAACCCATATGGCAGAGACCCTACTGGGGTCTTTCTAATGTTGTTAATTTCTAAAAAATCTATTATTTCTTCACATCGCTTCCTGTGCTTAACCTCTTCCTCAATAGCAGGTCCATACCTTAGTAATTGCCACAAAAAATTCTTACTCATTTTTAGTTGTCTTCCCGTCATCACATTTTCTATTGTTGTCATTCCTTTGAACAAGGCAATATTCTGAAAAGTTCTGGCTATTCCCGTTTTCGCTACTTCGTAAGGCTCCATAGAGGGTCTTTTTTCACCGTTAAACCAGATTTCGCCCTCCTGTGGATGATAAAAACCGTTAATTACGTTTAACATTGATGATTTGCCGGCACCATTAGGCCCAATTATTGCTCTTATTTCGCCTTCTTGAATGTCAAAAGATACATTTTGTATAGCTACGACGCCTCCAAATCTGAGCTTGATATTTTTTACCTCCATCATCACTTTTTTTTGTTCATTGACCATCGTTTCGTATTCCTCTCAATTTTATTCAGGCTGCGTTTTTGTCTTGCTTTTTTACTTCGTAAAGCGTTGCATCCAGAATATTTACCGTGGCTTCAAGATAACCTTTTCGCCCGTCTTCATAGGTAACCTCGGTTTTCGTCGATACTGAGGTTTTATCAGAATAAAGGGCTGAAACTAAATCAGAATATTTTTCAGAGACAAATGATCTTTTGACCTTTCTAGTTCTTGTTATTTCCCCATCATCAGGGTCCAGCTCTTTGTGAAGAACTAAAAACCGTTTTATCTGACAACTCGACATGTTAGGATCCAGAGCAAGATCTTTGTTAACTTCTTCTACATGTTCTTTTAAAATTTTTCCAACTTGCTCGTGGGCAGCTAGTTCCTGATAGGAAGAATACGAGATATTATTCCTTTCAGCCCAGTTTCCAACAGCATTTAAATCTATGTTTAGAAAGGCAACACATGTGTCTCTGGCATCTCCAAAAAGAACAGCCTCTAATATGTTCGGAAAAAACTTTAACTTGTTTTCAACATACTTTGGAGCGAAAAGAGCACCATTTTTAAGCTTTCCGACGCTATTTGCTCTATCAATAATGCGTAATTGGCCAGTATTTTCGTCAATGTAACCGGCATCACCTGTTGCAACCCAACCGTCCTTATTCTTTGTTTCTTTTGTGGCTTTGGGGTTTTTGTAATACTCCTTAAAGGAGCCTACTGATCTATAAAGAACTTCCCCGTTCTCTCCGATCTTAAGCTCTACGCCGTTTATTGGTTTTCCAACCGTGTCAGCATATACTTCATTGTTATTTTGCATCGTTAAAAAAACGCTTGCTTCTGTCTGTCCATAAAGCTGCTTCAAATTTATGCCCAAGCTTCGATAAAAGTCAAAAAGTTCAGCACTAATAGCTTCTCCAGCTGTGTAAGCTATTCTCACATTGGACATTCCCAACATATTTTTTAGTGGACCATAAATTATTATGTTACCTAAAAAGTACAAAAATCTGTCCAAAATGTTCACAGATCTTTTCTCTAAAATATCTTTACCGACTTTTGCTGCATGATTCATAAAAAAATTAAATGAACCCCTCTTTATTGCTGATGCATCTTGAATTCTTATGTAGACCGATGTCTTTATCCGCTCCCAAAGAGGAGGAGGTCCAAGAAAATAACTCGGGCCAACTTCCCTCAAATCTACTTGAAAAGTGTCTGCCCCTTCCGGACAATTTATGCAAGCTCCTGAAGCCATCCCTTGCCCAACAGATAGCATGTAATCTCCAACCCATGCCATAGGGAGGTAGCTGAGCTGATAGTCGTCTTTGGTCAAACCATCATGATGATTGGCGTTCATCGCTGCCCCTACTATTGCACCATGTGTTTGGACTACACCTTTCGATTTTCCAGTAGTTCCGGACGTATACAATAAAACACAGGTGCTATCGCTTACAACTTTACTAGTCCTTTTTTGCAATTGTTCTTGTATTGAACTGGAGCTTTTCATTCCCGACTTAATTATGTCTTCATAGCTGTGTAGCCTACTCTTATCGTATTTCCTGAGGCCTTTCGGGTCAACATAAATGATATCTTTTAAATTAGTCAGCTTCCCAGAAATATCTTGGATTTTATCAACTTGCTCTTGGTCGCCGACGATTGCAAAAGCTGCATTACAATGGGTCAATATGTATTCCATCTCATCTGCCACTGCGTCTTGGTATAACGGTACTGGAACAGCACCCAAATGCTGGACTGCCAATAGAGACCAATATAAATATGGCCTATTCCGACCTATGACAGCGACGTGGTCCCCTTCACTAACTCCCAGTTCAATAAGCCCTTTTGCTAATTTCATGACCTCTGCACTTGCTTCTTTCCAAGTCCAGGTCTGCCAAATTCCTAAATCTTTCTCTCTAAACGCCGGTGAATCGCCGAATTCCGCCACATTTCTTGCAAGCAGCTTTGGCATAGTATCTAGAGCAACGTCACTAGATTGCATGATTCCTCCCAAATATATCTTTTTTACTAAAGTCTATGTAAAATTTTTTGATAAAACAACCATCTAATTTTTGTTGTGACAAAACTACGCAATTTCATATAAGTCTTTCAAAAAAACTCTATCGAACTATTGCCGCCCTAAAGTCATTTAGGTTTATACCTGTTGGCCCAGTGCAAAACAGTGTTTTCAACTTTTTGTGGATATTATACGAGTCAAAAAGTTCGACCGGATCTTCTTCAGGGAAATGTTTTCGCGCCGAGCGAAAAGTTGAGCAATCAACAATCGCACCTGCGTTATCTCCATTCCCATCAATTCCATCGGTATCAGCTGACAAAACTGTTACACCCTCCATACCATCGATCTCTCTAGATAGCGCTAAAGAAAACTGTGAATTCCTACCCCCCTGACCGTAACAATCTGGAAGTTTTATTTCCACCTCACCTCCAGAGAGAATAACTGCTGGCTTCTTAATCAGACTATGAGGGCTAGAAATATCTTTAATCGCATTCTTGTAAAGCCGAGTTAATGAGTTCACATCTCCTTCGAATTGAGAAGACAGTATGATAGAGTTTAATCCAAGTACTTTTTCGATATAGTTAGAGGCTTCGTCAAAAAGTATCTTGCTGGAACTTAAACAATATGAATCCAAGATATTAACACAGATATTTTCTTCGCTATTCGATCTTAATGTTTTGTTGATATATTTTTCAATTTTAAAACCAAATTTTGGTGTTTTTGAATTAATTAATCTAGCTCTAGGAATAAAGGTTGGACCACTGCCCACAAGGGTTATATCATCCCCAGGGATATCAGAGACCACTAGATTGATTATTGGACAAGGGTAGACCATTTGGGCTAGCTTCCCCGCTTTTATTTGGGAAAACGCACCCCTGTAAACATTCATTTCTTTAATTGATAGCCCAGATGACAACAAAACTTTATTAAGA
>CACHMT010000021.1 GCA_902581005.1 uncultured Alphaproteobacteria bacterium
GATTAATTCTATTAGATTTGAAATTGAGGGCTTTGGGCGCAAAATTTATACCTCCAACGGCAAATTGCGTAGCCAATACGACGACTAACATTGGCACGCCAACATATAGAGAGATTTTTAATATAAAAAATAAAGCATCTAATGATTTTGTTGTTGGTAAATCGTCCAGCTTGTCATTTCCTGTGAAAACAAATAGATTTCCCCATTCAAATAAGAGTGGTTTAAATGCAAAAGAAAAAGCGTACATAAGCAACAAAGCTCCCGCGATCCCTGTGAAAACAAACATTTCTTTAGAACTTAAAACCTTTCCGTCTTCTTTATGTTTGTCAATTTTGCGTTGGGAAGGCTCCTCCGTTTTTTCCTGTCCATCTTGGTTTTCTTCAGCCATCTTTTAAACTTTCAAGAGTTGTCATTAGATGGTCGAGAGATGAATCAATCAAATCTGAAAACGCAAATCCTAGGTTGCTTATGGAAAAATATAAAACAATAAAAGTACCAAGCATTGTGATCGGGAAACCAAATGAAAACAAATTTAATTGCGGAGCCGATCGAGTAATTATTCCTATTGCCACATTGATAAGTAATACTACCAAAACAACTGGCATCATAATTATCGACGCATTTAAGAACATGGAGCCTGAAGCAGCCATTCCACCATCTATTAATGCTGAAGGAACTGGAAGCGTACCTATAGGGATGAAATTATAACTTTCAATTATGATCCTTAGTGCTATAAGGTGACCATCAACTGTCAAAAAAATCATTATAAGGAAAAGATACAAAATTTGGCTTACCACGGGTGTCTGGACTCCAGAAACTGGGTCTACTTGGGCTGCATAACTTAAGCCTGCGCTGGTTGCAATTTTTTCCCCTGCTAAGGATGCTGCTGAGAACATTATAGAAAGTATAAGTCCAGCGGTCACGCCTATAGCAATCTCTTTAAAAATAATAGCGATACCATAGGCAGAGGTGAGTACCTGAGTGTCTAGATCCAAAGGGTGAATTGAAAAAACTACAATTGAAATTACAAATGCAATTATTATTCTTACTCTCAACATAATAAATCTTGCACTAAAAAAAGGTGATGCAATAATGAAAGCACTAAGTCTGATAGAAGTTAAAAAAAAAGCTAGTAATATTTCTATTATATTTTGAAGCCCTAGGCCTGGAATAATCTCATTAATTGATTGTTCCATTTTTAGGCTTGACCGATTGCTGCTATTTGATCAAAAATAAACGCAAAGTAATCGGAAAGACCAGTTAACATAAAATTTGCAATCAAAGCCAAAGTCAAAAGAACAAGCACTAATTTTGGAACAAAACTCAAGGTCATTTCATTGATCGAAGTTGCTGCCTGAATTATACCAATCAAGAGGCCTATGCCAAGTGCCACTATGAGGACTGGGCCTGCTGAAATAATTATTTGCCAGAAAGCATCTTCTAAATAATTGACGTTCTTGTCGAATTCCATGCTAAAGCTCCTTTATTAATTTGACACATAAGTTGCTACCAGCGATCCCACCGTCATTGCCCAACCATCAACCAGAACAAAAAGGAGAAGCTTAAAGGGAAGGGCGACTAACATAGGACTGAGCATCATCATTCCTAAGGACATCAATATCGAGGCAATCACCATATCTATAACCAGAAAAGGAAGGAAAAGAAGAAAGCCTATTTGAAAAGCAGTTTTCAATTCTGATGTAATGAAAGCTGGGAGTATTACGGTAAGTGGTATATCCTCATGATCACGATATCCTTCATTGCCGATTAAATCCGTAAACATAGATAAATCATTTTCTCTAGTATTTTTTACTAAAAATTCCTTTAGGGTATTTGATCCCTTAGATAATGCTGTTTTTGCTGGTAACTCCCCTTCAAGATAGGGGTCGAGGGCTATTTTATTTATTTCCGTCAGTGTTGGGGTCATAATAAAGAAAGTTAAGAAAAGTGCTATCGCTATAAGAACCTGGTTTGGTGGAGTTTGTTGCGTTCCCATAGCTTGTCTGAGTATTGACAAAACAATTATTATTCTGGTGAATGAAGTAGCTCCTAGCACTATGGAGGGGAGCAGGGTCAACCCGGTCATTAGAGCGAGGATCTGTAGCGATAAAGAGTAGGTTGTTTCTGCGTCACCATTGCTTTCAACCTTCAAAGCTGGGAGTCCTTCCGCAAAGTTTGATATGCCGTTCTGTGCAAAGGCAGAACCAGCTAGAAGAAATAACAATATTATCGGTAGCAATGCTAATATATTTTTGAATTTTATCATCTTTTAAATCCTAGCTTTGGATTCATTTTTCGTGCATTAGATATCGCGTCTGACAAAATATTAGGTTTATTATTTGACTTTTCCTCATTGCGCGGTTCACCAGTCGTTTTATCCGAAAGCTGGCTAAGTTTAATATTTTGCTTAATTGTTGATGTGTTTTTTCCTTCATGAGGAATAATTGTTGGTTGGGATCCTTTAACAAAGAAATAAAGATATTCTTTGTTATCAACTCTAATTAATCTAATTCGCTCGGAATTACTCAAAGCAAATTCATCAATGAATTTTATTCTTTTCTTTTTATTTAAATGGCTTTGGAAACTAAATTTATTATTTTTCAGTAACTGTTGTAAAACAATAAGAGCACCTAAAAAGAGTAAAACAACAACTATTTGTGTTACGCTTATATCTTGAACTTGCATACCTGCCTCCTTGCTTAGTAAAAGGCAAATATTGTGCCAAAGAAATTATTCTTGTAAATCAGACGTATTTTGGAAGATAAATATTAAATTTCAACGAATAACGTCAAAAAAATGACCTATTTATTTGACACTCTCAATTCTTTTTTGAGGATCAACTATCTCAACGAATCTTATGCCAAATCTTTCACCAACCATTACGACCTCACCTTTAGCAATCATTGTTCCATTTATTAATATGTCTAATGGGTCTCCTGCTAACCTATCTAGCTCAATTACAGATCCTTCATTTAGCCTGAGTAATTCTTTAATTTTGAGCTCGGCACTGCCTACTTCAACTGTCAGTTTAACATCAATATTTTCTAAAACGCGCAGATTATCCGCAGAAGCGGTGTTTTGATCTTTTTCTTCAATATTAGCTGACTGCTCTTCACTTTGTTCCTCTATATTTTCTTCTTCACCCATTGTTTGATCCCATTTGTTATTTACTTAATCTTTTCTTAATATTTACCGCTGCTTGTCCAGAAAGTTCTCCTAATTCACTTAAAAACACCAATTGATCTTCAATTAAAACTTCAATGCCTTCACCCACATATATAGGGAAGGTATCACCTGCTCGAGTTTGGAGAAGTTTATTCATTTGTACAGTAGGTTCACTTAATCGGCAACTGACATTCAAAGGAATCTCCATTACCATGCGTTCTAACTTTTCTTTCCATGTATAATCATCATCAATTACCTCGCTTTGAACTCTAGATCTTAGCTGGGAAGCAATAGGCTTAAGCGTTTGTAGTGGATAGATTACATCAAAGGTTGCTGCATCAACACCAGGTAATTGAACTACAAAAGAGCATATTATCACCATCTCAGAATTATCAACAAATGAAGCGAATTGTGGATTAACTTCTCTACTTTGTTCTACAAGAGTAATTGGCATAAGATCATACCATGCTTTCTCCAGCATCCTGTTAAGCCCTTCAGATACGATCTCTATTAGCCTTTCTTCAGTACTCGTAAACTCGGATCTCTTTTCCTTTATTGCTTCAATTTGTCCACCATAATAAGAATTTGTTAAAATAGAGATAAAATTTGGGTCCATAACCAGTAGCATATTCCCTCTGAGTTCTTCTAATCTATTGGATGTTAAGCTCATAAAGCTTTCAATCCCTGATGAGTATTCATCAAATGTTTTCACTTCAGGAGGAAAAGAAGATATTCGCGGAAGAATTCTCAGCATGGGAAGAAAGACACTTCTAGCTTGTCGCGCGAATCTTTCGTTTACAAGCCTTAGAGCGTAGTAATCTCCCAACAAAGATAACTCATCTGACCCAAACTTATACGGTCTCACGTTAGCAGCTTCTGATAAGTCAGAAAATGACGAACCTCCATTATCATCGGTCTGCAAACCCTCAATGAGTGCATCAACTTCCTCACTGGATAATTTTCTAGATGATACCACTTATACCCTCATTCCATTTTTATTGAAGCATAAAAGAAGTAAAATGAACGTTCTCAATACCTCCAAATCCTTCTAAAGCCTGCAATTTTGTGTTTAGCTCTGCTGCAATAGCTTTTGCAAGTGCATCTCTTCCAGATTTACCCTCAATATCTTGTTCAGAAAATTCACTCATAACAGCCAAAATACTAGACCTTAGAGATAATTGATGATCTTCTACATTTGTTATGACGTTTTCATCATATTGGGTCGAAACCCCGATTCCCGCTTGTAAAAACTTTCTAGAGCCTCTTAAGTTTGTTGTAAAGTTTCCTGGGAACTCGTAATAAGTTGTTATAAACTTTTCCACTTCTGGAGCTTCCTTTTTTTGAGGTCCAGCATTTGCAGCTTCCTCTGCCGCTTTTGCTTCTTCAGCTTCCTTCATCTTTCTTTCAATTATTTCCTCTATTTCTGTCGATGGGTCAGCTGGCTTCCCTCCAAATAGAAAATATCCTGCTCCTACACCAATTCCGATTAAAGCAATAGCTCCTAAAGCAAGCATAATTATCCTCATTAACCCGCCTTTTTTAGGCTCTTCTTCTTTTTCTTCTTCTGCCATTTTGCCTGTCCTCTTATTTAAGCTATAAGGTTAAGTCCTTCGCTTTCACTATTTATATTTTTAACGTTTTCTGGTATGTTTAAATCTTGTTCGATTTTACTCTTTTTCTCTGTTGAAGCAAGCTTATGCTCTTGGCCCTTACCTCTATGGTTGCCACCAAACTGTTGCGTAAGTGTTTGAAGCGATGCCAACTTAAGTCCAGAAGCTTCCATCATCTGTGATAGTTTCTGTTCTGCTTCTCCTAAGAGTGCGGCGGCGCTGGCACTTTCAGCTACAATATTAATCTTAGCAATAGTATCGTGTATATTTATCGTGACATTGAGCCTCCCCAAACTCTTTGGCGTTAAAGAAATTTCTAGTTGTTCGATCCCATCGACAATAGATTTTTCAATTTTATCTATTAGCTTATTCCCCCAATTCCGGGACAACATATTTAGTGTTTGAAACAATTTTTCGTTATTTTCTTGGCTGAAGACCAAAGGTTTTTGTGCACTCAGTGATTCTGAGTGAGAGGGCGTGTCAAGTTTATTAGTTAGAGTAATAGGCTGACGAAAAAGAGTCGGTTCTGAATTTAATTCCTTTGAAAGCATACCACTGGTGGAATTCTTGCTCATAACATCCATATTCTTCTCATTGGCTTTATTCCCTAGCTCAGAAAACTGGGTTATCTTGTTTTCTTGTTGATGAGAACTGTTAAGACTTTTTGCCTTTGGTGAATAATTTGCGTCAAGATCAATTTTGATGTCAGAGTTTTTTGAGCTTCCGTGAGACGCTATTCTGTCTTGAATACCTTGGAGTTCCTTTTGATTTTTATCTTGTGCATTTGGAATAACTTTAAGCTGTGAAATTTGCTCATTGTCAGTAGTAATGTTCGCATTGTTTAACGCTTTTACGTTGATGTTGCTTTTTTTTCCAAGAATATTTTTTAACTGTTCATTCAGCTTCGTTCTTAATTTGTCCAAAACCAAATCGAGATTTCTATTTGTATTTTTATTATTTGGTTGGTTGCCGATTAACCCTTCGAGTTCTTTTAAGAATTTCATAAGGTGTAAAAAATTTTCATTGATTAAACCATGTGCTTGTTCTGGATCTATATTCGCTTCTTTACCGACATTAAGCTCTATCATTTCAAAAAGATGTTTCAATCGTATTTTGATTTCTTTAACAGTATCTTCGTCTAACTTTAAATTACCCTCGCTTAAAACACTCAATATCTCATGAATATTCTTATCAGCGTGTAGCTCTTCATCAACAGACATTTGATTGTCTTGTTCACGATCAGTATTTTCGATATCAACATTTCCTAACAAATTATTAAATAAATTGTTACTGTCAGGCCCACTCGAGCTAGAGTTGCCAGTTTCAAGTAAATCAAATTTCATACTATTGTTATTTTGTACTATTTCGGTCATCTAAGCTTATCCTGTGATAGACTTTGCAAAATAGGTGCCAATGTAACAATACCCTAGAGTTTATTTATTTTGGGGGTCATCAGTTCTCTCTTGGCTTCAAGAAAATCTTCTTCCTCTTTTCTTTTTTCATCAGCTTTTCTTTCAGCTTTTGTCATATTTTTGTGCTCAATAGCTATTTTTTTTTGTAATTCCTTTAGCTCCTTTTCTATGAATATTTGTTTAGTTTGTTTCTGATTGAGTTCATCTGCCAATTTTTGTGAATACCAATTTTGAGATTTAAGTAAGTACCCAGATCTAGGCCCAGTATCATCCTTAAGTCGATCATTTTGCAGTTCTTTAATTTGTTCAATAAGCTGTGTATTTTTTTCTAATTCTGACGATAACTGATTAGATATTTTATTCTTTTTATTAAGAGATATTTTCTTTTTTAGGGAAAGCCTATCAAATATGTTTTTTTTTGTCATCATCCGACCTAGCCTCCTAGTAGTTTTAGTAGAGCATCCTTGCTATCCCGGAAGTTTGCCGATACACCTTCTAATTGCCGTATGTGGGCAGTCAGATTGGGCCAAAGAGTTACTGCCAGATCGAGGTCTGGATCCTTACCTTGGGTGTAGCCCCCCATTAAGATAAGGTCTCGATTTTCTAGGTATAGCGTAATCAGTTTTCTGAAAACTCGCGCATATTCAGTATGTGCTTCATCGATAATATCATTCATTACACGGCTAACAGAGCTTGAGACATCAATAGCTGGATAAATCCCCATTTGCGCTTGCTGTCTTGATAAAATTATATGTCCGTCAAGTATTGCTCTTGCCGTGTCAACTACAGGATCATTTTCATCATCTCCATCTGCTAAAACAGTATAAAAAGCCGTAATTGATCCTTGGTGGTCAATCCCAGGTCCGGACCTCTCTATCAATTTAGGTATAAGTGAGACCACCGAAGGAGGATAACCTTTAGCAGTTGGTTGTTCGCCAAGCGCAAGCCCAATTTCTCGCCGGGCATGGGCGACCCTAGTTAATGAGTCCATTATAAGTAGTACGTTTTTACCCTTTGATCTAAAGTATTCTGCAATAGCAGTTGCTCTATTCGCCCCCCGGATCCTCAGTAATGGAGACCTATCGGCCGGTACGGCGACAACTATTGTTTTGTTTTTTGCATTTCCTGACAATATATTTTTTACAAAACTTCCCACTTCCCGGCCTCGTTCGCCGATAAGGCCGACAACCACCACTTCAGCTTCCGTATATTTACACATCATTCCAAGTAGCACCGACTTGCCTACTCCAGATCCCGCTATTATTCCCAACCTTTGTCCTTGTCCCACAGTTAAAAGACTGTTTATAGCCCTCACACCCACGTCAAGAGGTTCATTGACGGAATTTTTAGCTAAAGGGTTTAAAAACTTACCATTTAGAGGCCAGATTTCTGGTAGTGGCCCTAACGGTTTTCCATCATAAGGGTCTCCCATTGCGTCAACAACCCTTCCTAGTAACGAGGGTCCAACTTTGACATCATGACCCTCATCAATAACTGAAACTTTTGCTCCCGATTGAATTTTTGTGTCACTTTCAAACATAGACAAAATATTATTGCCTTTTTTAAACCCTATTATTTCAGCTAATGTTTCAGTTCCATCCGAAGTCGCAACCGAGCAAATAGAACCAAGGTTCGCTGGGAACCCGTCGCACTCCAAAAAATGTCCATCGTATTTATTGACTCTTCCAGAGGTTGTTAGCGTACCCGACAGGTTTATACTATCAATAGCTTGTGTGATTGAAGACGGACTATTTTTCATTGTTATCATTATTCACTGCGTGACTATCTTTACTTTCATTTTGTAATGACTTGCTTGCCTCACTACGTTCAATGTCAGTCTCGTTTTTAGCATCTTCATGAATTTCTTGCGTTTCTATTGCTTTTTCATCATTCTCTTCGTTAATTGATATTTGCTCTGAAATAAGGTCACCTATTTCTACTGAGCCCAGTTGAAGAATAAAGTCCCCTCGAAATAGCTCAGACGCTTCTTTTATCTCCAGCTCCTCCTCATGAAAAGATCCAATTAAGTTTTTCTCAATTAAATGAGCATCTTTTGGATGTAGCTTGAGAACAAGCTTTCTAGATGCTTTTTCAATTTTTTCAACAAACGCAATTATTTTATTTTTAAAGGGCTCCGGATTTTCATCTATCGCGCTACCGGCTCTTTCACTAGCCAATCTGGTAACCACTCCGAGTACAGATTGCATCATTTCAGTTTTATCGATCGTTTCTCTTTTTCTGATATTATCTATAATATCTCTAAAGGTTTCCAAGGTTTTTTGCTGTTCATTTTCCAATTCTTTCGAAGCAATTTTTTTTCCAATCTCAATGCCCTCTTGTTTTGCCTCTTCGACATTCGTATTGGTATTTTTCTGTGGTACATTAGGTGTTTCTTCACTGATAGTGGGTTCATTTGGGGCGGCATAAGGTGAAATTGCCTCGGGCTCTTTATTCAGATTTACCGCTTCTGAATCTTTTTTGTCTTCTTTCGTTGGATCATCGGAGAGATCTAAGTTCTTTGATGAATTCTCTGAAGGGTCACTCTTTTCCTTTTCTTGCTGATTTTCTTGTAAACTTGATTCAATATCAGCATTGTTTGGATTATCGCCACTATCAGAAGGGCCATTATCTAAGGCCTTTTTTACGTTTTCTAGCTCATTATTTTCTAAAGTTTCTGACGATTGAAGGGGCTCTGCTTCATATATACTTTGTTTCTTATTATCAGACGAAGTAGCGATCTGAGATATAGAGGTTGGTTTAAAATCGACCAAGTTTCTCTCTGGTATCTTATCTTGCTTTTTATAACCTACTTCTCTTGAAACCTTTATTAGCCGTGTAATTTCAGTGTCCTCTAAAGGTGAACTATCTTTTTCTTCTAAGGGTTGCATCTGTGATATCTAATATTGTTAAACGTAATCGTCTCCACCACGGCCAGCTAGGACTATAGTACCTTCATCTGACATTCTTCGAGCAGTATTTATTATTCGTTTTTGAGCTTCCTGAACTTCAGTAAGACGAACTGGACCAAGAGCTTCCATTTCATCTTGTATGTTGGCTGCTGCTCTTTGGGACATACAAGCAAATAACTTATCTCTCAAAACGTCATCAGCTCCTTTCATCGCTAAAACCAAGTCCTCAGTCTCGACACTTCTCAATATCATTTGCAACGATTTATCATCAGATTTTATGAGATTATCGAATACAAACATTGCCTCTTGAATTTCTGTCATTAAATTCTTGCTGAACTTCGCAACTTCTTTAAAGATTTTTTGTTCGTCTTCACCTTTCATGAAATTCATAATTTGCGCGGCGGCTTTTACCCCTCCCACTTGGGAAGCTCGAAGCGACGTGTTAGCAGCAAATTTCTTTTGCATTACCAGCTCTAAATCTTTTAAAGCATCGGGCTGAACTGTTTGTATCGTTGCAATCCTTTTGACAATTTCTGGCTGTATTTTCTCATTAAGCATAACAAGTACATCAGAGCCTTGTGCAGGCTCAAGATAGGAAATAATTAGAGCAATAATCTGTGGGTGCTCGTCTTGTATCAATTCTGCTATGGCTCTTGAATCCATCCATTCAAGTATTTCGATGGCATTGTTACTTTCAGAGGGTGTAATTCGCCCCAAAATAGATTGTGCTCTATCTTGCCCCAATGCCTTATTAAGAACATTTTGAATATAGTTGCCAGCTCCTAATCCAAGACTTGTTTGTTCCTTAATAATTGCAAGAAATTCATCTAAAACTTTATTCACAGTATCCTGGTCTAGTCCTTCAACGGAATACATTGCACTACCAAGATGTTGAACTTCTTTTGGTGTTAAGTTTTTTAGAATTTCTGAAGCCTCATCTTCTCCTAAGAGCATCATCAATATTGCCGATTTTTGTGTTCCGCTAAGGTTATCAAAAACTTTTTTTTTATTTTCTTCTTGCTCAGCCATATTTCTTCCTAATCCTTAACATATCCTATTAATAGTCTACTTTAATTCATGTCTCTTTGTATCATGTTTTTGAAAACATTTGATACTCTACCAGATTCATCCTGAACAATCATCCTTATTACGGCGACTTTGTCATCATAAGTATTTGCCGTATCAAGCATTTCAGCAGAGATAGCTTGCTTCTTTGGTTTAAGCTTTGCTTTAATATCTTCTAAGCTTTCACCTTCTTTGACTTCAATTGTATCGAGATCAATATCATCATCCATCCCTGAAACTATCTCCCCAGCAACACCTGCGCCGACTGGAACAAGCATTCTGCTTAAAAGTGGTCTAATAACACCCAGCGCGACTATGGCCAAGATCGAAATTGTAATCAATTGTTTGATTAAATTTTTTATTAGAGGGATCTCATGCCATGTAACTTCTACCCCTTCAAGTGTGGAAATAAACGGAGCACTACTGACGGTAAGCTTATCTCCTCTCTCCGCATCAATCCCTACTGCACTCGTAATGAGCTGTTTAATCTCCTCAATTTTCTCATCAGACAACGCCTGGGAAACCTCAAGTCCGGTTTCTGGATCTATTACTTTAGGGCTTCTAAGAAGAACGGCCGCATTTATCTTTAAAATCTTCGTTGATGGAGCCATTGTCGTAGCTATTCGCTTGCTTACTTCATAATTTTTTATATCGCTTGATGATCTATTTCTAATTTGCCCTTGGGAGTCTCCCGCCACGGGGCTTTGGCTCAATTCAGCCTCTGTGGGCGCAGTATTTGATACTGCACCAGGAATCCCTTTTGCTGGTAAATCGGTGGTTAAATCTAAAGTGCTTTGTTCACTTCTAAGAGCTGTTCCATCTGGATCCACGATTTCCTCTGTAATTTCACTCCTCGTAAAGTCAATATCGATATTCACTTGAGTACTAACATTTCCTGGCCCGACAATAGGGGTTACCAGAGTTGTAATGCGACTACGATAAATATTTTCGAGTTTGACTCTATGTTCAAGTTGCGCATCGTTTAGCATACTATCCGGATCGTCTAAAGACTTTGACAATAGCTGCCCGTTTTGGTCAATAACAGTAACATCTTCTTTAGTCATATTCGGAATTGACGAGGATACCAAGTGAATGATTGCATTGACTTGACCACTTGCCATTGATCTTCCGTTAGGCAGTTGTACAAATACTGAAGCAGTGGGAGGTAGTTGGTTTCTTACAAATACTGATTTTTCTGGTAGTGCTAAGTGAACTCTAGCTGTTATAACACCTTCGATTTCTCTTATTGATTTCGCGAGCTCTATTTCCTGAGTTTGCTTGAGCCGCATAAGCTCTACTGACCTACTCGAACCCATCGGTAAATCTGTTAATGTTGAATATCCATCGGGCGCACTGCTTGGCAAGCCCTGTGCTGCTAAACTGATTCTAGAACGGTGATAATCTTCAACAGGCACGAGTATTTCTCCGGTAGTGGGATCCAGCGTCACATCGACCCCTAAGTTCTTCAACGCATCTTGCACTTTGGATTTCTCAGAATCTGGGAGAGATGCGTATAAGGTTGTTCGTTCTGGCTGTTGTAAAAGAGAGTAAACAAATAGTCCAAGTGCTAAAACAACGACTGCAATTATTGCGGGTAAAGATCTTTGTACGCTTGGTTGACTAGCAATCTGCTGAACATTTGACAGAAATTGACCTGCTTGGGGAATTAAACCGGTTCCCTGTTGTGCTTGTTGCGTACCTGTGAATTCTGTTGTATCTGCCATATTCTATACCTTTAGCTTTAATTAAACGGGCATGCTCATAATATCTTTATATGCTGAAAGCACTTTATTTCGCGTATTTAGTGTGAGCTGGAAACCTAACGAAGATATTTGCTGATTAATCATTACCTTTGTCAAATCATTTTCAATCCCAAGTTCGAAGTTTCTTGTGGTATCAGCCGCGATTTTCTGTGCGTCTGCTACTGAGTCGAGCGCTTTTTCCATTCTGGCTCCGAATTTCCCAGGATCAGTATCATTGCCTAAGGCTTTGCTTGCACTTTCAATGATATCCTTGTGAGAAGATAATACTTTGTTTGTGATGGCTCCGATTTGTGACATTTAAAACCTCAAATTGCTAGCTGTTGTGAATTTTCATCGACTGGTGAATTTGTTGCAACATTAAGAGGATTATTATCGATAACTATATCTGTTGAACAAATTTCTTTTTCTGTGCAAAGGACTAAGGCTCTTTGGACAATATTTTCAAGCTCTCTTACGTTTCCTGGCCAGTTATGATCTATAAGCGTTTTTAATGCTGAACTTTTTAGCCATGGAAGCTCATTAACTGATTTGCAATGTCTATAAAGCAGGGCAGTAGTTAAAGGTATAATGTCATCTCTTCGGTCTCTTAGGTGTGAAGTGGCAAGAGGAAAGACGTTCAGTCTATAATAAAGGTCTTCCCTAAAAGTGCCTTTTTTTATTTCTTCGAGCATATTTCTGTTAGTGGTAGCTATTACTCTGACATCCACAGGCAAATCTTTCTGTGAGCCAATAGGGGTTACTATTTTTTCCTGTAAAACTCGTAGAATTTTTGCCTGTAAACTTAGGGGCATCTCACTAATTTCATCTAGCAGCAAGGTTCCACCATCGGCAGCTCTAAAAATTCCTTTATTTGGGCTAGATGCACCCGTAAACGCTCCTTTTTCATGCCCAAATAGAATTGCCTCAAGCATATTTTCTGGAATAGCTGCGCAGTTAATTCCAACGAAGGGATTATCGCTCCTTGGAGAGTTATTATGGATAAATTTTGATAACACCTCTTTACCGGTTCCGGTCGGCCCATTTATAAAAACTGTAACATCTGTCTTGGCAACTTTTTCAGCTAGCTTTAAAAGTTTCTTCGTGTTTGCGTCTCCGGCAATGAATTGGTTATTCTTCATCACGAGTGTTGCGACCATCTGAGAGCCATACTCGTTAATAGTGTCCTCATGTTCATTATCTTTAGGAAAATTTATATGCAGTAATTTTCCACCTAACTCCTCCCTCACGGAAAAAGTATCATCAACCTGACCTACAATCACAATAGAGTTTGCTTTATGGCCTTTGGCGACATTTATTAGACCAGCTTGTCCATCTATAGCATCAAAATAATCTTTGGAGCAAAGAAAACAGTTTTCTGCTTCTCTAGAAGGATGTTTGTTATTACTCGCTACATCATTGTTTCCCGTATACTCAACAATTGCTTGTCGTTCTTCAAGAATTTCTTTTAACCTAGTTGAGAAGGGGAACCTCTCGGTTTCTATTATAACATTTAACATACCTAAATCTCCTATGACGTTTTGATAAAGGCAAAAAGTAAGCCAAACAGATGTTTTAAAAGCAATTAATAACTAACATATTGAATTAATTGACTTTTTTTGCTGAATTTTTTATTTAACTATTTTTTTTATTTATAGACGGTAGTTCAAATTTTTGACTTTTTACTTATATCTTTTCTAATTTTGTGCTAGTGTTAGTAAGAATTTTGACGAGAAAACAAAATATTATATGCAGGCAATAGAAAAAATAATTTTAGGAAACTCATTAGCAATAAAAGAAATGAAAAAGCTAATTGAGATGGTATGTGCTTCCGCTACAACTGTTTTAATTCAAGGAGAGACGGGTACGGGGAAAGAATTGGTTGCAGAGGCCTTACATGTGGCATCAGGGAGGAAAGGAAGCAATATTTCAGTAAATTGCGCCGCTATTCCTTCGGAGCTTTTAGAGTCTGAGCTATTTGGACATGAAAAAGGGGCCTTCACTGGGGCAGATCGTGCAAGAGCTGGAAGGTTTGAGCAAGCAAATCATGGAACGATTTTTTTAGATGAGATAGGAGACATGCCCTTACCTTTGCAATCCAAATTATTGAGGGTGTTGGAAGGACGGAAGATCCAGAGAGTGGGTTCAAATAAAGAAATAGACGTTGACTTTCGTCTGGTATGTGCAACCCACCAAGATTTAGATAAAAAAGTAGAAAAGGGGGAATTTAGAGCTGACCTTTTTTACAGGATAAATGTGTTTCCAATAGAGGTGCCAAACCTAGCTATGAGAACAGTAGATGTTCCTATCCTGATTCAAGGAATTATAGAGAAGATGAAATTTTCTGGCCAAGAAATTAATGTCAACTTTAGTGAAGATGCGATAAAGGTTTTATCAAATTACAACTGGCCAGGTAACGTAAGAGAGTTAAGGAATGTGATTGAAAGAGCATCTGTGTTATTTAACGACAGATCGGTGTCTGGAGAAAATGTTAAGGAAAATCTTCTAAGACTGAAAGTTCCTGACCCTGATGAGGAACAAGACGAGTTATGGGCTGCATCTACTGACTTGGTGGAGTCCATTGATAAAGAAGAAGAAGAGGTCACCAACCTGCCTCTTCCCAAACCAGAGCAATACAAGGATTGGTTTCTTTATTTTGATAAAATGGATCTGAGGAGGCATCTTAGCGAAATAGAAATTGTTATGATCGAAGCGGCGTTGGAAAAGACGGATGGAATGGTAAGTCAAGCCTCTGATGCTTTAAAACTTAGAAGAACAACTCTAATCGAGAAAATGAAGAAATATGGAATTTCAAAATAAAAAAATCAGCGAGGACTTTGTTTGTAGGCTTCATGCATCTTCCGACTTCTTGATACGCCGTACGTATAGTCTTTAAATCGTTTTTTAGTTAATTCCTCATAGCGAGAAACATCTTCAAGTAGCTTAACAAGCACATTAATCTCGCTTTTTGAGAGGTTACGTGCAGTGTCTTTGTCTTCGACTAACGTTTTCACTATGGCCTCTAGATTATTTGAAAGATTATTAAGCTCTTCAAAATTATTTTCTTCAAGAGCATGATCGATCTCATCTTTCAGCTTCGATATTTCCGCGAATTTTATCGTAGTCATGGTGACCTCTAGTCTATGCTACTCCAGCTCTCTCTTATTTCCGATAACGCATTGACAGCTTTGAGGCTCCTATCAATTTTACAGCTCTTGAATTCTTCAATCAGCGCAACTCTTGTGTACTCATATATCTGAAATAAGCTCTTTGCAACTCCTAAATCCTTTTCAAAATCAATACTACCTTGTAGCGTATACAGGATCGTGAGTGCTTTTGAAAAACTTGAAGATTTTTTTCTAAATGTATCAGACGAAGGAATTATATTAGACTGGAAGGCATTAATGGAGTTTAGCAGTTCATCAAATATTGTGATAAGCATGGCTCTGGGATTATCTGTTTGAGGAGCTTTTATTGTATCAGTATTCTTGTATAGGTTTGCGATTTTGTTGTTCATAATTGTAAAATGTTGCTTTCTTGCTCATGTTATGGTACGTTTGCAACATGGTTGATTCTATTATTGCAAACTCTACAGCTCCACAGCTACAGCCTGTGCAAAACAGGTCTGTAGGAAATGCTGCTGTATCTAATGCAAGTTCGATGCCAGATAACGATGTGATGGACGATGTAATAGATGTGACGCCCAGAGTGATGGATAGTGATGCTAATAATGCATTTTCTAATGCAGGCTCACCAGAACTAAGGCCACCAATCGAAAACAATATAACATCTGGGGCGCAGCTTAGACCAGCATTAGAAAATTTTCGACCTTTGGAACTCACGACGGAACGCGCGCTCGAGGCTAGAGTTGCCGACATCGAGATTGCTCCAAATAACGAGATTGACGAAAGTGACTCTGAAATGTCAGTGAATAATGCTAACGCAATTGCTATGATGACCGATCAAAACACAGAGTTGCAGCAATCTGTGGATATTTCCGCTTAAATTAGTCTTTTTCTATGTGAGAAATAGCGTCTTGTACCTTTAGATACTGAAGGAAAA
Organism: uncultured Alphaproteobacteria bacterium; assembly: GCA_902581005.1. Taxonomy (GTDB): domain Bacteria; phylum Pseudomonadota; class Alphaproteobacteria; order Rhodobacterales; family Rhodobacteraceae; genus CACIJG01. The sequence continues at coordinate 15,963 of CACHMT010000021.1, forward strand.
GGTCCGCTTCGTTCAAAACTCCCACAAGTTTACCATCGTGATCTACCACCGGGATGCTTTCACCTACAAAGTTACTCACTTTTACTATTGCATCAGAGACATCTAGGTTAATATTTAACGTCAATGGTGACCTATCTTCTATCAATGTTGTATTTTTCTTTTGTAACAAAGCATTTACCTTTGTTTTGCCGAGAAGAACCCCATTATCATTAACAAAATACACTTCTGTAAATTCTGATTTTTCAAACATTTGTAATAACTCTTTCCTCAAAATATTCGATTTTACTTTGAGAAAGTCATTTTTCCCTAAAAGGTCTTTTACAGTGATTTCAGATAATAGGATTTCTGTTCTTCCTCTGCTGATTTTAAAATTTCGATTGAGCAGCTGTTTATCAAAAAAGGAATGGCCGAATATTACGTTACTTATAACACATGAACTAGCGACACAAGTTATGGCAACGAACGCCAGATCATAAGACTGGGTTAGCTCAAAAATAATTACAATAGAAGCGATAGGTGCTCCAATCACTGACGCTGATAGAGCGGCCATTGCAGCCAAAATTAGGGAATCGCCTAGTATATTGATCCCAACTTGGGAGGCTATTGCTGTGAGAATTGCACCGACGCTTGCGCCCAAAACTAACGCAGGCGAGAATACGCCTCCAAAAAAACCCATGCTCAAACAAACAACTGTTACGCATAATTTGAAAATCAGTATAATAAATAAAAACGCTAAAGAGTATGAATTTGCTAATATTCCCTCAATTGTATCACCACCCAATCCTAAGATTTCAGGTATCATTCCTCCGCATAAACCACAGATAAGTGCCGCTATATAGATCCTCTGAACTTCTGAAGACGATATCTTATTTAAATTTGCTTGAAGCGATAACAATCCTCTCATAAAAACAACAGCTATAATTGCACATATAGGTCCTAACAAAAGAGATATGCTTACGGAAGGCAATACTGCGATATCCGCATCTGTATTTTGAAAAAGTATCCCTGAAGGAAAAAATTGATTAGCTATCGTAGCGCTCACCACGCTACTAATCGCTATGGGAGCGATGGCTCTAAAAGAAAAATGTCTTAGAATTGCCTCATGCGCAAAAATCATACCGCCAATAGGTGAATTAAACCCAGCCGAGATCGCCGCCGCTACACCGCAGCCAATAAACACATCCCTCGTAAGCGTGTTTTGGGTATATCTTTTTATAAGTGAACCGATAGTACCACCGAGATGAACCAATGGTCCATATTGGCCAACCGAAGCGCCACCTGAAGCTGACACAAAGGCCGCAAAAGTAGATAAAAATCCTGTTTTTACGTCTAAATCTGTACCGTTACTATGTGCGCTTAAGATTACATCTGCTGGCCCGTGGTATCTAGCTATATTGAGGTACTTCTTTACTATTATTATAATTGTAGCTGTAATAAAAAGGAAAATTAAAGGTGCTACACTAAAGCACAAACCCCCGACGTCAAAAAGGCATGAGCCAAAGCTTGTTCTGAAGTTAGAGGCATTTTGAACACCAAAAACAAAGCCGATCGAACATAGAGATACTATTGTTCCTATCACTATCCCTGTAACAGAAACCTGAAAAGTTATATTGATAGTTCTCCAAAACATAAAAAAGCCAATTGTTTACCTTTAGTCTATTGGAAAATCACAATCCGTCAAATATAGAGGCTGGTTCGGCGACCAATTCTCCAAGCCAAGAAGCTTCAGGTTCTTCCATAATACTCCAACTGGTTGGAGCATAATTGTAAACATTAGATCGGATACTAAAAATAAATGCTTTAAACATTTTTACCATTTCTTTTTCCTCAGGGAGTGGTGTCTTTGCTCCACTAAATTCCGATTTAAACATACCCGTAATTTTCCTTGGTTTATTATCCCTGTGGTATTTAAACCGTCTAAAAATATAAGCATTTAAAATTAATGTCGCATTTTCTGCAGCCTCAATCTCGGATAATGTTCGTAATTTATCTTCTGCAATGGAGGAAATATATCCTGGATGGACTTCATTATACTCAGATGATAACCCGCGCGCATACTTTTTTGTGATGGCGTCAAGAGGGCTTGAGCCAGTCAAATAATCCATGGCCGAGTGCGCAGTCACTATGCTAGCAATCCAAAGTGGACAAAAATTGCTCACGCTATCTCCCGTTATTAAGGCATATGTAAATTATTATATTTTATGCCAAAACCTCAATATGAGAGAGTATAATCCCTTACTAATTGAATTTCAAATTTTAATAAGAAAGCAATTTTTAAATTTGCGATATATCAGCCAAACTTAATCTTTTAAAAGTCTGGCTGTGAAAATTATTTTGGTTCAATACTGTTCCAACTTTCAGAAAGTTGATTCACTATTGATAACACTTCTTCCAACTTTGTTACATCTTTCTCGGTAAGATATCCTTTGACTGTTCTTACGCAATAATCATATAGCTCATTCAATTGCTCCGCTAGACTTTCTCCTTTTTGAAAATCTAATGAATCAGAAAGGATCATGAAGCATTGAACCACTTTCCCATAAGCCACAAAATCTGTTTGTGGATGCTTAACAATAATTTTTTCTAAGTTAATTTCTAGCTGTTCAAAAATTAATCTTACTCTTC
>CACHMT010000022.1 GCA_902581005.1 uncultured Alphaproteobacteria bacterium
AAAATCACTACGGTTATTACATTTTGTAAAAAGGTTATTAAAAATTGATTAAAGCAAAAGGCTTGATTATAGTTGCGGGGTCTTTAGAAAGTGGAGGGGCCGAAAAAAATCTGCTCGTTTTTGTAAAGTATCTTATACAAAAAAATTTCATTCCAATTAAATTAGTTTCCTTGAGTGGGGGAACTTTAATCGATGAATATAGATCGTTAGGTATAGATCCAATAATACTAAATACTAACTCTACCAAAAAAGCATTTTTAAAGATTATTCGATTTGTGCGCAGCCATAATAATTATAATGTTTATGGAAGTATTTCGCAGATAAATATGTTATTGGCTTTTTTAAAGTATACAAACCTTATAACCAATAGGGTCATTGTTAGAGAAAGTAGTATTGCTAGTGAAAGAAATAAGCGTCAAAGGCTACCTTTTATCTATAGCTTGGTTTACCGGCATCTTTATAACTCGTTGGATTGCATAATATGTCAATCCAAAATAATGAGCGAAGATTTAATCAAAAACTATAGATTGAGAAAAAGTCTTATCAATATAGTACCTAACCCAATCGAAGAGCAGGTATGCCAACAAAAAATTTTATTCAAAAAAAAGAGAAAAAAAAATTCTGAGTTCAATGTATTGTTTGTCGGTAGGTTTGTTCAATATAAAGGGATTGAAAAATTAAAAAGGTTAGTTAGTGAAAGTAATAACAGAGTATGGTTCTATATTTTCGGTAATGGCCCTATGAAATCTGATTTCTGTCAATTTATTGAAAGAGAGAACTATTCAAAATTTGTCAAAACAATTGACTTCGATCCAAATCCATTTGTGTTTGAGAAAAAAAAGTTCGATTGCTTGGTTATTTTGTCAGACTACGAGGGATTCCCAAATGTTGCTCTTCAAGCAATTAGCTATAATATTCCAGTTATATGCTTGAAAGGACCAAATGGTCTTTTAGATCTTATAGATTGTTTCCCAGCAATACGGTTCTGCAATAATGAGGTGTCTATAGTATCTGAATTTGAAAATATTTCAGACATTTCACCAGCTGAGTTTTATAAAGCAAAGAATACTATCTTGAATAAGCATAATCTGACGAAGTCTATGTCAAACCTTACAAAAATTGTGTGTAAAAAGTGATAAAAATTCTAAATCTTATATCACAACTAAACACTGGAGGTGGGTCAATTAATACAATACGAGCTTCAAAAACCTCTGAAAATAATCATGATATTGCAGCAAAAATTACGAATAAATATCTTGCAACCGATTTGAAAAATAAAATGGAGATATTTGATATTAACTTGTCTAAGCTAAGTTTTATATCACTAAAGGTACTATCGAATGTCATTAAAAAAAAGAATTACCAGATAATTCATGCGCAGGGAAGAGGAGGGGCAGTTTATGGATTATTTATTAAATTGTTTTTTAATAGGAAAATAAAAATAGTTTATACATTCAGAGGTTTTACAAAATTTTCTGGCTTTAAGTTGTTATTAAATTTTTTATTTGAGTCAATCTTATCCCTGGTGAATGATGGCTATATATGTGTATCTAACTCTGAAAAGAATGAAGTTATTTCATTCATGCCTTGGATAAAACCTAGAGTAGTGGTGATTGCTAACGGTGTGATTGACGACGAGATTATAGCTATAAGAGGTAAAAATAGTAAAAAAAAATTAGAAGATAAAAATTTAGATATAGTTTGCTTAACTAGGATTTCGCCTGAGAAAAATATAGAATTTACATTAGACATTGCTGCCGCAATATTAAAGAAAACTTGCAAATTCACTATAGAAATTTATGGGGAAAGCACAAAAAAAAACCAAAAATATAAAACCTTTTTAGAAAATAAAATTAAGAGTATGGGGCTCAAAAAAAATGTATTTATAAAGCCCTCTTTGAAAAGAGAAGATGCTCTAAAGGTTTTAAAAACCAAAAGGTTTTACCTTACAACTTCAAGCAGAGAAGGATTACCTTCTTCATTAATTGAGGCGATGTATTTAGACTGCATTATCTTTGCTACAAAAGTGAGAGGTCATATTGATGTTGTACGCAAAAATTCAGGCATTTTAATTGCTGTTAATAAAGAAAAAGAGGCCGCTGAGAAAATAATTAAAGTATTCAATAACATTAATGAGTTTGAATATCTTTCCAAAAACGCTCATGCTTCTGTATTGTCGGAGTATCATTGGAAAGATAATGCTAAGAAATTAGACGACTACCATAAAGGTATTTTGAGAAATGGTTAGTCTTTTTAGTAAATTGATAGATTCCGTATTGAAGAATTTTTTGCTGTTTCCAAAGCTAAGCGTTGCGGGCTCACAAGGAGTTTTAATTGGGGAAATATTTTTAGGTATATACATAGTTACAAACTTTGGACTTATTTTAAAACAAAAGCTGAGCAATTTAATAATATCCTTTCTCTTATTTTCTTTTATTTTCTTTTGTTTTTCTAGCTTAATAATTGCCTTTCATGCTCAGACTGCTCCTGTTCAAGGGATAGTTTATTTTTTAAGAATAGTTCTCTATATTTCTTTAATAACTTTTTTTCTAACTAAGTTCTCAAATACACCAGCAAGAGATGTTTTCTTTGACCTAATAATAAGACATTTTTATCTATGCTGGATTATATCTTTTATCATATTTGTTTATTATTTTTTAAAAAGAACACCCTCAGCTTTAGATATATTAACCAACTATCAAACTGGATATAAGTTGATACCAATTTTTGGATTGACCTTTAACCCCACTCAGTTCCACTGGTTGGAGACCATGGGTGCCTCAGGCATAATTTTATCAAGCTGGGCAGTATTGGTATTCCACTTGACATATGTACTTGGTTTAGAAAAAAAAATGAAGGTTCTTGCATGGGGTGCTTTGTTTTTAACACCCGTACTCACTCTTTCAAGAAGCGGGTTGGCATCAGCCTTGATAAGTGTATTTGTTTTATTTTTACTGAATGGTAAGGAAAGGAGCTTGTCAAAATTTTTCTTAGCTTTGCTTATTAGTGGTTTATTTTTAATAGCCTTCGATTTATTTATTAGTTATCTAGGATTTGTGTCAATTTTTGAACGAGTATTTTTAAGTAGTGACCTTAATCTTTTGTCAACTGGACGCTTCCAAAGGATTGTGGATACTTTTGGATACATAAGAGAAAATCCATTCGCGTTTTTTGTTGGCTTAGGTAACGACTTTGGCATTAGGGAATTTTTGACTTCCTATAGACACTCCGAGTCATTCTTGATGGATATTTTGCAAGGTTGCGGCTTGCTAGGAGTTATTTCACTTTTGTTATATTTTTATGTACTCTATTCGGAGTCTAAAAAAAATAGCCCTCTTATTACCCTAATATATTTTTATATTGCTCAAATGCCAGTATGTTGGGCGATAGGAGGAGGCGATTTTTTCTCTCCAACAATAATATTTTGCACTCTGGTATTATTTGCAGGGCATTTCTTTATAGACAAGCGAAGAAAATATGAATTTTAAAATCATAACACCGCTATCCCACCTCAGCAAATTGGATGAATTTAAGAATCTAGTTAAGATAAGTAATGGCTTAGAGGCCAGAGACATAGAACATTCGAAACGATATAATGAGTTAGTTAAATTTTACCACTCTGAATTAGAGTTAACACAAGGGTGGTCAAAAAAAAATTTAGAGTCTTTGAAAAAAACAATCTCTAAATACCCTAATCTTCAATTTGTTTCTTTTCATATGGTCACAAATAATGTGGAATATATTCTAGAAAATGGGGTTGCGAAGGGTATTGGTAAGCCGCTGCCAGAAAATCACTTATTAGAAAATAGTAAAATTAATGTGGCTTTTTTTAAGAAAGAATTTCCTACAATTGAAATTTTGGTAGAGAACAATAACGATTTGGGGGCTGAATGCTACAAGATTGTTACGGACCCGAAGTTCATATCAGAGGTAGTAAATACTAATGAAATTCTTTTTTTGTTTGATTATGCTCATGCGTACATATCTTCAATAAACCAGAGAACGTCATTTTCTAATTATGTGAGAGATTTGCCTTTGGCTCGGCTTAAACAGGTACACTTGAGCGGATATGGTTACAATAATGATAATGAAATTTTTGATGCACACGAGCTGCCAGATAAAGATCAGATAGAATATATTATGTCTAATTTGAGCGTTGATTTGCTTTACATTACGATCGAATTCTATAAAAATATTAAACAACTTTTATCTATTACTAAATTGATAAAAACTATGGGTTTTGATGGCTAAAAAAAGTGTAATAGTAACTGGTGGAGCTGGAATGCTTGGCAATACTTTAATTGAGAAACTCCATGAAGACAATTGGGAGACAATCTGCATTGATCTGAACGACTATTCATTTGAAGGAAAGCAGAATAATTCTGTTCGCCATGTTTCTTTAGATGTTTGCGATGAGAAAGCTGTTGAAAATTTTTTTTTAAGTATTGAATTTGAAAAAGCTCAAATTTTTTCTTTGATAAATTGTGCAGGTATTAGTACATTTCGACACTATTTGGAAAGATCAAAAACTGACTTTTTGAAAGTAGTTGATGTAAATCTCTTCGGAACTTTTAACTTTATAAAAAACTATGTAAAATTCAGGAAATCTAATAAATCTCTTAAGGGATCTATAGTAAATACTGGTTCTATTTTTGGGGTCAATAGTTCAGACTATAGAAATTATGTTGATCTTGATAGAATGAGTCCTGAAGTGTATGGTGCAACGAAAGCAGGAGTTGTACAAATGACCAAGTATTTCGCTGCTCACCTAGCTACTGAGGGTATAAGAGTTAACTGTGTAAGCCCGGGTGGAATATTAAATGAGGACCAGCCACAAGGTCAAGAATTCCAAAAATTGTATAACTATAAAGTTCCTTTAGGAAGGATGGCTAGAAATGAAGAAATAGTAGGAGGATACATTTATTTCTTAAATGAAGAGGCGGCATCTTATACTACAGGACAAAATTTATTTATAGATGGAGGCTATACAGCGTGGTAAAATATTTTAGTAGAAGAAATAACGTTTTTATTATCGCTGAGATAGGGCTTAATCATCGGGGTAGGGTTGATTTAGCCATAGAGCATGTCAATAAAGCGGTTGATTCTGGCTGTGATGCAGTAAAGTTCCAAACATATAAGACAGAAACAAGAATACAAGATAGGAATTCGAGTTTATTTCCGCTTTTAAAGGAGCTTGAGTTGAGTTATGCAGATTTTGAGAAGATTAAAAACCATTGTGATAAAAAGAAAATAGTTTTTTTTTCTACAGCATTTGATCTAGGTGCAATAAATTTTTTAGACTCTTTGGGCGTTCAATTGTTTAAGATTTCGAGTTTTGACGTTTTAAATAATCGTCTGCTGAAAGAGCTTTCAGAAAAAACCAGAAGCTTTATTATTTCTACAGGAATGGCAAGCGTTATTGAAATTGAAACTGCTGTAAATATAATTAAACACAAAAGCAGCGAGTTGGGCATATTACACTGTGTTTCTAGTTATCCCACACCAGTAGATGATACAAGGTTGGCAAATATTACAAAGTTAAAAGAAAAGTTTTCTTCACATACAATTGGCTATTCCTGTCATACGAACGACTTTGAAGCTGCACCACTGGCTGTTGGTCTTGGTGCTAAAATTATTGAAAAGCATTTTAAGTTGGATGAAGATTTTGATTGTGTTGACGCCGCAGTTTCGTTGGGACCCAAGGGGATGAAAAAAATGATACAGAGTATACGAAATGCGGAGCGGTATATTGGAGAAGTTTCTTTTGGTATAAAGAATGTTGAAGAGGGCGCTTCAGTATTCAGGCGCAAAAATTACTAAGTGAAAGAGGGAATTATAATTCAAGCGCGTCTTGGTTCATCGAGATTGCCATCGAAGGTACTTTTGCCATTAAGTAAAGACAAAATTCCGGTATGTGTATATTTATACAATCGTTTGAGAGAGTATCTGGATCAACCTATAGTGTACGCAATACCAGATCAGCCAAGCGATGATTACCTAGCGGATATTTTGTGTAAAAATGATATACCGGTTTTTAGAGGTAATGAGCTTGATCTTATCACTCGTTATTTAGATTGCGCGAAGTATTACAATTTTTCAACTATAGTTAGAGTGACTTCGGACTGCCCTCTAGTTGACCCCACAATCATCAAGACAATGATTGAACAATTTAATGCAAATCAAATTGATTATTTTGCCAATACTGCTCCACCCTCACTATCAAGATTTTCTGATGGGTCAGATGTAGAGATATTTACCCTTGATGCTCTTTTAAAAGCTAATAAACAAGAAATTAGTAAAAAAAATCGAGAACATGTAACGTTTCAATTTTGGCAAAACACAAGAACATATAAATCGAGGGTATTTTATAATAAAGGGAACGACTCTGATCTGCGCTTCACACTTGATAACCCAGAAGATTATTTGGTTATAAAGAGTATTATTAACTTTTTTGAGGAAAGGAATTTGTTTCCATCATACGATGATATAGTTACTTATCTTAGGAACAACTATGATGTCAGACGTATAAACTCAAAATACAATTCTGGAGATAACTGGTAATGTATGGCTTTAATAGATCTATATTAAAGAGTATAAATTGGAATGAATTATCTTCCGAATTAATGAATTTGGATAACTATAACGGACATCTAGATTATCACCAAACGGTGTTAGACGATGTTAACCAGATTATACCATTTGGTAAAAAATTCTTAGTAAATTCCGGGACTGCAGCTATTGAGATGGCGTTAATGAGTTTAAATCTTAAACCTGGAGATGAAGTTATTCTTCCCTCTTACACTTTCGCGTCCTGCGCTACAGCTATTCTTAGAACAGGCGCTAGCCCAGTGTTCGCAGAAGTTGATCAAAATCTTATACTTGATCTAAAATCAGTTGAAAAGCTAAAAACGAATAAAACTAGAGTTGTTATGGTAGTAAATTACGCTGGTGCATCTTTCAACGAGGACGCTTATAGAGAGTTTTGCGATCTAAATAGTTTAATTTTCTTGCAAGATGCAGCACAAGCCTTTGGAACAGAAGAAAGCTATAACCATATAGGTTCAAAAGCTGATTTTTGTTGTTTTTCTTTTCACGACACAAAAAATATTTCTTGTGGAGAAGGAGGGTTGTTGGTTGTTAATAATAGTGATTATTTAAAAATATGTGAGACGGTATTTGAAAAAGGGACAAATAGATATGATTATAGTTTAGGGAAGGTTAACAAATACTCTCTGGTATCCCAAGGAGGGAGCTTCATTATGTCGAATATTAATGCAGCCGTGCTTAAACATTCGTTGGCTCTCTTTGGCTCTGATAAAATGACCAGGGAAAAAAGTCTGTTAATATATTCCGATTGTTTTGAAAACAAAACACATTTGTATGCTTTTGCAATGCAAAATGATAGGCCAAATAATGGTCACTTTTATTGGCTGATGTTTAAAGAAAAAAAAGCTGCAGACTCATTTATTTCTTTCTGCAAGGATATCGGAGTAACTAGTTCTAGGCATTATGTGCCACTACACAGTTCGCCCTTTGCAAAAAAAAATAACTTGAAATTTGACGAGAACATGGGCATTACTGACCTTGCTTCTTTTGGGCTTGTAAGGCTTCCTTGCTATGATTTTAATATAGCTTTGAGGGTCTCTGAAGTATTAGAAAAAAGGTATAATGAAATTGAAAAAAGTTTTTAAGAGTAAAGTAGCCGGCTATAGTCAATTACTGAGTAAACGCTTTGATCAGTTTTCTTATGATCACTGGCCTAGATCTTATTTGAAAGCAAAAGACTCAATGATCCTTTCAAAAAATGGAGTTTGGTATCTTGATATGAGTATAAGTGGTATCGGAGCATGCGTGCTTGGGTATTCGAATGAAGATATAGATAAGAGCGTGATTGAGGTTATAAAAAATGGGGTTGCTTCTTCGGTAAACTCAGAACTTGAAGAGTCATTAGCCTTAAAATTGTTAAACTATTGTCCTGAACATAATTTGGTGAGATTTTGCAAATCTGGTGGTGAGGCCGTTTCTATAGCAGTTAGAGTTTGCAGAGGTTATACAGGAAAGTCAAAAATCCTATTTTCTGGATATCATGGGTGGTCAGATTGGTATTTGGCAGCAAATCTAGGCGACATAAATAACTTAAACAATCATTTGCTTCGTTCTCTTGAACCATTTGGAGTGCCAAAAGAATTATGCGGTACATCAGAGCCATTTGACTGTGAAAATCTATCAGACTTGGAACAAAAGATTATTAAGTCAGAAATTCCTATTGGAGGAATAGTGATGGAGCCTGCGAGGAGCAAAGAAGCAGATAGGACCTTACTGCTGGAGATTAAAAAGATTGCCCAAAAGTTTAGTATTCCTCTCGTATTCGATGAAATCAGTAGTGGGTTCAGGCACACTAAGGGACCTTACTCTCAAACCCTTGGTATCACTCCTGATATCTATGTTTTTGCTAAATCAATAGGGAATGGTTACCCAATTGCTGCAATTACTGGCACACACGACATAATGAGTTGTTTTAACAAGTCGTTTGTAAGCAGTACAAATTGGACTGAGGCAACCGGATTAGGAGCAGCTTGTGCTGTGCTTGACTATATGAATAAGCATAGTACTCACACATACATAACGGAGTTAGGTAATTATTGGGAGCAATCTATCAAGTCGCTATCAAAAAATTTAAGTTTTGAAATAAATACTAGTGGCTTGCCTGGTATGAAGTATTTCAACCATCCTGAGGCACCAGATATTTTCCGTACTTTTTTCACAGTATTTTCATTAGAAAAAGAGTTATTGGTAGCAGGCAGGTATTATCCAAATTTCAAGCAAACTAAAAAAAATATTGATTTTTATATGACAGTATTAGAGGACTGCATAAGAAAATATAAAACTCTGAGTCGCCATGAAGTAGAATCATTTTGTGGGAGAATAATGCCTACAGGGTTCAATATTTTGGATCAAAAATAATGAGTGTTTTAGGCGTTATTTGTGCTGCCGGGAAGGGCACTCGGCTTAGACCTGCGACAAATTTCATTAATAAGCATTTGTTGCCGATCTATAATAAACCGATGATTTATTATCCTCTATCAAATCTTATTATGTTAGGTTGTAGAAGAGTGAAAATAGTTATAAATGACAGCGACATAAAACAATTTAAGGATATACAAAAACACATTAATTCAATGGGAATTCTAGTTGAGCTTGTTTTTCAGGGTAAGGAACAAGGTATTCCAAGTGCTATTCGGGACGCAATTGTGGGAGAAAAAGCTGAAACTATATATGTGATGCTGGGTGATAATATTTTTTTTGGTAGCGGTTTCATTGATAAAATTTTAAAGGATAGCTCGCCCAATTTAACGGTGGTAAAAACTGTTAGAAACCCTAAGGAATTTGGGGTTCTTCATCAAACTAATGAAGGATTAAAGATAACTGAAAAACCAAAAATTGATTTGGGCAACAAGGCTGTAACAGGTTTATATAGGTTTAACAGAAATTATTCTGATGAGTTTTTGAACTTGAAGGTATCAAAAAGAAATGAGACTGAAATTGCTGACGTTTTAAATAACTTATTAGAGAAAAACGCATTGGGTATTTTAGAGTTAACAAGAGCTACTTTATGGCTTGATGCAGGTAATTTTGATGGCTTGTTAAAATCTTCCAATTTTGTAAGCATACTAAATGAAAGACAAGGACAAGATTTCGGTGTAGTAGAAGAGTCTGCTTTACAAATGGGTCTTATTGAAAAAAATCAGCTCCAACTTTTAATACGACATTATGTAGATAACGACTATAAATTTTACTTGGAGAGACTATTTGACGGATGAATTAGATAGAAATGTTTCTACTAATATTTTTCCGTTCATTGCGAGAGAAGTAAGAAATTATGTGACGTTTAGGCAAAGGCAAAAATATAAATTTGAGATAATTGACCAATTCAATTCAGACTTTGATTTGGTTGCAGATGTTTACAAGCTTGGGGAATCTAAGTCATTTATCTCTTTAGGAGAACAACCTGCCTTTTTTAATATAAGGAATTCTGAGACTGATATTTATAAAACTCAGAATTTCCTAAAGCCGTTTATTGACGCAGTTACCGGGGTTGAGCTGCTTGTTTTTGGAATTAAGAAAAATGATGTAGATTGGTTAGCCGATAATCTTAAGATCCGCTATACTAATTGGGAAATCAGCTATGTTGATTTAACGGATAATTTATCAAATATTAAAAAAAATTTTAGAAAACGTTATAAATCTCTGATAAATAATGGTCTTAGGGCTTTACATAGTGAGATTTTCTATGGTGAAAATATGACAGAAAAACAGCTTGATAAGTTTCGTGAGCTGCATGCAAGAGCTGCGGGTAGGGTTACAAGAAAAATGGAAACGTGGTTGCAGCAACTAAAACAAATTAGAGAAAAATACGGATTTTGTGTTTTTTTGTATGAGAACAATACTTTGGTTAATGCTACCTTAGTCTCATGTGGAAGGGGAGGAGCATATTATCAAGTAGGGGCAAATCATCCTGACTTTAAGACTAACTATTATTCTCATACAGCAATTTACTTATGTATTGAGTTTTGTAAAAAAATTGGCTTGGACTTTCTAGTTCTTGATCAAGTAAAAAAGCAGTTTGTTGATAACTTAACCGATAAAGAAAAATCAATTAGGCATTTTAAGCTGGGATTTGCTAGGTCATCTGTAGAATTGCCTCTATTTTTTAAATGAGAGGCCTGAAACAGGGATCTGAATATGTGTGGTTTTTTTGGACGTATATCAAGCATACTTGAAAAGAAAAAGTTACTGGTCTCAAATTTCCAGTATAGGGGCCCTGATAATACTGCAGCCGTACAAATTGTTAAAGATGATGTAAATATTGAGATGGGCCACCATAGATTAAGCATTATAGACGTTAGTGACAAATCTAATCAGCCAATGAGATACAAGAATGTTCATTTAACATTTAATGGCGAGATATATAATTTCTTAAATCTAAAAGCGAAATTGAGAAAAATGGGAGCTTCATTTATCTCAAATGGAGACACTGAGGTGATCCTAAAGGGTTACTATATTTTTGGTGAGAAAATCTTTGATATGCTTGAAGGTATGTTTTCTATAGCTCTTTATGATGACAAAAAAAAGTTACTATTTCTTGCTAGAGATAGAGTGGGAGCTAAACCTCTGTATTTTAGTGAATCACAGAAGGGTATTTCTTTTGGAAGTGAGCTAAAGTTTTGTGAGGAGGGTGAAAGTTTTGGCATTGATTTCAATGCTTTATCTCTATACTTTAAATTTGGTTATATTCCGGCACCCCTAACTCCATATTCAAATTTCAGCAAAGTAAAAGCAGGCAACGTTGAAGCGTTTAGATTTCTTGGAGGGCGGATCAAACGGGTTACCAGAAAAATTAAATTCAACCAGCAAGCAAACAAGTCCAAGTCTCTTAAAGAAGTTTTATGTACTTCAGTAGAAAGCAGGCTTGTGTCTGATGTCGACGTAGGGCTTTTTTTATCTGGTGGTGTGGACAGTAGTCTTGTTGCAGCTATTTGCGCAATAGAACTAGGAAGAAGAGATATTGCTACATTTACTATTAAATTTAATAATTTGTTAGACGAGTCAGATATAGCTAAAGAGACTGCATCGATATTGGGAATGAAAAATTTCATTATTGATTTTGATAGTGATAAGGCTTTAGAAGATTTTTGGGATGTATTTCCACACATAGATGAACCTTTTGCTGATACTGGTATCATTCCCTCTCTTACTTTATGTAAATATTGTAAGGACTTTGGCAAAGTATTTTTAAGTGCTGATGGGGGTGATGAACTATTTTTAGGATATAATAGATACTCAAACTTTGACAAACTAGTACAGCACACCTTACCTTTTCATTTTAAAAATAATCAGCAAACATATCTTTTCAATAAATTTATAAAGAGACTGAACTTGAGCGGAAGTAGGAGTATTGGAAATAAGATTATAGACTACTCTTCTAATTTTTCTGATGAATTTATTAGAGCGATGCTTGTAAAGGACATAGAAAATTTACCAGATTATCTAACAAATTTTGCTATTTATGAGAATTTGAAAAAAGGGAATTCAAGAGATTTATCTAGATTAGATTTCGATACTTATCTACCCGATAATTTAATGTTTAAGAACGATAGATCATCTATGTTGCATTCAATAGAGGTCAGAGAGCCCTTATTATCTCACGAAACCATTGATTTTGCTTTTTCAAATTTAAGTCGAGAACAATTGCGATTAAAAGGTTTGGGCAAGGCACCATTAAGAAATTTATTGAGGAGCTATTTACCCAATTCACTTTCAAATTTACCAAAAAGAGGTTTCTCACCCCCGCTGGGCCAATGGTTTCTTGAAAACAAGCTTCCTAATCTAGAAAGATACCTAGATAAAAATTTTCTTTGCGCTCAAGATTTATTTAACGTTAATTTGATAGAGAAGTATTTTGTCAGTAATATTCGTAAAAAAATTATGGACAGCTCATTTCAGAAAAAACTTTGGAACTACTACATTTTGCAAAGATGGCTAGAGAATAAGCGTTATGACTTTTCTTTATTTAGCGCAACATGAAACTAAAATGTACTTAAATTAAAATGCTTAAAAATTTAATAACATTGTCAATTTCAATTATTCTAGGGCTCATGTTAGTGGAATTGTTTGCATTCTATGACTATAAATCAGGTCTTTACAAAGATTTCTTTTCCAAAAAAATTAATGGAAAAAATTATAATTTTTTAACTAATTTTCCAGAAGATACTGCTGTCACCGAAGATACAAGAACATTATACGTTGTGGGTGATAGTTTTACAGCCGGGGCAGCTTGCTACAAGTCTGGGCGTGACTTCCCTAGGAATTTACTTAAAAATAAAAAACAATATGACGAAGTAAAAAATTTGGGTGTTGGTGGTCTATCTCACGTAGATTATGTGGAGATTGTAAGGCAAATTCCTTTGTTAAGGAATGATTCAATTTTAGTTACATTTTATAGTAATGATTTAAGCCTTGAGACATCTGACTGTGAGTTAATAAAAAAGCATGATAAATCTACAGAAAATTTTATTCCTTCTTTTTGCCATCCAAATCAAATTGAAGGAGATTTTAGAAATTCAAATACAACTCTCAAAAAATTAAATAATTACATGAATAAATTTAAATCTTATACTCTATTCAAAGAAGGGTTGATCAACATCCCACTGTTACGGAATTTTTTCTTTAGAAATGAGCTTCGGGAGCTATGGTCTGACGTTAATTCGGAAGAAATAATGTCTTTAGAAAATTCAATAAAAAAAATAATTAACCACGTAGAAGGACGTGAGAGCAGAGCTTACTTTACATATTTTCCAAATGTAAATAATATCTTCGGCTCTAATAATGATACTATATCATCTTACTTCAGGCATTTAAAAACAAGAATGGATATCAAATTTTTTGATCCAAAGGATTACTTTGTGGAAAACGCGCCCAAAGACAATATGACTATATCTCTGACAGATAAACATCCGAATTGTGAAGCAAATTTATTAATGGCTGCTTTTTTAGCTTCGACAGAAATGCTTAATTAAGGCGATTGGAATTTATTAAAATCAATTATGTCGTTTGTAATTACAATCTTTCTAGTTATTTCGAAAAAAAATAATAATAAAAAAAATAAGTTATACGAAATGATAACACCTAAAAGCATGAAATTTTTTCTGATTGTGAGCATAAAATAATTTTAAAACCCTAAATATTTCTACTTTTTGTAAGCTTTTATTTCCATTATTTTATCATCTTTTATTGTTATTATATCAACGACGTCAATTATTTCCTCAGCGTTTATGCTTATTTTTAGTTCACAAAACACACAATTATGTCCCATAGCAATTCTTTGAACGTGAGCTTTAATGTTAGGCACTTCATTAAATATTTTTTTGTTCGCTTCAATAACTGCCGACAGACCTATTTCCTTTATTTCCCAATCCTCTAGTAGAATATTATCACTAAAAATCTTTTTGAGGGCATCTATATCTCTTAAATTCCATGCATTAAAGTATTCATCAATTAATTTTTCCATAATAAGAAAGTCCTTAAGCTAATTGGTATATCTCTTGATACTTTAGCAAATTTCCTGAAAAAGTATGCTTTAAAAAATTCTTGCCGCTTTATAAAATTTTACTAGCTCTTTATGGATTAGAGAGTGTGCTCGTTCATTCCAATGGTAATCTAATTCGAATTCAAATCGTTTACGGTTTTTCCTGTAATCAGTTCTAAAGACCTCTTTCAAATCTAAAACTCGATACCCCTTTTTTTCTGCCTCATCTATGAAATAATTACGTGAAAGATAAAACAAAGAAGTCTTATCAATATCTTTTTCATAAAACCTACCATCTACGATGAAGCTAATTTTTTTTTCGGAAATTTCTAGTTCCTTTAATTTATTTAAAAATACATCTATGGCTAATCTTTCTGTTTTTAAATCAAACGATACATCATTGGTGCCTATGGAGTTTTTTAGGTTATTACCGCTCTCTGATTGAGCTTTTTCAAAATATTTATATTTAAACAGTCGTACATACTCCATAACTAAAAGATTTCTATATAGATAACTGACAAGAACAGACTGTTTCAAAATAGAAGTAAGAAAATTACTTTTTCTTTCTATTAATATCAGACAGTATTGTCCATTATTACAGGGTTTGAAATAATGGTAGCCAGCGAAAAACCTACCAGTTCTTTCATACATGCTTTCGGTGAAGTCATTTTCAACAATCACAAATGTTAGTTCATCAACTTTAAAATTATCTACAGCATATTTGGCCCAAATTAGGTATTGACTTAGCGGAGCACCTGAAAATCCGAATGTTAATACATCTGCATTTTCTCCAAAGCTCTTTGATAACTTTCCATAAAATGTATTATCGAAACTAAGCTGTGACGCTTCAACATAAGAATCTCCAACGATAGAGATAACTTTTTTCTTGGAGTTTGTAGAATAATCAAAATCGTTTCTAAACCCTAAATTATTTATTTTCAGATTTTGAACTTTATAAAAATTCCAATGCCTAGATTGAGTTACAATATTACTGGGTTGAGCGCGCATTACAGGATTTGTCTTGGTGACATCTTGAAAATTCAACCCCTCACTGACTGGAAAAAATCGTAATAATATCTCCAAAATGATTAATAAGGCTATCGTGCTAGCTAAAAAAAGCAACAAATTGTACAAATTTTCCTTTTTGAACATCTCTTGTCTACCTGTTCTTATTAATAGATAATTAACGTCAGTAATTATTTAGCAAGAGTTAATTTTCTACTAATGATTTTTCGTTTTTATTTATATTAAACAACTGTTTATTGAGCTGCAGTAGAAAATTTAGCTCAATTTTAAAATAAGAAGTCACTCCAAGTTAAATTTGTTTATTGCGTGTTTTGTATATTATGCTTAAGTAACAAATTCTAATAGTGCTCTTGACGTTTTTTGAATAAGATAAATTGAAAAAAGTCTTATCTTCGTTGTATAACTTAACAAGCATGGAAAAAAAAATTATTTCTAAAGCAATATTTCCTGTTGCTGGGCTCGGAACCAGGTTTTTACCTGCAACAAAGGCTATGCCGAAGGAACTTTTACCTGTGATCGACAAGCCTTTAATTCAATATGCAGCAGAGGAAGCAATTAATGCTGGTATAGATACGTTAATATTTGTAACCGGTAAAAACAAAAGAGCTATTGAAGATCATTTTGATGCAAATCACGAGTTAGAGCAGGCACTTATTTCGGCTGGGAAGATTAAACAAGCTGAGATGATCAAAAATATTTTGCCTGAAGGTATAGATTGTGTATTTGTTCGTCAACCTGAGCAACTTGGGTTAGGTCATGCAATTTTGTGTGCAGAAAAGATTATTGGCGATGAGCCTTTTGCTGTGCTATTAGCTGATGATTTTCTGACTAGTGGTGGAGAACAAACTGTTTCTAAACTTATCAAATCATTTGAAGAGAGTCAGAAGATTAAATTATCTGTTATGGAAGTCAATGGCCCTGAAATATCTGAATACGGAGTTGTTTCGTTTGATAAAAATGGAAATGTAGCTGGCTTGGTTGAGAAGCCCAGTTTTAGAGATGCTCCTTCTAGATTAGCCTCAATTGGTAGGTACATTTTAACCCCCAATATATTTGAAAGTATAAAAAATGTTGAGAGCGGTTTTAATAGGGAGATTCAACTGGCTGATGCGATTAACTTATTGGCAGTAAAAGGATTAGTTGAAGCGGTTTATTTTGAAGGGAAAAGATTTGATTGCGGTTCTGTAAAGGGTTTTGTTGAAGCAATTAAATTTATGTCCAAATAAAAAGCTTAGAAAAAATGAAATTACAACTCACTTGTTTCAAATCATACGATGTTAGGGGTCAGCTTGATATCGAAATAAATGAAGATAATTTTTACAGGATAGGTAGAGCTTTTGCGCTCGTTTTAGAAGCAAAAAAAGTTGTTATAGGCAGAGATTGTAGGAAGTCTTCTCTTAAGTTAGCGGAGAGTTTATCTAGAGGTTTAAATGAAGAAGGAGTCGATGTTTTTGATATAGGTCTTTGTGGTACGGAGGAAGTATATTGGTCTACCAGTAAGTTTGAATTCGATGGGGGTATGATGGTTACGGCATCACATAATCCCAAAAACTATAATGGCATTAAATTTGTAAAGTCTGAATCGGAACCTCTAGATCCGTTAAGTGAATTTGAAAGATTAAAATTACTTGCTGAAAACTCTTCATTTGAAAACAAAAACATTTTCGGTAAAGTTGTAGATTTTAAGGATGAAGCAAAAAAATCTTATCTTAAAAAAATGATGCGTTTTGTTGATAAATCTCCTGGTAGACCTCTTAGACTGGTAGTGAATTGTGGTAATGGAGCAGCAGGGCCAACATTTAATTTAATTGAAACAGAGCTTAAAAAATACTGGAAAGATGTAGTTTTCGAAAAAATGTTTTTTGATCCAGATGGCAATTTCCCAAATGGAGTTCCTAATCCGTTAGAAGAAAAAAATCGCCTGCCTACAGCGAAAAGAGTTATTGAAACAAAGGCTGACTTAGGAATAGCTTTTGACGGTGATTTTGACAGATGTTTTTTCTTCGATGATAATGGCAATTTTATTTCTGGAGAGTACATAGTTGGGTTATTGGCCGAATTTTATTTGAAGAAAGAAAAATCAAGTGCCATTGTTCATGACATCAGGATATTATATAACATTGAACATGCAGTAAAAAGTTATGGAGGTAGATCAGTTCAGTCAAGAACGGGACATGCTTTTATTAAGCAGAATCTTAGAAAATACAATGCAGTTTATGGGGGTGAGCTTTCAGCACATCACTATTTTCGTGACTTTGCTTTTTGTGATAGTGGAATGATCCCATGGATAATTATATTGGGGCTCTTAAGGAAAGAAAAAAGACAATTAAGTGATATTTTAAAAGTTAGAAAACAAAAGTTTGCAAGCAGTGGAGAGATAAATTTTACCGTTTCAAATTCTGATCAAGTCATAAACAATGTTTTTTCTTTTTATAGACAAAGTGCATTAAGTATTGATAATACTGATGGCCTGAGTTTTTCTTTTGATAACTGGCGATTTAATCTACGGAAGTCAAATACCGAGCCTTTGGTTAGACTAAACGTTGAGAGTAAATCTGGGCCTTATTTATTAAAAAAAAAGGTTTCAGAAATTATAAATTTGATGAATAATTCTATAGAATAGAATGAGATCAAATGATTTGCAGACATAATGTCAAGGTGGTTTTTTAAATTGAGTAGTGTTTATTTATGAATATTGGTGTTATTGGTACAGGATATGTGGGCCTCGTATCTGGAGCATGCTTCGCAGAATTCGGGCACAATGTTGTATGCATTGATAACGATAAACGTAAGATAAAAAAGTTAAATAGTGGTTTTGAAGTTATCTATGAACCCGGATTGGATGTTATTTTAAATAAAACGATGGAGTCAAAGAGGCTAACATTTGATACAGATATTAGTAAGTTCATTGATCAGCTGGAGGTAATATTTATTGCGGTTGGTACTCCCCCCAGAAAAGACGATAATGCTGCAGATCTAAAAGATGTTTTTGATGTTGCCGAAATGGTTGGATCTTTATTGAAAGAAAGCCAGCTATTAGTAATAAAGTCCACAGTTCCCGTTGGTACTAACCAGAAGGTGGCAAAAATAATAGAGCAAAAATCTGGTTTTGGCGACAATGTTGTATCTA
>CACHMT010000023.1 GCA_902581005.1 uncultured Alphaproteobacteria bacterium
ACTAAGATTTCGTTTATAAACGATATAGCTGCTTTATGTGAAAAAACTGGTGCTGATGTGAAGGAAGTTGCCAGGGGAATGGGCCTAGACGGAAGAATAGGTAAAAAATTTCTTCATGCTGGCCCAGGTTTTGGAGGGTCATGCTTTCCTAAAGATACTAAGGCCCTTATAAAGACGGGCATTGATTTTGACGCGCCCCAAAAAATTGTTGAGGCTGTGGTGAAAGTTAATAATCGAGTTAAGCGAACAATGGTCGAAAAGGTATTTAGACTATTTAAAGGGTCTGTGAAGGGAAAAGTAATTTGTGTTTTTGGCGTTACCTTTAAGCCTGATACAGATGATGTAAGAGAAGCAACTAGTCTTATACTTATACCCGAATTATTAAAAGATGGAGCCAGCGTCAGGATAGTGGATCCAAGGGTAAGTAAGGTGGGATTAGAAATTTTTAAAGACTGTGACCATTTTAAAAATCCATACGATGCTGCAGAAAACAGTGATTTAATTATTCTCTTAACAGAGTGGAACGAATTTAGAGCATTAGATCTAAAATTATTATCTAAAAAAATGAATAATGCTTATCTTGCAGACCTTAGAAATATTTATTCCCAAGATGAAGCAAAATATAATGGATTTAAAAGGTATATCAGCGTTGGGAGGTAAATTAGAAACTGAAACTATTTTCCCGGTAATTTTAGCAGGGGGAGTGGGTGAAAGGTTATGGCCATTGTCACGCAAGAGCTATCCTAAGCAATTTTTAAAATTTAGAGGAATGAAAAACTCTTTTTTTCAAGAAACAATTTTGCGAGTTTCTACAAAAAAAGACAATTTGTTTTTGCCTCCTATTATATTTACTCATGAAGATTATAGGTTTCTTGTAAGAGAACAACTTCAAGAGATTAACGTTTCGGAATATTCATTAATTCTTGAGCCAGATGTTAGAAATACTGCTCCTACTTTTTTTGCAGCGTGTGAATATCTAAAATTGGCTGCGGAAAATTCACAAATCCTATTTTTACCATCAGATCATGTCATCAAAAATTCAAATTCATTTATTAGTTCAGTAAAGAAAGCAAGTAAGCACCTAAATGAAGATCAGATATTTACTTTTGGAATTAACCCTACAAAAGCAGAAATTGGGTTCGGTTATATAAAAGCCATAAGTGGAAAAAATTCTGATATTTTTGTGGTTGATCGGTTCACGGAGAAACCAAATCGAGAGACAGCTGAGAAATTTATCACTGAAGGAAGTTATTTTTGGAACTCAGGGTTGTACTTATGTCATAGAGGTTCGCTAGTTAAAAAATTTGAGCAGTTGGAACCAGATATTGTAAAAAAAGTGTGTATTGCAATGAAAGACATGCAGAAAGACTTGGAATTTAATAGATTGGATGCGAGGTCTTGGAGTGATTGCAAGTCGATTTCAATTGATTATGCTATTGTTGAGAAATCTGAAAATATTTATATGGTGCCGTTAAAATGTGGTTGGACAGATATGGGGAGCTGGCAGTCAGTGTGGCATGAGGCTCCAAAAGATAAGAATAATAGTGTAAGTATTGGTTCAGTTACATCATCAAATTGTTTAAATTCTTTAATGATAGCTGAGGGCAGGAACTTAGAGCTCGTTGCGGTCGGTTTAAGTGACATGGTTGTAGTTGCAACAGATGATGCAGTTTACGTGTCCAATAAATTCACGGATGATGGGCTAAAAGAGATGGTGTCTGCTTTGAAAAAATCAAATAAAACGCAAGCAACCGATTTTAATAAAGATTTTAGGCCTTGGGGTTACTTTGATACACTCATTAAAGAAAATAATTTTCACGTAAAAAGAATTTGTGTAAATCCGAAACAGAGGCTTAGCTTGCAAAGTCATGAGCGAAGGTCCGAACATTGGGTTGTGGTAAAGGGGGTTGCTAATGTTCATCTAGATGGACAAGACGTATGTGTTGAAGAAAATCAATCTATATATATCCCAAGACAGAAGAAACATAGGATAGAAAATCGATCTGATGAACTTTTAATTATTATAGAAGTACAGACTGGTGGTTATTTAGAGGAGGATGATATCATTAGATATGAAGACGATTATTCAAGAAGTTGACTTTAAGTAAAGTTCCCGTTGCTGTTAACAAGGCGTGAATAATGATTTGTTAAAAAATATCGTTGTTGAAAACGCTACTGATACACACTTTGTACTTCAGAATAACGAAATTCTATCAAAATTATTGCCAAAAAACATCTAATTGAATATTTTTCTGGCTAAGGAGATGGCATCATATGAATGTAAAAGTTTATAAAGGAAGTAGTGATGGTATTACTACATTGCCTCTTTTTGGAGGTCGTACAAGTATTTTATTGCCGAGATTCCTGAAAAAAAATAATGAAGTTCAAATAATGCGTTCATCACGAAAGGCTATAGAGTTGTCTTCTTTAGCGTGTGAAAAAATTGAAAAAGATATAGTGGATATTCAAAAAAGTGCGAGAGTAATTTCTGAGAAATTTATTCAAGCAATCGATGATAAGGGCATTTATTATAAGGGGTATAACTTGGCGAGAGTTATGCGTAGGGATCTAGATATTTTTCTAATAGAATATCTTTCTAAGATTGAAAAGATAAAAAAATTCAAGAATAAAAATAGACACCTGACATTTTTTTCGGATAAACAAATCAAGCAATTGTTAAATGCTAGCGGAATAGACTGTAGAGGTAGTATCTCGTTGACTATAACCAACATTTTTTCAAACTTTTTTTACACTTCTATTTTAAAAATAAAATCCTTGTTCGTGCGGAATCCAATTGACAGCACCATCTATAAAAGTGCTAATAAAAAGAAGCAGAAAAATATTTTGTTAGTTGGTATTGAAACACATAAAAATAATTATTTTACAAAATTAGCAACGCTTTTGGACAAACAAAACAGAGTTCTGTTTTTGAATCAATTTTCAAAAACAGAGCCAAGGTTTAAAAAAACTTATATTAAGAGTTCATTGCCAGTAACTCACTCTAAACCTCTATTATTTGCATTAAATATTGAAAAAAAATTACAAAAGATAGAATATAAGGAAGATCCTCTGATCACCTACTTGAAAAAATATTTGGCTCTCCTGCTTTTCCAAAATTTGAGCGGGATAATATCCTTTATCGATCTATTGCATCATATTAATTCGAAATATAGAATAGGCTCCGTCGTAACTGGCCTCCCAAATGATCCTTTTTACAATATCTGTATTCAATTTGCAAAGCTAGAAGGCGCTAAGTCTATATTTGTACAAGACATAGTTCTTCTCGAAGATTATCACGATTTTGTAACATCAGATTACTACATAACTTGCTCAAGTATATCCAAAAATAATATGGTTAAGTTGGGTATGGATGAAAATAAAATATTTTTGAACTCCGAAATAGGAAAAATAATTTTAAATAATAAACTAATGACAACATCGAGTAGAGCCTCCAGAAAATATTTAAGAAGTTTATTTTTGAATGAGAGTTATAACTTAAGAGACAAAAAAATAATATTTTTAGCAAGTGAGCCAGCTAATTTGTTTTCTAATGAAAGCATCAGATATGAAAATGAAAAAGCATTTCTTTGTACCGTAAAAAAATACGATGGATTTGTAACGCTAATTAAAACTCATCCAGATGATCACCACCCAGAGATTTCTAAAAAAGCTATAATTGACTCAGGTAACACAAACGCAATATTAATTTCTGATGCAGATTTTTATTATTGTTTGCATGGCTGCGATATATTCGTCTCAACTTATTCGACGGCTGTTTTAGAAGCTATGATGATAGAAAAAAAAGTTCTAATTCTTAATTATTTTGGACATACTTTTTATAAAAAGGCTGTAGACCTAGGTTTAGCAACTTTTATCAATTTTGGAAATGAGGCCACTTTTCTGAAAGTCTTAAACAAAAAATTTAGAAAAGAGAATAGGGATCATTATTTGAATAAAATTCTCTGTACTGAGGATCATGATGTTTTATCGTTAGGTGAGATTTTCAATACATAGCTTTAAAAGTCAAAAAATTAGCTAAATAACCAACTTGACTTTTATTCCTAAAAGAATTTGAACCTTGCATTTATAAAACTTGTTTAGCAAACAAAATTTTAAAGTCTCTAAAGAAAATGTTTACCATTGTGTTATTGCAGATCTTTTCTATTTCACATGTAAAAGAAATTATGGAAAAGCTGGAAATTTTTTTCTTAAAGACCTTTTAAAATCAATTGTTTGATATATACTCTGGTGGGAAATATTTTCATATTATTTTAACAATTTCTTAATGACAGAATTACGCGAAGAATTAGACAGATGTCCATGGTGTGGAGGTAAAGACTTTTCTCTTTGGTGTAAACCTGTGAGAGGGTTTAAGACTGTAGTGTGTTCGTCTTGTGAAATTATATTCGTTCAAAACCGGCTGTCTCCTTTGGGGCTGAAGAAATATTACTCAAGTTATTATTCTAGCAAACATCAGTTAGTAGATGAATGGATAATAAATAGACATAAAATGTACCTGCTTGAATTTAAATTTATAAAACAATTTATTAAAAATGGAAATGTTTTGGACGTGGGTTGCAGCGGCGGTGAGTTTTTAAATTATTTTAAAGAAGCCGGATTTAAAACCTTCGGAATAGAATATGGAAAGGAAGCAGCAGAAGTTGCGTCAAAATATCATGAGGTATGGGAAGGAGATTTAATCGAATTTAAGTCTGAACAGAGGTTTGATTTGATTATATTTAGAGGTGTAATTGAGCACGTAAGTTTCCCCAAATTGATTTTAGAAAAAGCAATAGACTTGTTAGAGCATGAGGGACTTATTTTTATAACTTCCACTCCAAATTCTGCCTCGATTTGTAGCAAGATTTACAAAGAAAAATGGAACCAACATGAACCTGAAGGACACATATATCATTTTTCACCAAAACATTTTGATGAATTTTTTGAGGAAAACAATTTTTCGATTTATGCAAAACAGTTTTTTTACGAAGAAACACCATACTCAAACCCTAAAGAGGATGTGCTTAAAGTAGCTAGAGCCATAAAACAAGTTGAAGATAATCAGCAAATAGTGGATGTTTCCCCTCCATTTTATGGAACAATGATGTCCCTTGTTTATATTAAAAATTAATTAACAAGTCGAAACTAAACTATATTTTTTGTCTGAGAGGCTCACGTTTATTATATAAGTAGCAAGATGTTAAAGTTCCATTTGTGCAAGAAATTATTTAGCTTTTTCGAGTCAAGTGTTATTGTTCTGACAAAAAATTCAATAACAATAGCGTTTGTTTGATATCTACAATTGTGAATTTGTTTTTTTAATGATAGTAAGTTAAATATTTTAATTTCCGGAGCTTGAAGTTGCAATCTCATCAACTTGAAATAAGTATCAATGATTTCTTCTCTATGATTTGGCATGGCAGACTAACCATTCTGATTTTCGTTTTGTGCTCAGTTTTTTTTTCGTTATTTTTCATTAAGAATAGCGAAAGAATTTACACAGCAGAGGCAATAATTCAAGCCGCTTCAGTAAAGCCTCAAAGTCAGTCTCTGGAAAAGTTAAGAGCGAGTGCTTTAAAAGGAGTGCTTGCAGAAACGAATGCCTTTGCTGGTTCTGATGGAAAGGAAATTGTTCCTATAATTAAGGGCCGAGAATTTATCGGATCTTTGATAGGCAAAATTGATAAGGAAAAAATAGATACCCATTGTCCATCTAACTATACAGCGCCTGGAATTTTATCAGTAGCGGGTCTACTAAACTTTACTGGAGTTTCTCCATACGTGCCAATGTCGGACTTACAAATAGAAGAGGCTAGAAAGCAGTGTATTGCTGACATGATTGATGTGAAGAAATACGTTTACAAAAAAAAAGATACATCTGCCCACTCAATCTCTGTGAAGAGCACTGACCCTTTTTTTGCTGCGGCTTTAGCTAATAAAATTGTAGATAACTTTTTTCTTTATGAGAAAACTAATCGGAAAAATTCTTTTGATGAAATAATGACTTATTTGTCAACATCAATGGGAAAAGCTCAGGTAAAAGCCGAGCAGGCTAAGCAAAAACTCGATCTGTTTTTGCTAAAAAATAGAATGAACACAGGCTCAATTTCTCAATCTCTAAATAATATATCGTTTGAGACTGATAGAAACTTGGCAGAAATAGCAAGGTTAGAAAACGATAGTCAATTGTTGATGACTTCAATTAGCAATCTTAAGAACAAGCTTAATCTTGAAAACCCCAGCTTCTTAGAGGATCGGGTGTCCGATTATTACAAAGTCTCACCTGGTTTTTTCCAATTTTTAAAGCAATTAGAAAACAAAGATATCAAAAACAAAGATGTAAGGTTTGGACTTGATAATGAGATTAGAAGAGAAATTTTAAGATTAGAAGAGATTTTAAGTGTAGCAGAGGAAAGTATCGCTGAGAGAGAGAAAAAAAGCCAAGAATTTCTAGCTTTAAATGAAAGTTTTCAGATATTGCGCATCGAACTCGCGGCTCATAGGAGTTATCTATCAAACCTTGAAGCTTCGCTAAACGGTGTCGCTTTAGAGAAGGGGTTGAATTTAATGGCGTATGAGGCTATATACTCAAAGGCGATTCCTCCACAGATCCCAACATCTCCTAAAATTAAGTTAATTGGCCTTTTAAGTGCGTTGGTGGCATTTGTTTTAGGTGTGCTTTTTTTGATGATTAGAAATGCTAATAAAATATTCAGCATAAATCAAATATCGGATTTATATGAGTTCCCTCATACCGTTGTATTAAGTCACAATGATTTGAAATCGAAAAAAATATCGGACGGGAAAGCAATTGAAGTTAAAGGAGTGAGTTTATCTTTTATCTCGGAAATTGCCAATAAAGGCAAAATAGGCTGCTTAGTTGAAATTGGGCGGAAAAATAATTCTAGAAGCACTACAACTGACCCGGTTAATGTTTTTTGTGCAAGTATATGCATGGCCCAAGGTAAAAAAGTGCTCTCTGTAAACTCATCCAAAATTTTCAATAATCTTCTTTATCCTTATCGCAAATCCAGCAAGATCGTTGATCTTACCCAGTGGCGTGGTGAAACTAGTTTGTCTCTAGGTAATGTGGTTGTTGAAAACACTATCCCCGCTGACCCCAAGGAGTTGTCGCAAATGTTAGCAAAGGAAGAAAAATTCTTTGACCATATTTTTGTTTCACTGGGCCTGGGAATAGATCAAAATGTTAAAAATTCAATGATACTCTCAGCGGATTTTTTTATTCTAGTAGGAAGTGCAGGAAATTTTGCCTTAGAGGATATCAATAAGTATGTCGAAAACACTGGCCTCAAAAAAAGTACCTGCGCCGGTTTCTTTTTGATAAAGTAAATTACAATCGAAGTGCTATAGAAATGAATTATATATTTATCACAACTTTCATAGTTTTATCACTTTTAAACGGGTGTGGCCGAGCTTATTTCCCAATTGAACTCAAGACAATCTCCAGAGAAAAAAGAACAGAAGTACAAGACCAGCACTTAGTCAAACTTGTGCCAATGACAAAAAAAAATGTTCGAATTGCAAATAAAAAACCTTATGAAAGAAGAGTTATAATAGCTGGTGACTTAACGATGCCTGCGAAGGTAGTAAAAGAGGATAGCGCTTTAATTGAATCAATCCCTCAATACCAAGATCCAGGTCCCTATAAAATTGGTGCAGGAGATGTAATAACTCTCGGGCAACGTTTATCAAAAACTCTAGAGAATACTGATCAGTACCTAAGTCGTGAAATCGTAGTTTCAGATGATGGCTCAATAAAGTTAATGGGACAAGGAAAAATAAGAGTAGAAGGGTTAACTCAGGCAGAGCTGGAAGACGCCGTCTATAGACAAGCTTTGGAGTCGGGGTATGCAGATTCTTTTGAGATAATAATTAGTGAATTTAACAGTAAAAAGATCTATATAATCTCGAAAGATCAGGACACTAACTCTACCACTATACCTTACACCAATCAGCCTATATTTTTGAAAGATATTTTAATATCAACTTGGTCAAAGAAGAAAAGCCTTATTGCTCCTATTAATTTGAAAACTTCACCTGGCGAGGACAGTAAAATTATTTTGAAAAGAGATAAAAGAGTTTACGTTTTATCATATTTAAAAATCATGAGATCTGGTTATCCTAAAATCAGGTTATTCCCTGATGATCAAATATTTGTTGAAAGGCTAATATACAAAAAGGAGAGGGTTTTATTAGTTGGCGAAACTGGCGCTCAAAGCGCTTTGGGGATAGCCTCTTTGACTCGGCCGACATTGTCTGACGTACTATTTTCCTCAAATTCGCTCAATAAAGTCACTTCTGATTTTAGCCAAATTTATGTCATTAGGGGTGAAAGCGATAAATTCAAAGCTTATCATTTGGACATCACCGATCCTTCAAGAATCTCTATTGCTAATATTTTTGAAATGAGACCGGACGATATCGTTTTTGTGGCCACGCAACCTTTATCCCTATATAGCCGAACACTATCTCAGATCCTTGGTTCTACTGGTTTGACTTTGCAGGCTAGGGACACCATACGGACCGAAATTGGGAAGTGATAGAGACTTAGGTCGAAATTTATTGGAAATTATACAGTTGAAGGGGTGTGGCTTTTTAACCGTTGAAGGTAAAAAAATTTTTACTATATTTCTTATCCTTAAGGGTATATACATATAAAGTGATTCAAGGGGGCTTTCATGACTGGGTATTTAGAGGAATATTTTCCATTAGTTGTATTTTTTGGACTATCGCTTGCATTTGGTTTGATATTAATGGTAGCGCCATTATTGGCAGCAGTTTCTAATCCTGATTCCGAAAAAAACTCTGCGTATGAATGTGGCTTTGAGCCCTTTGAAAGTGCTAGATTGAAATTTGATGTTAGATTTTATTTAGTAGCAATACTTTTTGTGATTTTTGATTTAGAAGTCGCGTTTCTTTTCCCTTGGGCCGTGGGCTTTCAGTATATAGGAACCCTGGGTTTCTGGTCGATGATGCTCTTTCTATTGATTTTAACAATAGGCTTTTTATATGAATGGAGGAAAGGGGCTTTGGAGTGGGAATAGCAACTTCAAAAAATGTTCCTGGCGATAACTTTGTTAACGACCAAGAAATATCGCTGGCCGGAATAAATAATAAAGGTTATATTCTGACAACGGTAAATGACGTTATAAACTGGTCTCGAACCGGTAGTTTATATTGGATGACTTTTGGTTTAGCGTGCTGTGCAGTTGAAATGATGCATACCTCTATTCCTCGCTATGATCTCGAGCGTTTTGGAGCAATACCTAGAGGGAGCCCAAGACAATCCGATCTAATGATTGTTGCAGGTACGTTGACTAACAAAATGGCTCCAGCTTTAAGAAAAGTGTATGATCAAATGCCTGAGCCGAGGTATGTAATCTCGATGGGAAGCTGTGCTAATGGAGGTGGATATTACCATTATTCATACTCTGTCGTAAGGGGTTGCGATAGGATCGTACCCGTTGATATCTATGTTCCGGGCTGCCCACCAAGTGCGGAGGCTCTTCTCTATGGCATCATGCAGTTGCAAAAAAAGATAAGAAGAACTGGGACTGTGAAACGTTAATATGACTGATATTACAAGCTTTCAAAACAACTTAAGCGACACTTTACGTGACTCCGTGCTTAGCATTAAAGAAGAATACGGCCATATTATCTTTGACATTCTACCCAATGCAATTGTCGACGTTGTAACTTTTTTAAAATCAAAAAAAGGATTTTCTTTTTCCACTTTAATCGACATCACTGCCATAGATTTTCCTGCAAAAGAAAAAAGATTTCGGCTAATTTATCATTTTTTGTCTATGACTGAAAATAAAAGATGTAAGATTATTACATCTGTATCTGACCAGCAGACTGTTGATAGTGTAACACCTGTATTTGAGTGTGCTAATTGGTTTGAACGTGAAATATTCGATCTGTTTGGAATAACATTCTCATCTCACCCAGACTTGAGACGGATTTTGACAGACTATGGTTTTGAAGGGCATCCATTAAGGAAGGATTTTCCTACCACAGGATATTTAGAAGTAAGGTATGATGAGGTAGAGAAAAGGGTGGTCTATGAGCCAACCTCCCTCACTCAAGGTTACAGAGATTTTGATTTTCTAAGCCCTTGGGAAAATCCCAACCTTTATACAGATACTACAAAAAATAATAAGAATTGAATAATGCTAGATAATAAAAATACCCTGACGATGAATTTTGGACCACAGCATCCCGCAGCCCATGGTGTTCTTAGAATGGTTCTTGAGCTTGACGGTGAAATTGTGGAAAGGGTGGATCCACATATTGGATTGCTTCACAGAGGCACGGAGAAGCTCATGGAGTCCAGAACGTATCTTCAAAATCTTCCCTATCTAGACAGGCTGGATTATGTGGCCCCAATGAATCAAGAACATGCGTGGTGTCTTGCTTTAGAAACACTATGTGATATCAAAATAACTAAGAGATCTTCAGATATTCGGGTTCTATTTTGTGAAATAGGAAGGGTACTCAACCATTTGCTGAATATAACAACCCAGGGTATGGATGTGGGGGCACTTACGCCAATTTTTTGGGGTTTTGAAGAGCGTGAGAAGCTTATGGAGTTTTATGAAAGAGCGAGTGGCGCTCGGCTCCATGCAGCCTACTTCAGACCGGGGGGTGTGCATCAAGATCTTCCAGCGAAATTATTGGAAGATATTTTTGATTGGGCTGAAAGCTTTCCGGAGAAACTTGATGATCTTGAGGGTCTTCTCACTGAGAACCGAATTTTCAAGCAACGCAATGTAGATATTGGTGTTGTGTCAAAAGAAGAAGCCATCGAGCTTGGGTTTTCGGGAGTAATGCTAAGGGGATCTGGGGTCCCATGGGACTTGAGACGGTCTCAACCATATGAGACATACAGCGAATATAAGTTTTCTATTCCGATTGGAAAAAATGGCGATTGCTATGATAGATATTTGTTGAGAATTCAAGAAATGAGAGAAAGTGTAAATATAATCAAGCAAGCTATCAAAAAATTAGAGTATACCGCTGGCGACGATGTTTTGGTCAGAGGCAAGTTCACTCCGCCCAAACGTGATGATATGAAGAACTCCATGGAAGCATTAATTCATCATTTTAAGCTTTATACAGAGGGATTTCGAGTACCTAAAGGTAGCATCTATTCTTGCGTAGAAGCGCCAAAAGGTGAATTCGGAGTATTTATTTTGTCTGATGGAACTAATCAGCCATATAGAGTGAAGCTTAGGGCTCCTGGATTTGTACATCTTTCAGCTATGGAACGAATAACTAGAGGCCATCAGCTAGCAGATGTTTCAGCTATTTTGGGTTCATTAGATATTGTTTTTGGGGAGATTGACAGATAATGCTTAGAAGGCTTTCAGTAAATCAACCAAAGGAATTCTCGTTCTCAAAGACAAATCTCAAATGGGCTAAAGCGCAGTTGAAAAAGTACCCTAAAGGCAGGCAGGCAAGTGCGGTAATACCATTATTATGGAAAGCACAAGAACAAGAGGGGTGGGTCTCAAAGCCGGCGATAGAATTCGTCGCTAACTTTTTAGATATGCCTGAGATTAGAGTTTTGGAAGTCGCTACCTTTTATTTTATGTTTCATCTTAAGCCTACAGGCTCTAAGGCTCACTTTCAAGTGTGTGGGACAACACCGTGCATGCTGAGGGGCTCTGAATCCTTGATCGATGTTTGCAAAGCTAGAATTAATGGAAAACAAAATTCTCTTTCTGCTGATGGATCTATGAGTTGGGAAGAGGTCGAATGTTTGGGAGGTTGTGCAAATGCTCCTTTAGTGCAAATCGGGTCCGATTATTTTGAAGATCTTGATAAAGAATCATTTGAAAAACTTATCTCGGATATAGAGATTGATGAACCGCCAATTCCTGGCTCAAGAATTGGAAGATTTTCTTCCGAACCGTTAAATATGACAAAAAAATATAGTAGAAAAAAATCGTCAAGGGAGAACGCTTCCATTGAAAGATATAGGGGCTGAAATTTGCTTAAAGAGAAAGACAAAATATTTCCAAATATTTATGGTTTTCAAGATCGCTCTCTGAAGGGAGTAATGTCGCGTGGTGGCTGGGTTGATACAAAAGCTATTATAGCAAGAGGTCCCGACAATATAATTAAAACAATACAAGAATCAGGCTTGCGGGGGCGGGGTGGAGCTGGATTTCCTACGGGTTTAAAATGGTCATTCATGCCAAAAAGTGCAGATAAGCCAAAGTATTTAGTTATAAATGCAGACGAGTCTGAACCTGGGACCTGCAAGGATAGGGAAATACTCAGACATGAGCCACATAGCCTCTTGGAAGGCTGTTTGTTAGCAGGAATAGCAATGGGCTGTTCTGCAGCTTATATTTACATAAGAGGTGAGTATGTAAGAGAGAGAGAACAACTTGAGGTTGCTATTGCTGAGGCATATGGCAAAGGTTTTATTGGAAAAAATGCATGTAAAACTGGGATAGCATTTGATGTATACAGTCATCACGGTGCTGGAGCATACATATGCGGTGAAGAGACCGCTCTGTTGGAGTCGTTAGAGGGAAAGAAAGGAATGCCTAGGATGAAGCCGCCATTTCCGGCGGGCTCAGGACTGTATGGTTGTCCAACAACAGTGAACAACGTTGAGTCAATTGCTGTTGTTCCAACTATATTGAAAAGAGGGAGTAGTTGGTTTTCTGGCTTAGGTAGAAAAAATAACCATGGAACTAAGCTCTTCACAGTTTCAGGGCACGTTAATAATCCGTGCGTCGTAGAAGAAGAAATGTCCATCTCTTTAAGAGATTTAATTGACAAACACTGTGGAGGAGTAACGGGAGGTTGGGATAATTTAAAAGCTGTAATTCCTGGCGGCGCTTCCGTGCCACTAATTCCCAAATCAGTTTGTGATGACGCTATAATGGACTTCGATTGGCTTAAAGAACAACGATCAGGGCTTGGTACAGCAGCAGTCATTGTCATGGATCAGAGCACCGACATCATTAAGGCAATTTGGAGATTGTCAAAGTTTTATAAGCATGAAAGTTGCGGTCAGTGCACGCCTTGCAGGGAGGGTACAGGATGGATGATGAGAATTATGGAAAGACTTGTGAAGGGACATGCCACTGTTGATGAGATAGATATGTTGATCGAGATCACTAAACAAGTAGAAGGTCATACCATTTGTGCGCTTGGTGATGCTGCAGCATGGCCAATACAGGGATTAATAAGACACTTTAGAGGTGAGGTCGAAGATAGAATAATGACTTATTCATCAAAAAAAGCAATTCAAGCGGCAGAGTAAATTAAAATGTTAACTAAAAAAGTTAAGATAAATGAAACAGTTCACGATTTCGATGAAAACTTAACCATCATTCAGGCTTGTGAGCTATCAGGAATACAAATACCTCGTTTTTGTTATCATGAAAGACTTTCGATAGCAGGTAATTGTAGAATGTGCTTAGTTGAAGTTGTTGGTGGTCCACCTAAGCCCACAGCGTCTTGCGCAATGCAGCTTAAAGATTTAAGGCCAGGACCAAATGGAGAGCCACCTCAAGTTTTAACAAATTCTGAAATGGTAGAAAACGCACGAAAAGGAGTAATGGAGTTTCTGTTAATAAATCATCCGTTAGATTGCCCCATCTGTGATCAGGGTGGTGAGTGTGATCTGCAGGACCAAGCGATGTCCTTTGGATTGGGTGAATCTAGATACACTGAAGACAAAAGAACAGTGGAAGATTATGATCTTGGTCCTTTAGTAGCAACACATATGACCCGATGTATATCGTGTACTCGTTGTGTGAGGTTTACCACAGAAGTCGCTGGAATTGATCAAATGGGGCAGACAGGTAGAGGAGAGGACTCAGAAATAGTTACCTATCTTAGCCATACTTTAGATAGTGAATTACAAGGCAATATTATCGATCTTTGCCCTGTCGGAGCGTTAACGTCTAAACCATATGCTTTTACAGCGCGGCCTTGGGAATTACAGAAGACGGATACTATAGATGTGATGGACGGTATTGGGTGTAATATCAGGGTAGACTCAAAAGGGAATCGGGTTATGAGGATAACACCAAGAGAAAATCACCTTGTTAATGAAGAGTGGATATCAGATAAAAGTAGATTTGTCTGGGATGGTGTAAGAGTCCAACGACTAGATACACCATTGAAAAAAGTTGAAGGTAATTTTATGCCAACAAGTTGGGAAGATGCATTATCAATAGCATCTAAGAGGATGGAAAATGGGAACACTACGTTTGTGGCTGGAGACCTAGTGAATGTGGAGGCTCTATATACAGCAAGTAAATTAAGCGAGCATCTTGGAAGCGCAAAAATCCTTGGAGATTTAGATACAACTTG
The DNA here is from genome assembly GCA_902581005.1 of uncultured Alphaproteobacteria bacterium. GTDB lineage: Bacteria > Pseudomonadota > Alphaproteobacteria > Rhodobacterales > Rhodobacteraceae > CACIJG01. The sequence goes on from CACHMT010000023.1 coordinate 14,365, forward strand.
CCCCTTAAAAGGAAGATCTTTTTACGTTGGCAATGGAAAAATTGAGGATTTAGATCATTCAAAGAATATTTTTCTTCTTGGTACTAATCCTAGAAAAGAGGCGTCTGTGGTAAATGCAAGAATTCGGAAGGCTTGGATAAACGGTGCAGATGTATATCGGTTAGGCATTCAAGAAAATTTAACCTATGATGTTAAAGAGCTCGGAGTATCTCTTTTCGATCTACAAATCTTTTTTGATAAAATGGGCTCAAAGAAATCTTTTTGGACAAATACGATTTTTTTAGTTGGATACAGTTTTTTAAGCTCCAAAGTAGCAGGTACTGCTCTAAACACTATACGAGCATATGTAGAAAGGTTTGATTTAAAGTTTCTTGTTCTGCACCAAAACGCAAGTGCGGTGGGATCATTAGATTTGGGTTTCGAAGCCAATGTTAAAGTTAAACAAGAGTTGTTTAAAGAAACAAAGACGATTTATAACTTAGGTTGTGATACGTTAGAAGTTGATCAAGGAAACTTCGTAATTTATCAGGGCAGTCATGGAGATAGAGGCGCAGGTTCGGCAGACCTAATTCTTCCTTCTGCATGTTATTTAGAAGAAGATGGCATTTTTGTGAACACAGAGGGAAGAATGCAATATGCAAGAAAAGCTATTCAACCCCCAGGAGAAGCTAAGGAAAATTGGAAAATTCTGCGAGCACTAGCAGAAAAGTTAGGTTATGTTCCAAATTGGCTAGATCTCAATGGTTTAAGAAATGCTTTATTTGATGAGTTGCCATTAATTTCAAAGCCTGGTGAAATAATCGAGGTGCCTTGGAAAGCTGTCGAAAAGCAAAAGAAATTAAGTTCAAAAATACCGTTACCAGGATATGTCAAGAATTACTATCTCTCTAATAGCATATGTAGAGCGAGTAAAACGATGGGTAGTCTAGCGAGAGCAAGAAATTCTCTTAATCTTAAAAAGGCAAGTTAAATGTCTTTTTTTGAAACAAATATTGGTATTTTAGCCATAGTGGTAGGTCAATGTTTTTTGGTGATGTTGTGTGTATTGGCTAGCTTAGCTTTTATAATGTACGGGGAAAGAAAAGTCTGGGGCCTCTTACAGCTAAGAAGAGGGCCAAATGTCGTTGGGCCTTTTGGAATATTGCAGAGTTTTGCTGATTTATTGAAACACGTGTTTAAAGAAATAATTGTTCCCACTGAATCTGACAAAGTGGTTTTTTTCTTAGCTCCTCTTATAAGTTTTGTGTTGGCGCTTATAGCATGGGTAGTGGTCCCGTTTGATGATGGTTGGGTGGTTTCAAATATTAATATCGGTATATTATATTTGTTTGCAGTTTCTAGCTTAGAAGTCTATGGAGTTATTATGGGGGGCTGGGCATCAAATTCCAAGTACCCGTTTTTAGGAAGCCTTAGGTCAGCGTCTCAAATGATATCATATGAAGTCTCTATTGGATTTATAATTATCGGGGTTATTATTTCAGCTGGATCTCTTAATTTGAGTGAAATTGTTTTGGCTCAAAAAAGTGATTATGGAATGTTGAGTTGGTTCTGGCTACCACATCTACCAATGGTCTTCTTTTTTCTTGTGTCAGCTTTAGCTGAAACGAACAGGCCGCCCTTTGACTTACCAGAAGCTGAAGCAGAGCTTGTTGCAGGATATCAAGTTGAATATACTTCAACCCCATACCTGCTTTTTATGATTGGTGAACTAAGCGCAGTATTATTGATGACAGCCTTGATTACGATCCTTTTCTTCGGAGGGTGGTTATCACCTGTACCTTCTTTACCCGACGGTTTTTTCTGGATGTTTAGCAAAATGTTGTTGTTTTTTTTCGTGTTTTCCTTGATTAAGGGTCTTGTGCCGAGATACAGGTATGATCAATTAATGAGGCTAGGTTGGAAAGTTATGCTCCCAGTTTCATTAGGATGGGTAGTTTTTGTATCCTTTATGGCCCATTTCAAACTTTTGAATTACGCAAGGTGGTAATTACATGGGATATAAATTAAAATATTTTTTGAAATACTTACTTTGGCTAGACTTTTTTAAAGCATCAGGTCTTGCGTTTAAGTATTTTTTCAAGAAGAAAGTCACTATAAATTATCCATATGAAAAAGGACGGATTTCACCGAGGTTTCGAGGTGAGCATGCTCTTCGAAGGTACGCTAACGGAGAAGAAAGGTGCATAGCGTGCAAATTATGCGAGGCTATATGTCCAGCGCAAGCAATTGTGATTGACGCAGAAGTAAGAGAAGACGGATCAAGAAAAACTACTCGATACGACATTGATATGACGAAATGTATTTATTGTGGTTTTTGCCAAGAGGCTTGTCCGGTTGACGCAATAGTGGAGGG
>CACHMT010000024.1 GCA_902581005.1 uncultured Alphaproteobacteria bacterium
GTTTAGCGATTGTAAAAGTTGAACCTGATTAATTCAACGCTTAGATAGGAGAGTCTTCTATAAAATGCAAGTAAACCGAGAAATAAACGAAATTAAGAAAAATCTTAATCAAGGTAAATATATCGAAGCTAAAAAAAGAGCTAAAAAAATTATAAAAACTTTTCCGAATGATTATAATAGTTGGGAAATATTGGGTATCGTTTATTCAAAAACTAAGAATTTTAGGGATGCAGAAAAGGTATTAAAAAAAGCTTTAGAATTAGCGCCAAAAGCCTTCAGCATTTGGTATAATTTAGCTCATGCCTTATATTCTTCAGGTGATTTAAATTCAGCAATAGAGAGTTATAAAAAGTGTATCGAATTAAAACCAGACTTCTTAAATGCTTTTTTAGGTTTAGGAAAAATATATGTTGAGCAGGGTGGTTTTTCAAAAGCAGAAAATTTATATCGAAAAGTAATAGATTTGAAAGAAAACTATGCGCCAGCTCATTATAGCCTGGGACTGGTTTTGCATCAGCTCGGCAGGTTAGAAGAAGCAGAAAAAAGCTATAAAAAATCTATTATTTTAGACCCTAAGCTTTATCAAGCTCATAGCAATCGGGCAGTAATATTAAGTACTGAAGGGAAATTTACTGAAGCCATAACAAGTTACGAAGAAGCGTTGTCATATAGCGGGGATAATGCCTATATGCTAAACAATCTGGGTAATGCTTACGAAGCCGTGGGTAAAATAAATGAAGCGATAATCTCTTACCAGAAAGCAGCCACAATTGAACCAAAATATGCCGATGCTCATTACAATTTGGGTTTAACACTCGAAAAATTAAATAGAGATATTGAAGCTAAAAAGCATTTTAGATTAGCGTTGGAAGCAAAATCAGATTTTGAAGATGCAAAACACATGCTTTCAGCTCTTGAGGGGATTACAACACCTTCAGCTCCATTGGCATATGTTAAAAACTTATTTGATGGTTATGCAAAAAATTTTGATAACTCATTAGTGAATGCACTCGAATACAATATTCCAGAAAAATTATCAAAATTAATACTAGCAAAAACCCAAACAAGGTCTTACGGAGCTGTCCTAGATTTAGGATGTGGTACTGGTTTGTTAGGGAATCTAATAAAAGACAGGTGTGAATATCTTGAAGGTGTTGATATATCTCCAATGATGCTTGATAAAGCTAGGGAAAAAAAAGTGTACGATAGCCTCGAATGTATGAATATAACCAATTATTTAGCTCAGGCTAATATGCGTTTCGATAACATAGTAGCAACAGACGTGTTTATCTATATTGGAGAGTTATCACAAATTTTTAAGTCCATAAAGAAGCGAAGCGAAATCAGTGGTCACTTCTCTTTTTCAACAGAGCACTCAGATAAAGATGAATATTATCTCGAAAAAACTGGCCGTTATTCACACTCTCGACACTACATAGAACGACTTTGTTTGGAATACAGATTTGAATTAAAACATTTTCAAGTACAAAATCTGAGAAAAGAGAAAAGTGGTTATATTAAAGGAGGCCTTTATATACTAAGCTTTTGACAGCGATTATTAGTAGTCCGCTCCTTATTGGTTGGAAAATGTTCTCTCGGTAAACCAGTCAGTCTACGAAAGAGGAATTAGACGAACATTTCTCATTGCCGTTGATAAAAAAAATTGAGGAAGTAAGAGAGTACTTTAGAAGGAGGTTATATAGCCTTTTATCTGATACTTAACTTTTTGAAAAAAATGTGGAACTACTATCCCTTGCATTATGAGGGTCGAGAGTTTTGACCCACCCCCCTTATCTCTGGGAAATTTTATATCTTTTTTTGGTCTGGATTCATACCGATTGGGGGATGGATTGGGGAATAGAATATCTAACCAAAGCGTAAGTAATTGAATAACAAAAGGTTTATTAATTGATATGGCGGAGGAGGTGGGATTCGAACCCACGGTAGACTTTCACCTACGTCGGTTTTCAAGACCGGTGCATTCAACCACTCTGCCACTCCTCCAGCTACCGAGATAATATAAAGAAATTTTTTTTTTTCAATTGAAAAGATCTTTATTAATTAAAGTCATATATCTATACTAACAACGAAATAAGTATCATATCTTTATGTATCTGGGAGAGAGTAATGAAAGTTAAAGCCTATGCCGCAAAAAATGAAAAAGGCATGTTAGAACCTTATGAGTATGAATTGGGAGAAATAGGGCCTGATGATGTTGATATAGAGATAGAAAATTGCGGACTTTGTTACAGTGACGTTCATTACATAGATAACGATTTTTCAAATAACGAATATCCCTTTGTTCCTGGTCATGAAGTCATCGGGAAAATTACAGCAATTGGTAGCCAAGTTAAAGATAGGCATGTTGGGCAGAGGGTAGGAGTAGGATTTCAGGCTGGTTACTGTAAAACATGTGAATGTTGCTATAACGGTGACCATAATCTTTGTGATGATAGAGTGGGTGTCTTCGTGGGACGAAATGGTGGTTTTGCAGATAAAATAAGAGTTCAAGATTTGAGTGCTATTCCAATCCCTGATGCGCTTGACCCGAGGACTGCTGGGCCTCTTATGTGCGGTGGTATAACTGTTTTCAATCCCTTCGTTCAATATGCAGTTAAACCCACGGATAATGTTTGTATTTTTGGAATAGGGGGACTTGGTCATATGGCTATAAAGTTTGCTAATGCCTGGGGTTGTGAAGTGACCGCTATCACTGGTTCAGAAAGTAAAGTAGAGGAGGCCAAGAGTTACGGAGCACACAAAGTGGTCATTGCCAGTGATATTGACGCTATAAAAAAACTTAAAAAGTCTTTCGATTATTTATTTTTCACTGGTCATGCATTCGAAGGTAAATGGGGTTTATTTATGAATACCCTTAAGCCAAAAGGCAGGCTTCATTTTCTTGGCTTATTGCCTGAGCCTCTAAATATAACCATGTTTCACATGTTGAGGGGGCAAAATTCAGTATCTGCAAGTCCTGTTGGAGGACCTGAAGCAATGAAGAAAATGGTAGAATTCTGTGCGAGACATAAAATTATTCCTGAGGTAGAATTTTTTAAAATGTCAGAAATAAATGAAGCTATCGCCCATCTTAAAAGTGGCAAGGCAAGATATAGGATCGTTTTAGAAAACTAGCTAATATTAATTTTTGATTTTAATTGATATCATCTCCGCTACGGAATTCTGATTTTCGTTAACCTTTTCTTGTAAGTCATTTATACGTTCACGCCTCTCAGAAATTTGAACTGAGTTCTTCATAATGTCTATTGCGTTTGTCTGGGTTTTTGACTGTATCTCAATAATTCGCTTTTGGTTTTCGGAAGCCATCTCCTCGATTTTGGAACACCTTTTTTTATTTTGTTCTATACGTTTCTTATTATCTTTTTCAGTTGCCTTGGAGGGATGAAATTCACCCTTTAGAAATTTTTCATTGGTGGCTAGGTTTTCTGTATTAAATTGTAGTGTTTCCTCATTTTTTTTCATAATCATTCTGTTTAGTTCAATCAGCTTCTTGTTTATCTCAGTGAGTTGTTTGTTAACATCAAGAATAGTTTTATTAATAGAAGATTTGTGCTCTAGAAAATCTAATTGAGCTTTATTATTCATCGATTCTCTAAAATTTATTTCCACATCTTGCTCGGCAATCATATTGCTCATTATTGCTAACCTATTTCGTAAGATTTCATCTGTTTCTTGATTAGCAAGGTGATGGTTGCCCATGTAAGCCGCATTATAGTTTCTCATTATAGAGGCGTAATTTTGTTCTATGGAGGCCCTGCATACTTCCACCTTTGTTTTATTTGAATTTATAAGCATTTCCAGCTCGAATATTTTTCTGCGATTAGATTGTATCTGGGCCTTATTTTCGGGATTCATACGTTACCTCTTTCAAAATATATTAGTTGATAAAACTTTACTACCTAAGACATTAAACTACTATAGCGTATTAAAGGTACAAAATTCAAAAAAATATTAAATTTCGGCAAACCACTTTAGGATTAGATAAAAATGTATAAAGAATTGTTAACTTCCCAGCATGGCGATACTTTTGTGATTTCTCTTAACAGACCAAAAAAGTTAAATGCATTTACCAAAACCATGCAAGACGAACTCATTAAAGTATTTGATTACACTGATGGGAATGATGAGATTAAATCGGTTGTGGTCACTGGGAAAGGGCGTGCCTATTGTGCAGGTGCAGATTTGGTTGATGGGCCGAACACTTTTAATTATTCGGAAGAAGGTAACAGGCTCTCTAATGATGATAATCGTGATGGAGGTGGGTTAGTAGCGCTTAGAATTTTTAGATCTAAGAAGCCTGTAATAGGTGCAATTAATGGAGATGCCGTTGGTGTAGGGGCAACAATGACTTTACCAATGGATATAAGAATTGCTTCGAAATCAGCTCGGTTTGGATTTGTGTTTTCACGGAGAGGTGCGGTGCCGGAAGCATGTTCCAGTTGGTTTCTTCCTAGAATAGTGGGTATCTCTAAAGCCCTGGATTGGTGCTATACAGGGAAAGTATTTAATTCTCAAGAGGCCTTGCAATATGGATTAGTTTCCGATGTATTGCCCGACGATAAGTTGATAGATAGAGCGCTTGAGATTGGAACCAGCTATAGCGCTAAAACCTCTGCAGTATCTGTTTCTCTTGCAAGGCGAATGATGTGGAATATGCTAGCTGCAACACACCCAGAGGAAGCACACATTTTAGACTCTATGGCAATGGAGAGAATGGGAAAGTCTCCAGATATTAAAGAAGGAATAGCTTCGTTTTTAGAAAAGAGAGCTCCTAATTTTTCTATGAAAGTTAGTAAAGATTTACCTGACCTATCTGCTGCTATAAAATCAAAGTGATTTAAAAAGCTTACATTCTTAAAGACTTCAAAGAATTATTGGCGACTGCTGCCATTTCATAGAAGGTGGTTTTCTGTTTAGTGAACGATTCCTTATATTGCAGTACGGCAGACACAGGGAGCATAGATAAGTTTTCCGTTAATAAAGCTGAGGCACAAGTTTTTCCAAAAAGAGTTCCTGGGGCAATACCTCTTCCTGAGTAACCGAAACAAGATAGAGCATTCTCTTCAAAATTTACAATTTTTGGAATATGGTCTCTAGTCATTGCAATCTTACCCGACCAACGATGGGTAAATTCTACGTCTGGTAAAAAAGGAAATAGGTCCTTAAGCTTTTTGTTTGCCCAATTCAAATGAATATATTTTCCAAAGCCTTCAGAGTTACCCATTGTTCCTATAATAAGACGTCCAGCGTCATCTACTCTAAATGAAGACATAATTGTTGCTGTATCCCAACAACCCTCTTTGCCTGGCAAGATCGTGCTCATTTCATTAGAGTTTAGTGGCCTTGTTGCAAATTGAGAGTAATAAACAGTGGAGAATTTACCTATATTGCGTGCCTTATCTAAATCTTGGTAGGCATTCATAGCGAGCAGTAAATATTTACTCTTAATTTCAACGTCTTGGACATAAGTTTGCCACATACCATTTTGTTTCCTAATCCGAGATACTTTCGCTTTTTCATATATCTTTGCGCCTAATTCTTTTGCTATTCGTGCGAGGCCTCTACAATAAGCCAATGGATGTATTGTTCCGGCTCTAGGGTCATGTAGTGATCCCATAAACTTTGCGCTCCCTATTTTATTTTCAGTCTCAGTTTTATCGATTAGCGTCAAAGGTTCTTCAAACAATTGTCCTTGCTCAAATCTTTCAATCAGATATTCCATTCCATTTTCAGAGTGAGCGCAATGTAAAGTCCCATTTCTTTCAGGGTCACATTTAATTTTGTTTTCTTCTACGATTGAGAAAACTAAGTCAGGAGCTGACCCAAGAGCAGATATAAGTTGTTCACCTTGTTTTTTACCCAAAATAGAAATGATTTTTTTTGGTGGCAGCCATAATCCTGCGTTTACCAATCCTACATTTCTGCCAGAACCACCAAACCCTATATTTGCACATTCAAGTAATATGACGTTAGCGCCCCGCTTTGCTGCTTCTAAGGCAGCAGAGCAACCTGTAAAACCGCCTCCAACTATTAATAGATCGGTAGTTTGGCTTTTTAGGGGTTGAGAAAAAATTGCTTCCTCTTTAGACGTATTCTCCCACAAATTACTCATTAGCGACAATCAATTTTTTATTTATAACTTTACTAATATCATATTAGCTAATTAATCTAATTTTAATGGCATGCCAATCAGCAGACCACCATCAACTGCTAATAATTGACCTGTTACGTGATTACTAAGGTCACTTGCAAAAAAAAGTACAGAGCCAATTATATCCTCCGCTGTTGGACATTCCCCGAGTGGATTTGTTTTCTCATAAGCTATTATAGCCCTCTTAAACTTTTCATCTCCCAGACTGTTTTTCCACCAGTCAGTAGCTACAAAGCCCGGGCACAAAGCGTTAACTCTTATTCCGTCTGGTCCAAGAGAGCGCGAAAGCGCCAAAGTCATTGAGTTAAGAGCACCTTTAGACGCTGCATAGGCAACTGACGAACCGAGTCCACGCAACCCTGCAACAGATGAAATATTTACGATACTACTCTTTTTATTCTTGGCGAGATGTGGACGCGCGTGCTTTATTAGCTCATAATTGCTATTTAGGTTTAAAGCCAAAATATTTTCAAAGTCGTCTCTTTGCAATGCATCTAAGTTAGAATGATCAGCAAATTTTGTTCTTCCTGCATTATTGATTAAAATATTAATAGCTCCAAGTTCGCTAAACGCGCTATCAATTAAATGCTTGCAACCTTCATCAGTTGCAATATCAGACTTTATTATGAGTGGAGACCCCCCGAGGTGTGAGCATTCATGTGCCACTTCTTCTGCAGCCTCTTTGCTCTTAGAATAATTAATTGTGACTTTACCACCTAAAGCACTTATTTTTTTTGCGGCCTCGGCACCAATTCCTGCCGAAGATCCGGTGATTACTGCGACTTTACCTTCAAAATTCATTTTTAGTCTCCTGAGTTTTTAAATAGCTTAACAAAATTTCAATTTTTGGAATATCTTATTATTCGTCTTTAAAATAAATATTTTCAATTTCTTCAAAGTCGGTTCATAATATAAACTTACGTTTTTAAGGAGATTAAAATGAAATTATATTTTGCACCCAATTCTAGAGCTGTAAGAATTGCGTGGCTTCTCGAAGAACTGGGCTTAGAGTATGAGCTTGAAAAATATACAGTTGGGGACAGAGCACTGCGAACCCCGGAGTATTATAAAATTCATCCAATGGGAAGAATTCCTGTTTTAGAGGATGGAGGAACCAGAATTTATGAATCGGGAGCGATAGTTCAGTATTTATTGGCTAGACATGGGAATGGAAAGTTTATGCCAGATGTCAACGACCCATCTTTTCCTGAATATTTGCAATGGCTGCATTATGCAGAGGGCTCAATTATGGGACAAGTTAATATTTTAGTTGTTGAGACAATACTTCTGCCGCCTGAAAAAAGGAATGATGTAAACGTAAACAGAGCACTAAAATTATTACGGGTAGCACTTGGAAATGTAAATAATAGATTGCAAGACCGAGAATATTTGACGGGGACCTTTTCCGGGGCTGATATAATGACAGGTCATGCGTGCTTCGGAGCTATGAAAGCAGGAGCAGAAATCGACGATTATGAACATTTAAATGCATACATTAATAGACTCTTAAAAAGGCCAGCATTGGAGAAAGCACGCTCACTATGATAAAAAATAACTTAATAAAAAATACAGATCATCTTCAGGCTGAAGTAAGAGATAGGATCGGTATCATTGCATTTAATCGTCCAGAAGCAAAAAATGCATTATCAGATGAATTAACACCAGAATTGAGAAGAATGTTAATTGAATTTGAAAGTAATCGAGAGGTAAGAGTTATAATTATTACCGGTAATGGAGGAGCCTTTTGCTCAGGTGGTGACGTCAAAAGCTTTGCTAGTGATAGTGACCCAGGCCTTTCAAACGATCTGAGTTTAGAACAGCAAATTAGAAAATTACAAATCGGACAGGAAGGTGTTTCCCTAAAAATTCATGAGATGCCAAAACCGACCATTGCTGTTTTGCCCGGTGCAGCTGCGGGCGCTGGAATGTCTATCGCGTTGGCCTGTGACATCAGAATAGCATCAGAGAAGGCGTTTCTTGTGCCAGCTTTTGGAGGTATTGGCCTTTCTGGTGATTACGGAGGTAGTTGGTCATTAAGTCAGCTTGTTGGTCCATCAAAGGCTAAGGATATATATTTTTCAAATAGGCGTATTCAAGCCAAGGACGCTCTTGATGAGGGAATTATAAATTATGTTGTTAGTGAGTCAGATCTCGAGTCTTTTGCTCTACAAAAGGCATCTGAGATCGCCTATTTTTCGCCTACTGCTTTACAATATATGAAAGAAAACCACAACAGAGCGACGTCAACAAATTTTAAGGAGAGCTTGGCAATGGAAGCCGATAGAATGATAAGATGTTTCCAAACAGAGGATCACAAAAATGCAGCGAAAGCATTTGTCGAAAAGAAGAAGCCAAAATTTCTTGGAAAATAACAATTAAAGGAGAAACTTTATGGTTGATTTTAAGTTTATATTTGATTTTGGGAGTCCAAAAACTTACCTCGTCTACAAACTTTTGCCTGGGATAGAAAAGAGAACCAATATCAAGGCAGAGTTTGTTCCAGTTCTGTTAGGGGGTATTTTTAAGTCAACTAACAATGTGTCACCGATAGAGTCATTTAAGACGGTTCCAGCAAAAGGAAAATATGATGACTTAGATACAGCCAGATTTGTGAAAAAACACAATATTGCATTTAACTTTAATTCAAATTTCCCTATCAATACGCTTAACTTAATGAGGGGTGCCATATATGCTCAAGAGAATGAAATTTTTGATAAGTATGTGGAGGTCATTTTTAAAAGCATGTGGGTTGACAACAAAAAAATGGATGATTTGGAAGTTATTCAATCTGTTCTTTTAGAGAATGGACTACCCGTAAAGGAAATATTTGAAGGAACCCAAGATCAAAAAATAAAAGACAAGCTTGTAAAAAATACAAGCGAAGCGGTTGAAAAAGGGGTATTCGGTGCTCCGAGCTTGCTAGTTAATAACGAGCTATTTTTTGGGAAAGAAACTTTACAAGATGTTGAGGAATTGCTTGTAAAAGAAGCAGGATAAATGTAATGAAGCAGCTCATTTTAAAAACTTTGCCTAAGGCTAAATTATCCAAGGATGATTTTGAAATGCTAAAGGTAGATAAACCGAAAATTGAAAGTGGAGAGGTGTTAATTCGAAATATACTTTTATCAATAGACGCAGCAAATAGATCGTGGATGCAAGGTAGAACGTATAGAGATGCCGTGAGAGCTGGTGATGTCATGCCCACGTATGCTATTGCCGAGGTAGTAGAAAGCAACGACCCTCAATTTAACCAAGGACAAATAGTATCAGGCGAAAGTAATTGGTCAGAATTTACTGCTGTTAAAGGATCAGCAATTATAAAATGCCCTAACGTAGGGTCTCTTTCTAACCTTCTTTCTATATATGGGATAGCAGGATTAACAGCATATCACGGCCTTACGAAAGTTGGGCATATTAAACCCGGTGAAACGGTACTTATTTCTGCTGCAGCTGGTTCTGTTGGCATCTTAGCTGGGCAAATTGCAAAAGCAATGGGTTGCCAAGTAGTTGGTTTGGCTGGAACAGATAAAAAATGTAAGCGCCTAAAAGATGAGTTCCGGTTTGATGATTGTATTAATTATAAGAACGTAGACCTTCTAAAGGAAATAAAGAAGGCTTGCCCCGATGGAGTGGATGTCTATTTTGACAATGTCGGCGGACAAATTCTCGAAATTGTACTTTTCAGAATGAATATGAAAGGTAGAATTGTATGTTGTGGAGCCGTAAGTCAATATGACGGCGCAACCCCCATTGGCCCTCGAAATCTTCCAGGTCTTTTAATAGTAAAAAGGCTAAAAATGGAGGGATTTATAGTGATGGATTATGCTAAAGAGCATGGAAATGCTATTAAACATCTTTCCGAGATGAATGCAGCAGGGGATATCAAGGTTACTGAAGATATCACCGAAGGATTAGAAAATGCGCCAGACGCTCTGATTGGTTTATTAAATGGGGACAATTTTGGAAAGCGAATGGTACGAGTAACCGTTGATCCTTAAATTAAAGTAAAAGAATATGGATTTTAATCAAGCTGTACAGAAGGTCCTTGATACTGATGAATTGTTTCAGACTGAAGATGTTGAGATAAGGGGAACGTTTTACAAAGCATTTAATAAAGTGCCAGCAGACTTAAAGGAACTACTTGACTACGGAAAGACAGTAAGAGAGTGGGAAGAATTTATCGTTTATGAAAAAGAAAAAATATCATATTTTGACTTTTGCGATCAGGTTAGTAGGGTTAGCTCCTATTTACAAAAAGAAGTAGGTATCAAAAAAGGTGACAAAGTGGCAATTGCGATGCGCAATTACCCCGAGTATTTAGCCATATTAATGGCAGTGGCCTCTATTGGGGGTATCGTTGTCTTTGTAAATGCGTGGTGGACAACAGAGGAAATGGAATATGGGTTTGATGATAGCACAGCAAGAGTTTGCTTTGCTGATAAAGAGCGTCTAGCGACAATAAAACCATTTGCGAAAAAGAAAAGTATCAAGTTATTTTCCGTTAGATATATAGATGATCCTGAGATCGAAAAATATGATGACATTGTAAATAATTTTGAACGAGTTGACCTGATTGATGTGGACTTAAACCCAGATGACGACTTTGCTATTATGTACACATCAGGCTCTACAGGGCATCCAAAAGGGGTTGTGTTAACCCACAGAGGTGCGATAACAGCAACTTTTTCATGGCTAATGGCTGAAAGAGTTGGAGGTCTTTTGGCTGATCCCGAAAAGCTTGCGCGAAGAAGAGCTTCAAGTGTTCTGCTCCTATCACCATTGTTCCATGTTAATGGATCTCACCCAAATTTTTTCTATTCTATTGCAAGAGGATCCAAGATTGTTTTGATGTATAGATGGGATCCTGCGAAAGCAATCGATATTATTCGTGATGAGATAATTACTAGAATAACCGCTGTACCGACTGTAGTAGCAGACCTTGTGCAACAGGCAAGAGACCAAAATGTATCTCTGGAAACTCTTGAATTTCTGGGTGCGGGTGGAGCTAAAAGACCGGCTGCCCAGGTTGGAGTTGAAAAACAAGCTTTGCCTCTTGCAGATATTGCGTCTGGATATGGAATGACTGAGACAAACGCTTTAGGGTTAGGTATATCAGGTGATGAATATGTTGAAAAGCCGGAGTTAGCTGGAAGACTCTATCCTCCACTACAAGAAATTAAAATCGTAGATGATAATGATATTCCGTTGCCAAATGGACAACTCGGTGAGATCTGTCTAAAAAGCCCAGCAAATATGAGGTGCTATTTTAATAAGAAAGAGGAAACAGATGCTGTCTTAAAGGATGGTTGGATGCATACTGGGGACTTAGGAATTCTTGATAATGACGGACTTGTAACAATAGTGGATCGAAAGAAGAATATCATAATTAGAGGTGGAGAAAACATCTCATGTTTAGAAGTAGAGGGCGCTTTACAGAAGTTCCCTGGTGTTATTGAGTCTGTTGTTTTTTCTGTTCCGGAAAAAAGATTTGGGGAAGTAGTGGGTGCTTGTATTAATATTTCTGGAGATGCGAAAGATAAAAACGAAGAAATATCTTCTTTTCTGAAAGATAAATTAGCACATTTCAAGATACCTGTTCATTATTGGTGGGTAAATCGATCTCTACCAAGGGGTGCAACCGATAAGTTTGATAGGATAAAGATCAAAGAATTGTGTCTGAATAATAGTTGGAGTGATGAAGATGGATGAACAGAACTATATTTTGGAATCAGAGAAAAAAGTTCTGGATATTATAGGTTTACCAGAAAGTTTGCCTAGAAGAGAAATTAATGCGGTCGGCATAATTGGGGCTGGTACGATGGGCGGTGGTATAGCAATGAATTTTGCAAACGTGGGAATTCCGGCTCATATTATTGAAACAAGCCAAAATCAACTAGACAAAGGGATACATAACATAAGCAATAACTATGAAAGATCAGTTAAGAGAGGTAAAGTTTCAAAGGAAGAAGTAACTGATCGCTTGAAACTGATCACCTCATCAACGCGATTAACTGATTTAGGGCGCTGCGATTTGATTATTGAAGCTGTTTATGAGGACTTAGATTTAAAAAAAAACATATTTAAAGAGCTAGATAAAATTGCTAGGCCGTTCTCAATCTTAGCCACAAACACATCAGCGTTGGATATAAATAAAATTGCTTTGTCTACACTTAGACCGGATGACGTAATTGGACTTCATTTTTTTTCGCCGGCAAATGTAATGAAACTTGTAGAAATTGTGCGGGCTAAGTTTACTAGTGATGTCGTTGTAGCAACTAGTCTATCATTGGTAAAGAAGATTAATAAAATACCAACAATTGTGGGCGTTTGTCCTGGATTTGTTGGTAATAGAATTTTATTTGCTCGCCAAAAACAAGCCTTAAATATGGTTTATAATGGCTTAATGCCCTGGGATATTGATAAGGCGTTAAACGATTTTGGTTTTAAAATGGGCCCTTTCCAAATGTCTGACTTGGCGGGGTTAGACATAGGTTGGAAAAAAGGAGAAAAGACAACAAATCCTATCAGAGATGCACTATGTGAATTGGACAGAAGAGGCCAGAAAACCAATGCTGGCTATTATGATTATGATAAGAACAGAGTTCCAAGAATTTCCAAAATAACGCAAGAGTTAATAAAAGATATTACTGGAAAAGAAAAAGCAGAAAATATGGAAAGTGCTGAGATTATTGATCAGTGTATTTTCCCAATGGTAAATGAGGCACTATTAATTTTAGAAGAAGGAATGGCACAAAGACCTTCTGATATTGATGTGGTTTGGCTTAATGGCTATGGGTTTCCACGAGATAAAGGAGGTCTGTTGTTTTGGGCAAACAAAATTGGTAGTTCTCGAATTTTAGAAGGCCTGAAAAAAATGGAAGACGATGGCTTGCAGATTAACATATCTGGAATGCTAAAAGATATGGCTAAGAAAAATGAAAACATTTTTGACACAGCAGATCAAAAAATCAGAGTATAGGAGGTGCTAATATGGAGTATGAATTTGTAAAGGTTGAGAAAAGAGACCATATCTCAATAGTAACAATAAATAGACCTGAGGTTTATAACGCCGTCCATCCTCCGCTAAGCTTAGAGCTGGATCAAGTGTGGAATGAGTTTATTGAAGACAGTGAGCAATGGGTTGCTGTTTTAACTGGAGCTGGAGACAAAGCTTTTTCTGCTGGAAATGATCTGAAATACTCAGCACAACCAGGAAAATATAAAGTTCAGCAACCGAAAAGTGGGTTTGCGGGGCTGACAAATAGATTTGATCGCACCAAACCTATCATAGCGGCAGTAAATGGTTTTGCCATGGGTGGTGGAATGGAGACGGCATTATCGTGTGATATTATTCTGGCATCAGAAAACGCGAAATTTGCTTTGCCAGAAGTAAAAGTTGGTTTTTTTGCAGCCGCTGGTGGTGTCCAACGGCTAAGCCGACAAATTGGTAAGAAAGCGGCTCTAGAAATGATACTAACGGGACGTAGCGTTGATGCCGCAGAAGCTCTAAAGCTGGGTATTATTAATGAGGTTTTTCCACAGGCTGAATTATTGGATAAGGCTATTCAAAAGGCTGAGGTAATAGCGGGCAATTGTCCATCTTCTGTGAAGTATTCTTTAGAGGCTTTAAATCATATGGACCAGTTGGAAGAGATGTCATCAGCGCTTGAAAAAAGTTATGAGCTTATAGACTTATTAAGGCAAACAGAGGATCACAAAGAGGGAGTGTCCGCATTCGTTGAAAAGCGTGCTCCACAATGGAAGAATAAGTAATCTTAGGTAAAGAAAGGAATTTTAATGTCTACACTGTTTAGTCTTGAAGGAAAAAATTGTTTAGTTACTGGGGCGTCAAAAGGTATAGGGAGAGCTATGGCATTAGCCTTGGCTGAACATGGTGCAAATGTAGTAATATCAAGCCGTAAACAAGATCAATTAGACGAAACGGCAAATGAATTAAACTCCCAGATTGGAGGTAAAAAAATCGTACCGATAGCTGCTAATGCCGGGCGCAAAGAAGATTTGAGTCAACTGGTTGAAGGAACAAATAAAGCTATTGGCAAGATCGATGTTTTAATTGGAAATGCGGGGGTAAACCCACATTACGGACCTATGTCAGCCATATCCGATGAGGCATTTGACAAAACAATGGCAACAAATGTCAAATCAAACCATTGGCTATGTCAAATGGTTGCACCTGATATGGTAGCTAGGGGAGGTGGATCAATCATGATTACATCAAGTGTTGGCGCATTTGAGCCATCCCTACAATTAGGAACTTATGCGATTTCAAAGTTAGCCGTTATTGGCCTCGTTAGAAATTTAGCCGCAGAATATGGTTCAAAAAAAATTAGAGTAAATGCCATATGTCCTGCAATAATTAAAACAGATTTTGCGAAGGCATTATGGGACGATGATACAAAGGCAAAAGACGCAATAGCGAAGATACCTCTTGGTCGTTTAGGAGAGCCTGAGGATTTACAAGGACTAGCTGTATTTCTGGCTTCAAATGCAAGTAGTTACATTACAGGTCAGGCAATGACTATATGTGGTGGTGGATATATGTGGCGATAATAAAAAGGAGTTAGATATGGATATTAAAGATAGAGTGATAGTTGTAACTGGAGCCGCCAGCGGAATTGGAAAGTCTCTCGTTAAAATCTTTTATAAACATGGAGCAAAGCACGTCGTTAGCGCTGATGTAAACATTGAGGGTATTAAGGAAGTCGCAAAAGAATATGGTGGGACTGCAATGAAATGCGATGTTAGCCGAGAAGGAGACATTGCAAAGGTTATAAGAACTACTGAGAGAGAGATTGGCCCAATATCAATTTTTTGCTCGAATGCAGGCATAGGTCACTTAGGAGGAATAGAAGTGCCCAATGATGATTGGCAAAAAATATGGGAGATTAATTTGATGTCACATGTCTGGGCTGCTAGACACTTAGTCCCTTTGATGGAGAAAAGGGGAGAGGGATATTTATTAAATACTGCTTCTGCAGCTGGTCTTTTGTCACAGGTGGGAGACGCGTCCTATTCAACGACCAAACATGCCGCGATTGGCTTAGGAGAGTGGCTTGCTTTTTCTTACGCTAAGAAAGGTATAAAGGTTTCTATGCTATGTCCACAGGGCGTTAGAACTGCGATGACGGATGGATTAGATCCGGAGCTTGCTGTCGCAATGAAAGATGGAATGCTTGAGCCTGACGAGGTTGCCGAAGAGTGTGTGAAAACCATAAAAGAAGAGCGTTTCTTGGTATTGCCTCATCCTGTTGTTAAAAAATATATTCAATATAAAACATCAGATTACGATGGATGGCTCGCTGGAATGTCTAAATTAAACGAACGATTTAGGTATTAGGTCTGCGTTTTAGGGGACGCATCAAACCCTCTTGAGCAACACTTGCAACTAGAGTTCCATCTTGTGAAAAAACCTTTCCTCGATTAAGGCTCCTCGCTGCTCCTGAAAATGGGCTATCCATTTCATATAAGTACCAATCATTAAAGTTAATCTTTTCATGAAACCACATGGCATGATCCAAACTAGCTAGCATAACGTCTCCAGAATAAGCTGAAACACCGTGAGGACGGTTGCCAGAGCCCAACAAGGATACATCAGAGGCATATGCTAGAAAGCAATGATGCACCCACTGCTCTTTGGTATCAAGGGTCCCATCCACTTTAAACCACAAAAAGTTTTTGTCTGAAGTGGGCTCTGGATTAAACAAGTCAGGTGGGTCAACATCTCTTATTTCAATCGGCTTTGGGTTTAAAAAATTCTTTCGCCTTTTTTCTGGAACCTTATCCGCAATAAGTTTCCTTTGTTCATTCCTGTTAAGAACTCCTGAAGGTCCTTTCACATCTTTCATTTTATGCTGATGAGACCAACCCTCTTCCTCAATGTGAAAGGACGCTGCCATATTAAATATTTGTTTTCCATTTTGTATGGCAACTACTCTTCTCGTTGTGAAGCTTCCTCCATCTCTTGCTCTATCAACCTCGTAAATGATAGGTGTAGATGGATCTCCGGGTCTTATAAAGTAAGCATGAAGAGAATGACAGAGTCGTTTTTCAACGGTTTTATATGCCGCGGCTAGTGCTTGCGCAATAACATGGCCGCCAAAAACTCTTGATGCAACCTCACCGCCTTCTCCTTGCCCACGAAAAAGATTACGATCTAGAGTTTCTATATCAAGTAGTTTTTCTATTTTTTCTTTCATAGTGCCTTCATTAATTCATATGCTCGTGCTGCTAGTTTTGGAACAGACAAAGTTTCACG
>CACHMT010000025.1 GCA_902581005.1 uncultured Alphaproteobacteria bacterium
AAATATTGCTGCAGCAGAAGTTGAGAACTGCCTCTTTGAGATAGAATTTGTATCCAAGATTGCGTGCATAGCAGTGAAAGATGATATTAGAGAGGAAGAAGTTATGGCCTGCGTAGTTCTTGAAGATGGTAAGAAGGAATCTAAAGAGGTAGCAGAAATTCTTTTCAATCACGCCTTAGAAAAAATGGCTTACTTCAAGGCCCCAGGCTATATCTTATTCATGGATGATCTTCCCGTAACTGGAACCCAAAAAGTTGTTAAACATAAGATCTTTGAACCAGAAATTGATCCTAGAAACTTAACCGGAGTATTTAACTTTACTCATTTAAAAAAGAGAAAACCTAATGATTAAAAAAAAGGATTATTATATTTTTGAATGGCTAGGGGTAATCACAGCAATCTTCTATTCAGTATTTGTAGCATTGAACCTCGGTTTGGAGGTTATTGGTTTTTTCTTACTATTAGTTTCTGCTATTTCAATTGGAGTATGGGCCTACTTAAATCGTCATCGTGGAATACTATTATTACAATTCTTTTACTCATGTGCTGCGATAATTGGATTATTTAGGTGGTGGAGTTAGTCTTTATAGTCTTTTAGTATTTCATTATATCTTTCGAATGAAATATTTGAGCCACATGCAATTATTCCAACTCTTTTACCCTCACATTTCTTTTTATATCGCTCTAATAGTCCAGCTAAAGAGGTAGCACAGGCAGGTTCAACAATAAATCCAAGCCTATCTCTCATGGTAATCATTGCTCTGCGTATTTCATCATCAGTAACTTTTTCAACTTGATTTACTCTCTTTTTTGCGATGTTGAAAGAAAAGTCCATGGCCATTGGAGCGCCTAGGCTGTCAGCTATTGTGTTCACTTTATTAATCCTTACCGCACTATCACTTTCTAAGCTTTGTGCAAAACTATCCGCTCCTGTAGGTTCCACGCCTAATAATTCAACAGACGAATTAGTTTGTTCAAGATAGTGTGCCATACCACCTATCAGACCGCCTCCACCGATCGGAATAATTAATTTATCAATATCGCCCATTTGGTCTATAATCTCAGCACAGCAAGTAGCTGAACCAATTATCATGTTTTCTTGATTAAATGGGTGAAGGACAAAACGGTTTTCATCCTTTTCGATTTCGTCTAATTTCGCAAAGGCATCATCAACATTTTCAGCAAGTATTACTTCCGCACCAAGGCTTCGGCACTTGTCAATTCTAAATGGATCTGCAGTCTTTGGCATAATAATTTTTGCGGAAATATTGTATTGACTTGCCCCCCAAGCAGTAGCAATGCCATGATTTCCTCCCGTGACGGTTACAATACCTTGTGCTTTTTTATCTTCCTCTAAAGTCTCCAGTCCGATAGCCACACCTCTTGCCTTAAACGAGCCCGTTTGCTGAAATAACTCTAGCTTTATTAACACATCAGCATTCTCAGGCAGAATTTTCTGAATATCATCCTCATTCAATTTAAGCATTGGTGTGTTTACAATTTTTCCTTGCAATACCTCACGGGCCCGATTGATGTCATTAAACATACTCTGCATTATATCTATTTCCTCAATTTAAATTTTAATACCCACAATCCGTTGTTAAAACATAGTGGTTTTTTGCCACCTCTTTATATTCCGAAGGCGCTGGATTATGCGTCAAATCATGAATAGGTGATGGAAGCGGTTTAAAGTTTAGATCTCTTTCCGACTTCCTTTTGTCTGGATCCGCAATAGGTACTGCTTTTAATAAATCCTGTGTATAAGGATGTTGCGGGTTACGGAAGATAGCTTGTCTAGGGCCGATTTCTACCAAGCGTCCTAAATACATAACGCCAACATCATGACTTACCCGCTCAACAACAGCCATATCATGACTGATGAATAAAAAGGAAAGTCCCAAATCCACCTGGAGTTCCATCATTAAGTTTAGTACTTGCGCTTGTACCGATACATCTAATGCACTCACTGCTTCATCTGCTATGATCATCTTAGGGTTAAGCGCCAATGCACGCGCAATTGCTATCCGCTGACGCTGACCACCCGAAAGTTGATGTGGATAGCGCTGCATAAAACTTCGTGGTAACTTTACACGATCAAAGAGATCCCCAATCTTCTCCTGCAATACTTCACGATTCACCGTTCCGTAATTACGCAACGGTTCCGCTACTTGATCAAAAAGTGGTCTTTGCGGGTTTAATGAGGCAAAAGGATCTTGAAAAACCATCTGGATATTGCTACGGGCTTCCCGCATATCCCTTGGATTTAGTGATAGTATATTCTGACCGTCTAGATTCACATCCCCTGAGGTGGGCTCTACCAATCGAATGAGTGAACGTCCCACCGTTGACTTACCACACCCCGATTCTCCAACGAGCGAAAGAGTCTTTCCTTTCATGATAGTGAAAGATACATCTTCAACAGCGTGAACACGTGCTACCGTTCGTCTCAACACACCCCCTTTTACCGGATAGCGGGTCACTAAATTATTGACTTTAAGTAGTGGCTCATTCGTTCCTACAATAGGCTTTAGGGCCTTTGTCTTTTTCTCCCCAACTAACCGCATGGGTTCGGGATATTTCTTGCTCGCCATCTCTCCTAGTTTTGGAACCGCCGCTAAAAGAGACTTCGTATACTCATGCTGGGGATTATTAAAAATCTCATGCACTGTTCCCTCTTCAACTTTTTTACCTGGATGCATAACAACAACACGATCCGCCATTTGCGCTACCACTGCCATATCATGCGTAATAAACATCACTGCCGTACCAGTTTCTTCTTTAAGCATATTAATCAAAGCGAGTATTTCTGCTTGTATAGTCACATCCAAAGCTGTTGTTGGCTCATCTGCGATCAAGATTTTTGGCTGACACGCTAACGCAATTGCAATCATAACTCTTTGTCTTTGTCCACCAGAAAGCTGGAAAGGATAATCAAAAGCCCTTTTATCTGGATTAGGAATTTTCACAGCGTCTAGTAGCTCGACTGTACTTGCCCATGCTTTTTCTTTATTGAGATTTTTATGCCGCCTGATAACTTCTGAAACCTGTTCTCCAACTGTAAAAAGAGGATTGAGGGAAGTCATCGGCTCCTGAAATATCATTGAAATCTCATTGCCTCTTATACCCTCAAGCTCTGCCTCTGATAATTGAGCTAGGTTAGTATTGTCAAATAATATATCTCCTGATGAAACCTTTAATATTCCCTCGGGTAATAAGCTCATCAAGGACAATGCTGTTACAGACTTTCCACATCCTGACTCTCCGACAACACACAAAGTCTCACTTTTTTTTATGGTAAAAGAGAGATCATTTACCACTTTTAGAGTGCCGGCTCTTGTCCTTGCCTCTATATTCAGATTATTTATTGAAACTAGGTCTTCCATTAACGTGACCTAAGTTTTGGGTTTAACGCATCATTAAGACCATCACCTACAAGTGATATGGCGAGCACTGTTATAAAAATTGCTATTCCTGGAATTGTTACTGTATATGTCGCATCAAGAATATATATTCTATTCGACCCTATTACCTGACCCCAACTTATAACATTTGGGTCTGATAAACCTAGAAAAGCCAAGCCCGCCTCAAATGTAATTGCGGCTCCTACCAACAATGCTGATTGTACAATTATTGGTGCTGCAGCGTTCGGTAAAATAACTCTGAAAATAAGAGCCAAATTATTACTTCCCGAGGCACGTGAGGCCAAGACAAAATCAAGCTCCTTTATTCTTAAAAACTCGGATCTTGTAATTCTAGCAACACTCGCCCAGCTCACTGCTCCTATCGCGAGAGTTATCGAGAGTACAGATGAGCCAAATAATGCAACGATTACCATGGCAAACAATAAGGTAGGTAAAACTTGAAAAAATTCGGTTAGTCTCATCAATGTCTCCTCTACCCAACCGCCATAGAACCCGGCGAATGAACCTATACCAACACCTATAAAACATGAAACTAAAGCCGCTGAAAAACCTATTGCGATCGAAACACGCGCACCGTTGATAATTTGAGATAAAATGTCACGACCTAAATAATCTGTTCCCAGCAAAAATCCATCGGTTCCTGGAGGCGAAAATGGCATCCATACCATATCAAAGGGGTCAGTAGGATAAAATAGTGGTCCTATAAAGCCCATTACCGCGATACCAATAAGAATAATCAGTCCTGTGACCGCTGAGTAACTCTTGAAGAATGTCAGAAAAATTTCTTTAACAGGCTTGATTGTAGGTTCTTCAATTTCTTCATTTTCTAACATTTTGAAACCTCAAATTTTTATCCTTGGGTCTAAGGCTTTTAACGTTAAATCTGTTAAAAGATTTCCCATAGTTACCATGAGAGTGGAGAAAATCAGAATACCTAGTAAAACCGGTGTATCCCTTGATATAATTGAATTAAATGCTAATGTTCCTAAACCTGGCCAACTGTAAACCGTTTCTACCAGAATAGCTCCTGAGACAACGGCAGAGAAGCTTAGTCCAGCAAAAGTTATAACTGGGGATAAAGAATTCTTCAGTGCATGCTTTAGTAATACATCCTTCTTGGATAGTCCTTTTGCTTTAGCGGTTCGAACAAAGTCTGCACCCAGTACCTCTAACATACTCGCTCTGCAAAGACGCGAATAATAGGCAAAAAATATAGAGGCCAGCGTTATCATGGGTAAAAATAAGTGTTTAAGTACGTCAAAGAAATGAACAAAGAAATTACCGCTTTCAATTGTTATATCCCTCATACCTGAGACTGGAAAAATAGGAATGTGAAGTGAAAACGCAATCAATAAAAGAATTCCAGTCCAAAACACAGGAGCTGCGTATCCAAATAGAGAAAACATATTTACAAAAAGGCTTGATAGTCCATTAGGGTTTTGAGCAGCGTATACTCCCAAAAGTATGCCTACGAATAAAGACAGTATCTGCGCAGAAAAAACTAACAATAAGGTTGCAGGAAATCTCTCCATGATCAAGTCAAATACTGGTAGATTGTAAAAGTGGGATTGTCCAAAATCCAATAAGGCGACTCTAACAACATAATTAAATAACTGAATAAAAAACGGTTGATCAAGCCCATACTGCTTTCTCAGCTCGGCCATATCTTGTTCATCTGCACCCCCCATTGTTTGGGCAATTGTGTCGGCTATATCACCAGGAGCCAAATGGAGCATTAGAAAGTTTAAGATGACTACAACAAGCAAAACCAAGAGCATGGATACAAGGCGCCTAATCAGTGAAACAAAAAATGGCATGTATAAATGGCTGAAATAAGTTAGTGGGAAATGGGAAGGGGCAACTTTTGCCCCTTCTCATCGTTTTGGTTTAATCTTTGATATATGTCATATCCATTGGAGAGCTGGTTGCCCAAATTCCCATAGGGGGATTGCCAACCTTATTGCTGTAAATGGTATGATAAGGAAGCGTATTTGTCCAATATACGGGCAAGTCGTTTGCCAGCATTTTTTGAAGTTCTGAATATAGAGCTTTTCGCTTATCCATATCGTTTTCTACTCCTGCCTTCTCCATTATAGCATCCACTTTTGGATTACTATATTGTTGAGTATTAGACCAGATGACTCCCTTTTTTATGTTAGACGTCTGATAGGTTCTATGAACACCTATAACAGGATCTCCCCAATTAAAAACGGTATCCCAGGTTAGATCAAAATTATGGTTGCTTACAGTTTGTGCCCATGTTGGAAAGTCAGCAGACTGCCTAACTGTAACGTCAATACCAATTTTCTTGAGTGCCGCCTTTGTGTATTCCGCATTGGGCCTTAAACCGGGCCAACCAAAGTCGACATTCAATCCAAACCGCATCCCGTCGCTGCCCTTTTTGTATCCAGCGTCGTCAAGAATCTTGTTTGCCTTATCAATATCAATATCGTACGCTTCGACATCTGGCTCATAATATGGGCTTCCTGGGTGAATACCTGTACGTGCCTCATCAGCAACTCCAAGCATAATGGCCTTAAGAATAAAGTTTCTGTCTATCGCATAGGCAATGGCCCGTCTCACATTCACGTCAGCCGTTTTTCCACTTTTGGTATTGAAAGCTAACCAATCAATTGGTCCGATGGCTGCGTATCCATCAGGTGTTACGTTAAGGTTTGCGTTCTTTTTTAACCTGTTAATATTTGTAGGTACATTTTCGAAAGCATAGAAATCAATTTCGCCATTCTCAAGACCGATTGTTCTAGTAGCTGGATCTCTGATGATTTTTAGAACCATCTTATCTAAGTATGGTCTGCCATCGATGAAAAAATCATCAAATCTTTCCAAGATGATATGCTCACCTGATTTGAATTCAACGAGCTTAAAAGGACCCGACCCAACAACATTTTCGGAGTTTTGTGGATGTGTTTTTGGATCTTGGCCATCTCCATAGACATGCTCAGGTATTATAGCCATTAATTGTGATGACATGGCTAGCATTAAAGCGGGGTGTGGAGAAGATAATTTTAGAACCGCAGTATGCTCATCAGGCGTTTCGACAGATACCACCGGAGCGAACATCGTTTTGAACGGATGATGCTTCTTAATCGTTTCCAGTGAAAACTTGACGTCACTAGACTTTATCGGAACCCCATCGTGAAAAACAGCATCTTTTACAAGGTTTAATTTAACTGTCTTTCCACCATCACTTATATCCCATGATTCCGCAAGATATGGCTGTGGTTCCCAATTATTGTCATATCGAATTGGTGTTGCAAAGAGTTGTGCTCCTGGAAACCCAGTCACAATTCCTGATTGAACAGCTGGATTTAAATGCCGTGGATTATTTCCTACAGCAGCTATCAGAGTACCGCCCTTTTTCGGCTCTGCAAAGCTTACGCCTAATGACGTAAAAATTAGAGTAGCAGTGAGAAGTAACGTTTTTAAAAAATGTTTTTTCATTTCTCGACCTTTCTGTTAATTGAATTTTTGCCCGATTTTCGCTTAACGCCCCCATTTAATTAGATTGACCATAGGTAAACCAATTTGCAATAGAAACATTTGATTGATTATCATTCAAAAGTCACATTTAATGTTAATGATATCAAGCTTTCGTATAAACAGAAGTTTTTTTTGAAAGGTTTATTTTTGTTAAAAGTTTTTAAGGCAAAAAAAATAATTACAATGAACCCTAGAAATCCAGAGGCACAATACATGAGTGTTCTGGATGGTCAAATTGTTCAGGTGGGAGACCTCAACACAATTAAACCTGAGGGCAAATACGAACTAGATAAAAATTTTGAAAATTGCGTTTTAATGCCGGGTCTTGTTGAAGGGCATAGTCATTTATTTGAAGGTGCATTGTGGAGTAAATTATATTGTGGGTATTTTGATAGACAAAAGCCGGATGGAACAATGAGCCTTGGCATTAAAAATGTAAAAGATCTTATTCAGAAGCTTAAACAAGAGAATGAAAATTTATTGGACCCGAACGACCCACTAGCAGGATGGGGATTAGACCCAATTTATTTTGACGACAAAGCATTAGACAGAAAAATACTAGATGTGGTTTCAGACCAAAGACCAATAGGAATATTACATGCGTCTGGACATAAACTCAATGTAAACTCAGTAGGCTTAAAGCTAGCGGGATTTTTAAGAACAGGCATAAATCATGAGGGCCTTCCTCTCGGTGACGATGGTCTTCCATCTGGGGAGATAAGAGGGGCTGAAACCATTGCTTTGGTAACTAGGCATGTAGGCTTAGGCAAGGATTGGCTTTCAGGAGATGCAGAAGGTCTAAGGAACTTTGGGAAAATATGTGCCAGAGCCGGGGTCACTACTGCTGCTGACCTTGCAAACCTTCAAACAGATGAGGCTGTTGAAATGATGCTAAAGGTTACATCGGAAGCAGATTTTCCAGCTCGGATCGTTTCATTACGATACATGCAGGGGATAAACCCAAAGGAATTAATCCCTAAAGTCTTAGAGCTCAAAAAAAAATCTACAGAAAATTTAAGACTTGGTTCAATAAAAATTGTTGCCGATGGCTCAATACAAGGCTTCACGGCCAGACTGAAGTGGCCCGGATATTATAATGGAGCCCCCAATGGGATGTGGTATACCGCTCCAGAACATATACAAGAAGCTTATGAGCTTGCATTAGAAAATAATATATTAGTACACACGCATACTAACGGAGACGAGGCTACGGAATTAGCTCTCGATTGTCTAGAAGGTGCTCTGGCTAAATTTCCTAAAATTGATCATAGATTTACTCTTCAACATTGTCAGCTTGCATCAACTGCTCAATTTAAAAGGATGCATAAGCTTGGTATGTGCGCAAACTTATTTTCTAACCATCATTTTTATTGGGGAGATGAACATTACTCCCTAACGGTTGGTCCAGAAAGAGCTCATCGAATGAATGCCTGTAAAACAGCACTGCAAGAAAAAGTCCCTTTGGCAATACACTCAGATGCCCCGGTAACTCCCCTAGGCCCACTATTTACGGCTTGGTGTGCTATGAATAGGCTAACATTTTCAGGAAGAACTTTAGGGGATTATGAAAAAATTAATAAAATGGAAGCATTATATGCCATAACTTTAGGAGCTGCGTTTACTCTTAAGATAGATCATGAAGTAGGGTCCTTAGAAACAGGGAAAAAAGCAGATTGTTGCATCTTAGAGGAGGATCCTTTTGATGTTGAAGAAATTAAATTCAAAGATCAAAAAATTGTAGGGACAATCAAAGGTGGCAAGCCACATATTATTGAAAATAGTGCGTAATTGTGGGCATTCCTCTGACATTGATCTCCGGTTACCTTGGAACGGGTAAAACGACATTAATAAATAATTTACTTAGGACAACTAAGAAAAAAATAGCTCTACTGGTAAATGACTTTGGTGACGTCAACATTGACGAGTCCTTAATTGAAGCTAGAACTGACTCCGTTCTGAGCATCGCGGGTGGATGTGTGTGTTGTAGCTATGGAAATGAGTTGATAGAAACTTTGGAGAGTATGAATTCAAATGGGATTTTACCAGATCATATTGTGCTTGAGGCAAGCGGGATTGCTTTACCTTCTAAAATCATACAAACAGTATCGCTCATGGACTTCCTGTCATTTCATGGAACGGTGTTGTTAACAGATGCATCCCGCCTGCAAGCGCAATTAAATGACGTATATATTAGCGATACTATTGGTTTACAAATTGAGCAACATGATCTTTTGGTGTTAAATAAGACAGATTTGATTACAGAAGATGAGCTATTAAATCGTATCGACACTCTATCAAAACGTTTTGAAATACGAAAGTTTCTCAAAACGGTAAACGCACATATTGAAGAAAAAGATATGCTTCTAGACTTTGCCCCCAGTGAAAAAGATAAAAGTGACAAAACAAAATTAGAGAAAAAGCAAGCACATGAATTCATTTCATCAACGATAAAACCTACTGGAACAATAAACGCCGATGCTCTCAGCACGCTTTTGCGGGATCCAATTTATAATATCGAAAGAGCGAAAGGATTTTTTAAAGATAATAAGGGAGAATTATGTACAATCCAATATGATGGATTAACTTTGGAAATTAAAAAAATAGAAAATGAAAAAGATCCTGTGTTTGTTGTAATCGGTAAAAAGAATTTTTATAACGAAAAAGAGTTTGTTGAGAAACTAAACAGTATCCAGACATATTAAATTGGAGATAGACATTGACGTGGGAAAAAGAAGCAAAAGAAATCAATGAGAAGAGAAATTTTGCTGATCAGATGGGTGGCAAAGAGGCTGTAGAATTACAGTATAAAAAAGGTCGACTACCTGTAAGAGAAAGGATCAACAGGATACTAGATAATAAATCTTTCAATGAAATTGGTAAAAGTGCTGGTTTCTCAGAGTATAATGATGATGGATCACTCAAGAAATTTACTCCCGGAAACTTTATCCTAGGATTTGGGAAAATCAATAAAAGACCAGTGGTCATAGGAGGAGAAGATTTTTCTTTAAAAGGTGGATCACCAAATGCTGCCGGGTTAAGGAAAAGTATTTACACAGAAGAACTAGCGCTAAAATACAAGGTCCCTTTAATTCGATTGCACGAAGGAGCTGGTGGGTCCGTTGGTGGCACCAATCAAGAAAAAAGTAATCGGCCTACAAGTGATGCTGTATATACGCCTTCACGATTTATTTCGCTCGCTAACACTTTGGGAGAAGTCCCCGTAGCGACGGCTGCATTGGGACCAGTAGCTGGACTACCTGCATCTCGTCTCGTAGCTTCACACTTTTCAGTAATGACAGAGAGCTCGTTAGTACTTATAGCAGGGCCAAAAGTCGTAAAAAGAGCTTTAAATATAGATGTTACGAAAGAAGCTCTTGGTGGACCTGAGGTACACTTAAAAAGCGGAGTAATAAACAACTTTGCAAAAACTGAAGATGACGCTTTCGAACAAATAAAAACATTTCTTTCCTTCGTGCCGGATAATGCTTGGTCGTTCCCAGACTCTATTTCTACTAATGACAAGGAGGATCGTTGTGATGACTTATTAATCGATATAATACCAAAAGATAGACGTAGACCATACAGCGTCAGAAAGATCATCACATCCCTACTAGATATAAATGATGATCAAAGCACCTTTTTCGAGATCGGTAAAAAATATGGTCCAAGCCTCGTAACAGGCTTAGGTAGACTTAATGGTCAATCAGTTGGCGTTATCGCTAATGACTGCATGTTCTACGCAGGGGCGATGACAACCAGTGCCTCAAAGAAATTAGAGAGATTTTCTGATTTTTGTAACAGTTTCCATATTCCTATTATCAGTTTGGTAGATGAACCTGGATTCATGATTGGTCCAGAATCAGAGAAAAGTGGTACAATAAGATTTGGCACAGCTGCTATATCCGCAATAATGCAATCAAGAGTGCCATGGGCGTCCGTCCATATGCATAAATCTTTTGGAGTAGCTGCTACTGCACACTATGGGCCTGATAGCTTCACATTACTTTGGCCCAGTGCCTTAAGTGGTGCTTTACCTGTAGAAGGTGGCGTTGCTGTTGCATTTTCAAAGGAAATTGCTATGGCTAAAAATCCTGAAAAAAAACAAAAGGAGCTTGAGGATCAATTAGCTCAACGACAATCACCAATTCCAAGAGCAGAAGGTTTTTCTGCCCATGATTTGATAGATCCCAGGGAAACGCGTCCACGACTAATATCTTGGTTAGAACTCGCGCTTAAAGCTTACCGATTGAAAAGACCAAAACCTTACCTTATAACAATGAGACCATAATGAATTTACGAAGCACCCTGCCTGTTAGAGTGGAAAAGATTTTTCGGCATCCAATAAAATCGATAAGTCGCGAAGAAATTACACAGATTAAGTTAGAAAGAAGAAAAGCTCTACCGTTAGACAGGATGTGGGCATTGGTGCATGAAAAAAGTTCTTTTGACGAATTATCAAATGAGTGGCAACCGTGTACTAAGTTTCTCAGAGGCTCAATTATGCCTACGCTATCAGCCGTCGAGTCAATAAGGACTGATGATCAAAAATATACTTTTAAACATCCTGAGCTAAAACCTATATCATTAGACCTTAGTGATCATACTGACAGAGGATCTTTCGTGAACTGGTTGCTCCCTATTTGTTCTGATAAATTTCCGAAACCTACCAAATTAGTTTGCGTAGCCGATACAGCTCTCACAGACACTCCTTTCCAGTCAATTTCTATCAACTCGCTGGACTCTCTAGAAGACCTCTCTAAAAAAGCAGGGATTAGCTTGG
The DNA here is from genome assembly GCA_902581005.1 of uncultured Alphaproteobacteria bacterium. Taxonomy (GTDB): domain Bacteria; phylum Pseudomonadota; class Alphaproteobacteria; order Rhodobacterales; family Rhodobacteraceae; genus CACIJG01. Next base: position 11,704 of record CACHMT010000025.1, read on the forward strand.
AACCTGAAAGGTTTAGAGGAAATATATGGATACGAACCGGGAAGCCATGGACTGAATTTGATTGGGTTGGTGAATTAATTAAAGTTGATCAAGTAGAGTTAAAGGTCGTTGATAGAATTGAGCGATGTAACGCTACAAAAACTAATACTAAGACAGGCCAACATAATTGTGATACCATAGGTATACTTAATGAACGTTTTGGCCACCAGGATTTTGGCGTTTACTGTAGTGTGAGAACACCCGGAACTATAAGAATAAATAGTGTGCTTTCACTTAATAAAATGGAATGATAATATGAACCATCTTAGACCAATTAAACAATTACCTACCCATGAAGTTGAAAACATGCCGCCATATATGGGCAATCAAGATTTATGGAAAAATGATAAAAATCTTAGAGAAGCTGTTAATAGAGAAGGCGCTGGTTGGGCAGAGAAAAATTTAAGTGCTTTTGGACATTTGATGGGCTGCACTGAAATGTTTGATCATGCTGAGAAGGCAAATAAGAATCCGCCAGAATTAAAGGCATTCGATCAATATGGCAATAGAATTAACTACGTTGATTATCATCCTTCTTACCATCACCTCTTGGGAGTAGCTATAAAGAATGAAATCCCAAGTTTTGCGTGGAACCATAAAAAAGAAGGGTCACAGGTCGCACATATGGCACTCACTTATATGTTTAGCCAGGTTGAGGGAGGTGTTATGTGTCCAATGGCAATGACGTATTCTGTTATTCCAGCACTGAAGCATAATCCAGACTTAGAAGCTCAATGGCTACCAAAGGTACTATCTAATGAGTATGACGATCGAGATATCCCTATTGATCAGAAATTGGGTGGAACAATAGGCATGTTTATGACTGAGAAACAAGGTGGATCAGATGTTAGAGCCAACTCTACACTAGCAAAACCGGTGTCCTCAAGTGTTGGCAATGGATCGGAATATCTTCTTACTGGGCATAAGTATTTTTGTTCAGCCCCAATGTGCGATGCCTTTCTTGTGCTAGCTAATACTAATGTCGGTTTGTCATGCTTTCTTGTTCCAAGATGGAAACCAGATGGGGAACGAAATAGTTTTTTCATCCAAAGACTAAAAGACAAGCTTGGAAATAGGTCGAATGCATCCTCTGAAATTGAGCTTGATGATACGTTTGGCACAATGATTGGAGAAGAAGGTAAGGGAATTAAGACTATACTCGATATGGTTATAGGAAACAGAATTTACTGTGCTGTCAGCTCAGCGTCTTTAATGCGTCAAGCGGTTGTTCAGGTCCTACACCACACGACCCATAGATCGGCTTTCCAGAAAAAATTGATTGATCAACCTCTTATGAAGAATGTCATAGCAGATATGATTTTAGAAAGCGACGCGGCAGCTAATCTCGCTATGAGGGTAGCTAGGTCAGTTGATTGTCAGGAAGAGGATGAAAACGAAAAATCAATATCGCGAATATTCACGACTGTGAGTAAGTATTGGATAACTAAAAGAGCGCCGTACCTGATTTTTGAGGCCTTGGAATGTCATGGTGGACCAGGATACATAGAAGAGTCAATTATGCCTAGATTATATCGGGAAGCTCCTCTAAATAGTATTTGGGAAGGAAGTGGTAACGTTATGTGTGTCGATGTTTTGAGGGCCATGCAAAAGGATAAAAACGCTATTTCTTCAGTTTTCAACGAATTAGAGAAAGCGAGAGGATTAAATGCTTACTATGATTTGAATTTTGATAATTTATTTCTTGAGTTAAAGAACCCAGAGGATTTAGAAATAAAATCAAGATCTATAACAGAACGATTAGCAACACTGATGCAGGCTTCTATTTTCTTGAAAAATTGTAATGAAGAAATAGCTTCGGCTTTTTGTAGTAGTCGCCTTGGAGGCAACTGGACTGGAGCTTTTGGAACTCTAAATTCAAATACAAATTTTGACGAAATTATAAAAAGAGCTTTACCAACCTAAGTCAACTTCATACATCAACCCAGCTGTCACCATCCCTTAACTTATGGTTAATAATATTTTTTTGACCTAAAGTTTGCTCAATAAAGCATCCCTTTTTAGCTGCCGCGATTAAACTTTTCACTCTTTCTAAAGGTTCAGTGCTTTCTATGAATACATCTAATTCGAAACTTTGAGGAGCCGTTTCATAAATATTATCGAGTTTTTTCCATTTCCATATAATTCGGCTATCAACCTTTAAATCGTTTATTTCAATTTTCATTCTTTTAGAAAACGCCCTAATTTGTGTCATTATGCAACCAGTAAGACTTGCTATAAATAAAGCAAGTGGCGGTGGGGCAGTAGCATCACCTCCATGAAAAGAACCTTCGTCAGTAGCCAAATGGAATGACTCCTTTATTGGAGATACCATATCTACTTTAAGTTCATTTCTCATTTTTCCAACGGCTTGGCCATTGCAAGTAAACTTTACTTCTGCTTCGTCTGGTAAATTTTCTAAATCTAATTTATTGTTCATATTTCTTCTTTCTGATCATTCTTCCAGGATTGCTACTGCTCTAATGAAGCCAGCTGATGCTTTCTTTATTTTAAAGGGAAAGCAAGAAACCAAAAAACCAAAGTCAGGTAGTTTTTCTAATGAGCTCAGTTTTTCAATATGACAATATGCTCTTTCCATACCAGCTCTATGTCCCTCCCAAATTATAGAAGGATCCTTACTCTCAGCATATCTTTTTGCTGTATGAGAAAATGGCGCATCCCAACTCCATGCATCCGTTCCAGTAATTTTAACTCCCTTACTAGTTAGATGAAGCGTTGCTTCTCGACCTATACCGCAGCCTTTGAGTAAATAATCATCGTAACCATATCTCTCCCCAGCTAAAGTGTTGACCAAGACTATATCAAAGGGTTTAATTTGATAACCTATTCTATCTAATTCAGCATCTATGTCGTTAGGAGTAACCACATAACCGTCCTCAAAATGCCTGAAGTCTAATTTTACACCATCATTAAAGCACCAATCCAAAGGAACCTCGTCAATTGTAATGGCTCGTTTTCCACCATCCATTGTAGAATGGTAATGATAAGGAGCATCTAAATGCGTACCGTTATGAGTACTTATTTTCAGATTTTCCACGGCCCAACCTTCTTCACCGGGCAAATCTTTTTTGTCGAGTCCTGGAAAAAAGGAACAGATTTGATCTGCTGACATAGCATGATCTACATACTCTATTTCGGGAAGAGCCATAGGGGGATCTGAAACAATACCCGTTTCTAAGGCTACCGAAAGATCAATAAATTTTCTTGGCATTTTTTCCTCTTATAAAAGAATTGTTGTCAAAATTGGGAACGCAATCACAAGTAACAATACTGCAACCATCATTAAAGCAAATGGTGCTGCACCCGCAAATATGTCTCCCAACGATATTTTATCATTATCTAGAGAAGACTTAATAACAAATATAGATATGCCTAAAGGAGGAGTAAGGAGCCCTACCTCAACGGCAATAACGGTGACTATTCCAAACCAAATCAAATCAATATTCAGAGAGACCAATATAGGATACATTAAAGGCACTAGTATCAACATTATTGATCCACTATCTAATATCGTTCCCATCAGTATAATGAGTATTATGTAAAGAATTATTATACCCATTATGCTTAGGTCTGAACCAACCACAAACGAACCAAACTCTGCTGGCATTCCAGAAAGAGCTAGCATTCTGGCATACATCTGTGCCGCTATGATAATGAAAGATATTGTAGCCGTTATATAGCCAGTTTCGACGAGCACCTCCCAAAGAACTTTCAATGAGAGCCGTCTTTTCAGAATACCTATTATTACTGCTCCAAGACTACCGATCGCACCCGCTTCTATCGGAGTAAAAATCCCTCCGTAAAT
>CACHMT010000026.1 GCA_902581005.1 uncultured Alphaproteobacteria bacterium
GCTTCAGTTTTGGTTCTAAGAAAAAATTTATGTGTTATGTAAAAAGCTAGTAAACCAGCTATCGTTTGCATTACAAAATACGACGCTAAAAGACCAAAGTTTATATTCTCCTGATTGCTTTTAGTAACTGCTTCAAAGATTACGCAAGGAATGGCAACATAAAAAATAAATAGGTTAAATGTTCGAGCATTTTCAAGACCGAAAATCTTGAATACACCGAAAAACATACCCAGTAGAATTAAAAGAGGAAAGGGAGCAAGTCCTGAAAGAGAACTAATCATTATTATTTATAGAAAAACAGAAGTTATGGTATTTTTTGGTAAATTTGGCAGTGTCAATTTTTTATAATTTTTCGGAAGTCCCATCTTCTTTAACTTTATTACCCTTACCATCTGTTTTTATATGTCCTTCTTGAATTGAGAAATCACTCCACTGTTGCTGATTTTGTTTAAAATTTACTTCTTTTCCGTACTTATGTAACAGATTTAAAAAATGCGTGTCTTCACTCCACTCCGAACAAAAAAGCGTGTCTTGAAAATTTTTGGTTGAACCAAAATCAGCTTCAATTTTAGTTTCATCCAGTTCATAGTGCCTTACGTCTTGAACTTGATAGCTCTCAATCAATGAAATTTTCATGACATCTATATTATGCTTTAGTCTTTTCTTTACTAGATTGGACAGTCAGAAAATTTACTTCCCACAGTTTCCTTAACTTTTTCAATTTTTTCAACTGCATTACATACTTCCAAAATTTTAGGATATGCTTGAAAAGGATCATCTCCACAAACTTCCCTAAGTATCCCAAAGCCTCCTGTTTTTTGCGTTGTCCGAACGCAAGTATACAAAAATATATCTGCGTATGAACAGTCTCCTCCCGTGAGAAATGGGCCTGAAGACGATTTCTTTAGGTCTTGCTCAAGTCTTTCTGCTCTTTTGCCATGAAGTTCAGTTAAGTTTTTGATTCCAGTTTCTTTACCTCCTTCGGCAAGAGTATCGGTAAGCCTTAAATTTCGCCAAAACGGTTCATTATGCCCAGTTATGATGTCATGAAAAGGTGATAGTACAAAAGAATAATAATCTTGGCACCAAGCCCAGTAATTTCCTATTATTGCCGCCTGATCAGGTGACTTTGGTGTCAATGGCCCTTCATATTTTGTTACTAAATACTGAACGATAGCCATAGAGTCATTAAGCTCTAGACCGTTGGAATGGTCCTTCATCCACGGCACTGTTCCAAAAGGTGCTTCACTGTCTTTATCGAAATCTTCACCCATAGGCTTTGACATTTTAAGGTTCACTTTAATGCCATGCATTGCGCATACAATATTAATTTGTTCTCCGCGACCCACTATAGGTAAGTAAGCAATATCTATTTCTGGCATATTTCCCCCACAATTATTTACTAGTCAATGATATAATAATTTAAAAGAAGTTCAAAATGAAAACTTGTGTATTTTTTTAGGGAGCCATATCCTTGATTGGGGGTGACGCGGAAAGCGAAATAGGTAACACGTAGCCTTCTTTTTCAATTGTTTTATTATGCTCGCTCCAAGCATCATCAAGAATCGTTTTATTTAATATTAAATCAGAACCTGTAGCTGCCATTACCATTGCGGCGTGGGTCATTCCTTTAATGGCTATAGATGATTTGCCTTGCGCTGTCATTTGCCATGAATGGAAAGGTGTACCAATAGCATAGTTTGCTCCCCACAGTGACACCGTGGGAACAACCCAGCTAACATCAGCTACGTCTGTAGAGCCCCCCATGTCGACTGGCTTCACATCACCTGCTACTACTGTTTCTGCCAAAACTTGCCCCTCAACCAGATCTATGCCAGCGTGAGAATAAGCACTTTCTATATCTTTTCTCGTTAATGTGTCTTGATACTTCTTCGCGTATAAATGCTCTTCTTTACTGAATTCTGGAGCACCTAATTGGTCTAAGTTACTTTGCATAATATTCCCAAGTGTTTCGTTATAAACTAGATTAGAGACACCAGCTAATATCTTGGTCTTGACTTTTGTTTGAGTCATAAGAGCTGCACCTTTTGCTATTTCTTTTACTCTTTCAAGTAATTCCATCATTTTAGGTGTAGTTTCATCTCGTACAACATACCTGACTTTTGCTTTTGCTTGGACCACGTTAGGGGAAATGCCCCCACCATCAATCATAGCGTAGTGAATGCGAGCTTTATCAGGCATATGTTCTCTCATATAGTTAACACCAACGTTCATTAATTCCACAGCATCCAAAGCTGAGCGCCCAAGGTGAGGGGAAACAGCTGCATGACTAGCTTTGCCTTCAAATGTGAAGTCTACACGACAGTTTGCTAGACTGGATCCTTTAACGATCCCTGGTAAACAACCAGGGTGCCACGTAATTGCTGCGTCAACATCTTCAAACACTTTTTCACGAACCATAAATGTTTTTGCGGCGCCTCCTTCTTCTGCAGGGCAGCCATAATATCTAACAACACCAGGTAAATTTGAGTCTTTTAACCAGTCCCTTAGAGCGACCGCCGCTTGCATGGACGCTGATCCCAAAAGATTATGACCACAACCATGTCCATTCCCACCTTTCTTTATGGGCACTTGACGGAACTGATCTGCTTTTTGGCTTAAGCCTGCTAATGCATCATATTCCCCTAGAAATGCTATTGTAGGACCGCTTTTTCCATACTCCCCTAAAACAGCAGTTGGAATGTTAGCTATGCCTGTTTTTACAGAAAACTCATGATATTTTAATTCTTCAACATGAGCTCTCATAGAGAGCTGCTCGGTGTAACAAGTTTCGGGAGTAGACCAAACCTTATTAGCTAGCGCTTGAAACCTTTTCTGGTTAATGGAGGCAAAGTCCCAAATTGAGTGTTTATTTGTCTTCATATTTTGAACCTATAAAAACTATTTTACCTTGCTCTTTTTTTCTTAAACATTGCAGAAGCAAAGTATCCTGCCTGCAGTATCCAGTTATATGCTCGAGATTGTTTTTCGACCTTTTCATTGCGAGGTATAGGGGAGCCAAGTTCAAAAAAGTTAAGCTTTACCTTATCAAAGCTTTCTAAATTTTGTGTTATCTTGGTAAATTTTTTCTTATTTTTTGAGGATAGTGTTTTATGAAAAGCGTCAGTTACTAGCCAATACTCCGAGCTATCTATATCGTTCTTGAGCATGCGGTGTGTCAAAATAACATCTTCCCCAGAGAGTTCTTCAAAATTTCTTATTGTATTTAAAGAAAAATTTCCTTTGTGTGCACAGATTTTTAACCTTAAGTTTTTTGATTGTGTGCATGGCTCACAGCCACATGCTTGTACAAAAGCCAAATCGGATAGCTTTTTGTTAAATGCCGTATTAGCTTTTGCCATAACCTCAAAAATAAGATCTCCTGATGTTGAGCCAACTTTTTCACTACTGAAGAAAAAAGCGGCATCACCTTCAAGTTTATTTAACCTCAAGTTAGGCTCAACTACATCTATAACTGTTTCTAAAAGATCTGCGACAATTGTTGAGGCATGGGACTCAAAATTCTTTGCCAACGCAGCACCAAATACTGGTTTCTTTGCTAAATTATGTAGTTTTATAAATTCGGTATAGCCACTTATGTCCGCTATTAGTAAAAAGCCGTTCTCTGACATGAATTAATCTACCCCCATAACAAAAGATATTTTTTCATTGTGAAATGTCAATTTTTTAAATTTTGAAAAACCTCTTTTTAGCTATATTTAATGCTCTTCATACATAACTTGCCTTGCTGTCTCGGATGTCCATTCCTGTAGCTCAATTCCGCGTAGTGTGCGCACGCTCATAGAAAATTTAAATGCATGTTTATTGGTCAAATCCCTAATTTCCATCTCACACCGCTCAAAGGCATTTTTATCACAATATTCAAATAAAAGGCCTAATTTTGCTTGTCCATCAACGTTCCAAATTTTTGTAATAGATTTTCTTATAAGCCCTTTTTGCCTGAGTGAAATAAATACGTCATCAGTCCAATAGTCTTTAGACAATTTCAGATATTTTTCGCGTTCCGCCTCACTGGTAAAATGAAGCTCTGAATAATTTATATAGTTGCCCTGATTTTTCATTAATGGCCTATAACAAAGGAAACACGCCAGTCGAGTTTTAAACTAAATATTTAAATGTTTAAATACCAAATCTTCGTAATATGTTTAATCTTATTATCTGCAATTGTCATTGCATAAACATAATCTGTTTCAATTGGCTGTGGCTCTTCTCCCAAAATATTGTCTGCATAAATAATCGCATACAGCAAAACCATCCCACGTTTTGTATCCTCCGCAATGGACTTAATTTCGAATTTAGTATTTGCTAACATAGAGTGGGCATCTTTCATCCATTCAACGTAATCCTCTAGCTTATCGAGATGAATTAGGGTGTCAGCATCCGTTTTGAAAGTAGCATCGGGATGACAATATTCCTTACAGGCATCCCAGCCTTTTCCTTCATCACAGGGCCAAAAAAAACTTTCTGCTACATTTAGCATTGTTTGTCTCCTTAATTACAAAAATCTATATTTGTACTTATTTATACCAGAAATTATCAAAACGGACTATTTCACTTTTGGTGTTTATAGATCTATGAAAGTTATAAGGCTCAATATATGAGCTTGAATACAAAAATGATTTCAAATCACCAACAGATCTAAAAAATAAATCTTAGAAGTGTAGTTTTAAGATAAATGATCAATAACATCAAATTCTTGTGCTAACTCTTTTATATTTTTAAGCCATTTATCTACAATGACAGGGTCGCTAGCCGCGGCATTCACTCCGAACTCTATCTGTTTATTAGCAATTGCCTCAACAGCAAAAAAAACAGGATTTGAAACTAATCTTGCCATTGCTGTACCTCGATGATCTCCCCAAGCATCCATCTTAAATGTTTTATGCCAGACAACTCCCGAGCCTTTTTCTGCTTTAAGTTCGACACACAGAATAACTCTATCAGGTTCATTCTCTCCATACGCATTATCTCGCCAAAAGACTTCGGACATCTCTACAAGTCGTTTTTCCCCTGTTTCTCCATTTAAAGTTTCGATTTCCTTAAAAATTTCTGACCAAGCCTCCGCCCATCCGTTTAATCTCAAAGTACCCCGAACAAATTGCTTTACTGTCCAGTCAGGATCAAATTTATATTGCTGCATAAACGGAATTGAGTCCCTATTTGGATAAACCTCAAATTCTTCAGGTTGGGCTAAGGGTGCAGTATAATGAGTAATAGCATCCCAGGGTCGATGGACATCAAAAATTTTGAAATCCTTTAATGATCTTGATGGAGACTTTAAAGCCTTTAGTACTCCGAGAGGAGACCAACTAAACTTATATTTAAAGTCATTAGGAACCTTAGGTACGCCTCCACAATAGGATAGAAAAGATATTTCAGTTTTTGTATCAATAGTCTTCGAGCTCTTGAAATCTTCAATTAGCTTATGGGCCATCAAATGATCTATTCCAGGATCTAAACCTATCTCGTTCATCAAAACCACATTAGATTGTTGCGCAGAATTATGTAATTCTTTCATTTCAGGTGAAATGTAAGACGAGCTGACAAAGTGTGCTTTTTTGGATATTGCTAATTTAGCAAGAGGAACATGCCACTCACCGGGCAGCATTGATACAACTATATCTCCAGGAGCCAACTTCTCCTCTAAGGTATTCATATTGAATTCGTGAATTGTTGCTGAAACGCCGGCTAAAGATTTCGTTGCTTTACTAATTGTTCTATTCCAAACAATTACATTATTGCCACTCATGATTAGTTTTTTTAATCCTGGGATTGCTGATAACCCTGTTCCACACCAATGGACTACCATTTTATACCTCCAACATTTTTGATTTAAATATTTGTTTTGATCTTTCCCAAACCTCTTTGTTTTTTTTATCAAACCCCAACAAATAAGGGAAAAGTTGTTCTGCAAAGTCAATTGAGCTTTCTTTGGGGAGTAGGGAAGGCAAGTTGTCAATAGCCATTACGTCCAACGGCGGGTCACTGGCAATATTTAGACTCGGCTTGCTCCATGTGGTCGGTTCGTTATAAATGGGAATGGGGTTATAATCGCTATCAGGATCACATGCTATGTCACCTATTACTCTCAGTTTTCGCTTTGAGTCAATGTAATTTGGTTGAAAAAAAACAGGAGTGTTTGGAGTCGCGACCACGCAGTTAAATAATATCTCATGATTAAGGATTTCGGGGAAGGGCCCACCGGACGATGTTTCAACTAAATCCCATTTTTTAATATTTAAAGACAACTCCTCGCAAAAATCACATACCCCTGTACCAACCCGACCCAATGAACCAATTACAATAGCAGATGGAAGAGTTTTTATCGAATTGATTTCGTTAGAAATGTCTTTTAATAATTTTCGTTTGTCATTAAAGGCAGATAAAGGGGGGCACTCTTCTTTCTTTAATTGGCTTATCCAAACCTTTAGCGTAACGTAAGCTCCTGCAAATCCAGCCCAATAACCAAAGGCAGCAACTCTTTTTCCCGTGTCTTCTGTTAAATACTCAATATCATAGAGGGTTCCACCACCGCTTTTAAATTTTTTAAGCAAATTTTTACCGGATACTTGTCCCTTGAAAGCATGTCCAAACATTATGTGTGAATGTTTCAACGGCGTTTCATTATGTGGTAGTTCCTTAAGCCCAAATATAATTGCATTTTCTGGTGCATTTTCCCAAGAGCCGGCAGAAACAATCTCGCATCCTGCATCTTTATAGTCTTTTATTGGAATTATCCTCGTATTGCTCGCCTCTACAGACACTTTTATACCGTTCTGAATCAATCGGGTAGCACCTTGAGGAGTTAGACCAACCCGGTTTTCGTTTTCACGATGTTCTGCTCTTAGCCATAAATGTTTCATTTGATTTTATTATTATCCTTTTTTGACACAATTTCATTCAATATTTCATCAGAATGTTCCCCACAGGAGGGTGGGGGGTGCCTATAGCTTACAGGTGTTGCGCTAAACTTCACGGGGTTGCCAATTAACTCAACAAATCCGTTGTCAGAATTTTTATTTTTCATTTGAATTTTCATCTTACGCGCGGATACCTGATTTGAAGCAAAAACTTCCGATAACTTATTTATCGGACCTCCGGGGACCTTCATTTTTTCCATTCTATTAACTAGATAGTCTTTCTCATGTTTTTTTAGTTCCTGTTTTAAGATTGGAATCAACTTATGCCTGTTAGAAACGCGCATAATATTTGTAGAATACTGCTGGTTTTCACTCAAATCTGATCTGTTGATAATGTCGCAAAATTTCTTGAATTGTTCGTCATTTCCTATGGCTACATTGAGATGACCATCATAGACCTCAAAGACTTGATAAGGTACAATATTAGCGTGCTCATTGCCAACCCGATCTGGATCTTCCTTAGACAGGAGATAATTAGTTCCCATATTTACTAGAGAGGCTATTTGAGAATCTACTAAAGCGATATCAATATTTTGCCCTATTCCTGACTTCGTTCTGTGATTAAGAGCAGCAAGAATAGCAGTACACGCATAAAGTCCGCAAAAAAGATCTGCAACCGCAACGCCAACCTTAACAGGCTCTTCATTGGGGCCTCCAGTTATACTCATTAGGCCACCATAACCTTGCGCAATCAAATCATATCCCGATTTGTGGGAATTAGGGCCATTTTGCCCGTACCCTGTAATGGAACAGTAAATAAGTTTTGGGAAGTCTTTAGAAAGCGACTGATAATCTAAACCAAACTTCTTGAGACTTCCGACCTTAAAATTTTCTATAAACACATCGCAGTCTTTCAAAAGTGTCTTTATGATTTTTACATTTTCCTCTTTCGATATATCGAGGCTAAGTGATCTTTTATTTCGATTTGATGCCAAAAAGTAGCCACTTTCATTAGAGTCATCTCCATCTTTATTTTTCATAAACGGAGGCCCCCAATTTCTTGTGTCATCTCCACTCCCCGGTTTTTCTACTTTAATCACGTCTGCCCCATAGTCTCCTAATAATTGGGTACAAGTGGGGCCAGCTAGTATCCTCGACATGTCTAAAACCTTCACGCCTGCCAAAGGTCCTGTATTAGGAGGATTTGTATCATTTTTTTTGTCCAAGGCTATACTCCGTAAAAGTTTGCGTGTAGAATATAACGAAATGCTGATTGGTTAACAAAAACTTTTGTCATTTGATGGGAAATACGTCCATATTTAGTTCAATATATAAACTCTAAAGGAGTAAAGCTGGTGGTTAGAGAAGATTTTAGTACGATAATAAGAAAGATAAGAATCTTTAGTGGTACGATTTTATTTGCCTACGTCATCATGCATTTGCTTAACCATTCTATAAACGTCTTCTCAATAGATTTAGCTGATGCGGTTAGAAGCAGTTACTTTCATCCGGTTTGGCAAAACCCTGTGGGTCTCGTTCTTCTATATGGGTCTTTTGTTGCCCACATGATTTTAGGATTTTCATCCATATTGACACGAAAGTCTTTCAAGATGAAAGCCAAAGACTGGATTCAAATAATCTTTCCCGTTTTAGCTCTTTTGTTTTTACTACAACACATCGCTGTTAGTTTTATAATTACAAAAATATATGGTGGAGAAGAAACCTACTCATTATTTTTTGCCGCGATGAACACAGAGACCCCAAGTGATTTAATAGTAGGCGCTATTCTGTTTTCGTTGATGACTATATTTATCTGGGTTCATGGAGTCATTGGTATAGATTCTTATTTGAAGCAGCAAGCTGTCCATCACAATAAGTTTACCTTTTATATACGATACCCGTCTCTATTTAGATTTATTTACTGGATTGTTCCTGTTGGCGCAGTGCTTGGATGGCTTTCAGGGTTAAGAAATATGAGTTTTATTGCCCAAATTCAATCATTTGAAATGGATATGCCTATTCCAAACTATCTGGGATCTATTATTTTTAAGTTTATTCCACAAGAGGCATTTCCTGTCATCATGCAAGTTGAGCCGCTCGTTATGAAGTACTATCCTTTAGTGGTTCTCTTTGTAATTTTGGTGTGTATTTTTAATGTTGTTAGAGCTCGATTTTTTGGAAGAATTATTGTTTCTTATCCGGGAGGAGAAACCGTTTCAATTCCTAAAGGCACGTCTGTTTTAGAGGCTAGTCGCAAGGGTAAAATTCCGCATCAATCAGTATGCGGTGGGCGTGGTCGATGTACTACGTGTCGTGTAAAGGTTACTGCTAATGAAGGAACATTAACTGCCCCAAGTGCACACGAAATTAAAGCGATTGAGCGCGTAGGGCTTGACGATAACGTCAGGCTGGCCTGTCAATTGAAGCCAACAACTAATATTTCAGTACAGCCACTGTTGAACCCAGAAAACACGCTTGAAACTGTAAGAAGTGCACGAGCGCTTACCGGTAAAGAACAAGAAACTGTTGTTCTCTTTGTTGATCTAAGAGATTTTACAAAGTTATCTGAGAAAAAGCTGCCATATGACGTAGTCTATATTCTAAATAAATATTATGCGGTCTGCGGCGAGATAATTGAAAAAAACGGTGGTCGGCTTGATAAATTCATTGGAGATGGCATTATGGCAATCTTTGATGCAAGTTCCAACTCTAATGTAAATTCAAAAAATGCGCTTGTGTCGGCTAATGCTATCTCCAAAAGTATGAAAACTTTGAATTCTGAAATGAAAACTGATTTCTCTGAAGATATGAGGTTTGGCATGGGAATTCATGCTGGAAGTATGATAGTCGGAATGATGGGATATGGCAAAACTGTCACAGAGACTGCGGTAGGGGATAATGTGAACATCGCAGCAAGGTTAGAGGAATTAACAAAGACTTACAAGTGCGAGTTAGTTGTATCAAAATACGTGGCTGATAAGGCAAATATAGATACCAAAAAGATGAAACCGAAAACAGTGGACATTCGCGGCAGAAAAGAGGTGCTTGAAGTTTTCACGTTTGAAAAGGCTGCCGATGTTCCTGTTTAAATTCTCGCTGTAACTATATGATATTAATATATGAATGATACTTGGTATGATGATACATTAATCAATAAGTTTGAACAGAAAGAGCATCTTGCAAACAACCAAAAATGTGCTGTTCTGATAGTTGGGGGAGGTCTTGCTGGCCTATGTCTATTATATAAACTGAAGAAAAATAATGTTGATGCAGTATTAATTGAAGAAAACCATATTGGTAGTGGGGCATCAGGACGTAATGGTGGTTTTTGTCTTTCTGGATGGGCACAAGATTACGATGTATTATTGAAGTACTTATCGGAGGAAGAGGTGCTTACATTGGAACAGATTGCAGCTTCTGGTGTAGAATGGATGAAAAAAAAGTGTCTTTCAGAGGGATATGAACACACTAATCTTCAATCTGGTGTTCTAAAATGTTTCCTCACAAAAAATATTGAAAAAGTTAAAAAAGACGTAATAGCTCAAAATAAATTATTTAATCAAAATGAGAAGTTTATTAATAAGGAAAAGCTTAGTAAGTACGTGTGTTCTAGTAGATATACTTGTGGGGTCTTAAGGCAGGATTCCTTTCAATTTCATCCTTTAAACTTTATGCATGCGCTTGCCAAGGATTGTAGTAACCTAGGAGCATCTATTTTCGAAAACTCTAAGTTTATTAGTTACCAAATTGATGGTGGAAGGATAAATTCTAGGGTTTTTAATGGTAATGAAATGGTAAAAGTTCAGTCTGAAAAGATAGTCTTTGCTACAGGTGGCTATGGTGGAAAAGAAATAAAGGATCTAAAAAACTACTGGCTACCTATAAAAACCTTTATAGGTGTAACAAAGCCACTGGGAAATGAATTGCACTCAGTGCTAAAAAAACCATTAGGATTCAGTGATAACCGAAGGGCCGGAAATTACTACCGTGTTTTACCTGGAAATAGGCTCTCATGGGGAAGAGGTATATCAGCAGTCGGAAAGTTTACTTCCTTAAGTTTAAAAAGAGCAATTTCAAAAGAAATAAACTATTTTTTTCCTGAGTTAAGAAATGTAGAAATAGATTATGTTTGGTTCGGAAATATGGCTTATGCAAGTCACTATATGCCATATGTTGGCTCTATTAAAATTGGAAATGAAGAAAAGAATGTGTTCACCCTGATGGGATTTGGAGGACATGGAATGAATACAGCGCCAGGGTCTGCTATGGTTCTTGCCGATTTCATCCTTTGAAAAAGTAGTAAGCATGAAGTTTTTAATAGATTTAGAAGAAAATGGAATGGTGGCTTAATTGGTCCCTATATCGCTGAGATGAAGTATAAGTATCTTCAGATACAAGATTATTTCGACTTAGCCTAATTATTAAGTAAAAGTTAATCGACAAGTAACTGGTTTTATATCTAAAATCGACGCATGCGAAATGCCAAAATATTGGAGTACGGTTTTTCAAACGAGGAATTTGAAATTCGTCTTGAAAGAGCCCAAGAGCTATTATACAAAAATAAACTTGATGCGTTATTGATTACTATTCCATCAAACCTGAGGTATTTTACTGGTATTGATACGAATTTCTGGGAGAGTCCTACCAGATCTTGGTTTTTAGTTGTACCGCTTTTTGGAAACCCCATAGCTATAATTCCAGAAATAGGTGAAAAGCTTTTTAAAAAAACTTTTATAAAAGACATTCATACATGGCCATCTCCAAATCTCAAAGGAGATGATATCTCTCCTTTAAAATCTCTCTTAGAGACTCTTCCAAGTCGGTTCGGTGCTATTGGTGCAGAATTAGGAAAAGAAATGAGTATCAGAATGCCGGCCATAGATTTTAACCTTCTCCAGGATAATTTTAAGTTTGATATTGTTGATGGAGCCTCTTTGATTTGGGCACTTCGATCAGTTAAGACCTTAAATGAGATAAAAAAAATAGAGAAAGTGGCACAAATTGTTAGTGAAGTTTTTTGCGTTTTTCCAACGTTTATATCGGCTAGCGACAGTGAGCGTGATGTAGCAAAAAAAGTGAAGAAAGAAATTTTAAAAGGAGGAGTGGATAGTATTCCTTATTTACCGGTTATATCAGGTAGAGGTGGGGTTTCACAGATTATAGGAAATCCAACGGATAAATTGATTTCTTCGGGAGACTTCCTTTTCATAGATACGGGCTCTACGTTTGATGGTTATTTTTGTGATTTCGATAGAAACTTTGCAATTGGAACAGCATCTGACGAACTCAAAAGAACAAATGAAATTTTATGGCACGCAACAGAGGAAGGCATTAAAAATTTAGTACCAGGTGCAAAGACACAAGATGTATGGAAAAAAATAAACAAAAAAATTGAAGACTTTGGGTTTATGGTTAAAGGTGAAGGTAGATATGGCCATGGAGTTGGGTTGCAATTGACGGAACCTCCATCAATCTCTTCTTTTGATAATTCTATTATTCAGGAAAATATGGTTCTCACTATCGAGCCGTCGATGGAGTATAAACCTGGAAAAATTATAGTTCATGAGGAAAATATTTTTGTTTCAAAGGATGGACCAATTTTATTAACAAAAAGGGCGCCAAAAGAGTTGCCGTTAATAAGTTGAGTTTTAAGAGATCACTTCTCGCTGTCTCTTTATTCGTAAGTGAAATTGCCAGAGAATTAAAAGATTAACAGACCCCATAAGCGAAGCAAACTGAAATGACCAAGTATAATCGCCTTTTATATCAAAAAGTAATCCTCCAAAATACCCACCTAAGCCCATACCTACCCAACCAAAAAAAGAGCCTAAGGCCATTGCTCTTCCAGCTAATTTTGCCGATACCATCATTCTGGCACAGACTAAAATTGCTGACATTACGCCGGAATATGTAAAACCAAAGGCTGCAGCAACAATAAATAAACCAACTTTAAAATCAATGTATGGGAATCCAAGTACTGTAATTGTTTGGCCGATAGACATAAGAATATAAGTAGGCAAGGCACCGATTATATCTCCAAGTTTGCCACTAATAATGCGTCCAACTATTCCAAAGACCATCAGGGCAAGGAAAACGCTTGCAGCAAAGTCCTCCGAGAATGAAGCGTCCGTAAGTAAGGGTATTAAATGAACGATAGGTACCGACATGCATATACAGCAAAAAATCACAGCACACGAAATCCAGGTAATAACTTCTTTTTCACTAAGTGGAAAATCCCTGAAGTCATCTTTTATAGAAATACGAGCTCTTTCTCGCCATGGCGACTCTTTAATCAGGAAAGAAAAAGGAGCCATTATCATAAGATATATGTAGGACAGATACATATAAGCATCTTGCCACCCGTGAGCCTTGATTAGATATGTTGATAATAAAGGAATTAACCCCTGGCCAGCTGCCCCACCCGCCGCAGTTATTCCAATTGCTAAGCCAGGATTTTTCTTGAACCAAAAGCCTACGTTGGCATAAAGAGGAGAGCCAACAACCGCATTTCCAAAGGCGCCAAAACAAAAATATAATGCATAAAAATGAAGGATATTATTCTGTTTACTGAGGAAAAATAAGCAGGAGACCATAAAAAACGTAGCAAAAAAGCCGAAAAGCCTTGTTCCATATTTATCGGCGACATAGCCCCAGATAATTCCAAAAAAAGCCGAACCCAGAGACGCGACTGTATATCCAAAAGCTGTATTCGCGCGTGTCCATCCAAATTCATTTGATAACGGCTTTAAGAAAACAGATATCGAACCCATTGTGCCAAATGATAGAGCAGTTAGAGTAAAGACAGAAATGACCATTACCCACCCATAGAGGGGATCTCTATCTACACTATTTTCGCTAGTCAATTTTTATCCTTTAAAACAGTCTTTTCTGCAAAATTTAAAAAGGCTCAAGACACTGTATGCCTAATGATAGGCGAGGCACCATGGTCAAATTTTAAGTGCTTAGTTTAAAAGTTACAACTTAAGATTCTGCGCACTTATCCAAGCCTCGTATTTAGCGCTAACAATCTGATCATTCTCTGATATCATTTTCCCCGAAAATTCATTGGCATTATTTGAAGCACACCATAAAGCAAATAAGCCTGTTTTTTCAGAATTCATTAGGTCTTCTTTTTTAATTTTTGAAACGTGGTTTATGCCACTTGCTCTTATTCTGCTTTGCATTTCAGTATCAACCAGTCCAGGTCTTATTCCAATTGATGAGATCCCGTGCTGATTGCCTTCAAGATGTGTTTGCTGATTAATCATATGAAGTGCGGCTTTTGTCGAGCAATAGGCTGTCCAACCCTCTATTGCGTTTATCGATGCGCCTGATAGCACATTTATTACTTTTCCTTTATTTTTTTGAAGGTTGTTCCAACAATATGATATTAATAAGGACGGAGCTAAATAATTTACCCTAACGGCTTTCTCAAAGTCTTGCAGCTCTATTTTTTCTAACGGAGTAATAGGTTCAATTACCGCACCATTATTGATTAAAACATCAACTGTTCCCCAAATCGATAAGGCCATCTCTGTTTGATGTTTTAAAGAAGAAAGGTTTGATAAATCTATGGGAGATTCAACCACTTCAAGTCCGTTTGCCATGAGCTCATTCACTGTATCTTTACAGTCATTTACACTTCTACCCGAAAATATCACTCTATAACCATTTTTGGCTAGCGTTATACCAATTGATAAACCAATCCCCGTGCGAGCCCCAGTAATTAGGCATATTTTCTTTTTAAAATTCTCTGCCACTTCTCTTGTTTTTTACTTTCAACTAAAATTTTTCAACCCAAGGACGCAACTCTATTTCCCAAGACCAGGAGCTCTTATGTTGTTGATAAAAATGCAAATAGCTCTTTGCGATTTCGTCAGGATCTAAAAATTTGTATGAGCC
>CACHMT010000027.1 GCA_902581005.1 uncultured Alphaproteobacteria bacterium
CAACGCGAATATTATCTACCACTGATTTAGAAAAAATAACTGGTTCCTGAGGAACATACGCTATCTGTTGCCGTAAATGAGCTTTAGACACCTTGGTAATAGGATAAGTATCAATTAGAATAGATCCTTTATCAGTATCATATAATCTCTGTATTAGTTGAAAGAAAGTTGTCTTTCCTGCTCCTGAAAGACCTACCAATGCAACTTTTTCGTTTTTATCTATAGTAAGTTTGGGGATCTCTAAAGCTGAGAATTCTTCTCTCATTGGGTAAGAAAATTTAACTTTGTTGAAGGTAATAGATCCATTTATTGGATTTTTCATTGGAATTGGATTAGGGGGTTCCTCTACCGGATCTAGTGTATTTAAAATTTCTCCTATTCTATCCAAGGAACCCAGAAATTTATTGATCTCACCATAGGTTTCCGCTATCGCTCCAACACTCACTCCCACAATCAAAGAGTAAAGACAAAATTGAAGTAATTCACCGATAGAGAAACTACCATTCTCCACGTCTTTGAGGCCGGCCCAAACGACAAAAGAAATAGCAAAGAAAACTAAAATAATAACTAGAAAAATCATGATTGATCCTGCAAAAACACGTGTTTTTGATTTGAGATAACTATCCTCAATTAATTTGTTATATTCTTTTACTGCATTGTCATTATAACTATTGGTTTGAATTGTTGTTGCAGCGAAAATGTATTCAGATGCCAGACCAGCACTGTCAGCCAGTTTATCCTGTGTTTGACGCGATATCTTTCGTAAAAATCTTCCAAAATACAGTAAGGGAAAAACTATAAGTGGGATAATAAGAAGAGAAAATGAGGCTAATTTTATAGATGTAGAGAACATTAATACTATTCCCCCCAGGAATAGTAATGTATTTCTGATAGCGAGTGATAAAGTAGACCCCGCAACACTTTGCACGAGAGTTGTATCTGCGTTTATTCTGGACACTAAATCACCCGTCAAATTTTTCTCAAAAAAATTTGGGCTTAAATTTATTATCTTATCGAATAACTCCTGCCTTAGATCAGACACTAATCGTTCCCCAAGTAATGTTACTAAATAAAAACGAATAGCCGTCCCTAAAGCTGCTACTGTTACCAAGGCACAACTTATGAAGAGATATTTTTGACCGGTTTCGACATTGAATGTATATCCGTCAACAATATATCGTGCCATTATAGGAAGTGATAACGTTATGAGAACTGTAACAAGAAGAAATACAATAGCACCCATTGCCCAAAACAAGTGTGGCATAAAAATTAATTTAAAAAGATACTTTAACTGGTAGCTTTTTGGATTTTGAAAAATTCTGTCTTTGTTATTCACTGTATTTAATCTCATTTCTCCAAAAAATAATGCAAGATTTTATATTTTCTTGTTTATGACTGAGAGCTTTCCGTACAAGAACGATATTGTAGGGATGAAACTTCGATGTACCTAATGATAGATAGTGAAATATTCGTTAAATCCAAGACATTGTTATTTAATAAAGCTGATTTTAATTGAACGGAATTGAAACTCATGGTTTGCTTGAGTTATTATGGAAGATAAACCAATCCACAATGTAGATATATCAAATTTTAAACGTAATCCATATCCTGACTTAAAAGAAATGCGTATCTTTAACCCTATTTGTTTTGTGCCCCAAGTTAAAGCAACCATGATTTGTGACAGAGCTTCAATTTACGAGTGTGAAAAGAATACAGGTGTATTTTCTTCCGTTCAGCCTCAAGGACTTATGACAATTTTAATGGGACAAAATATGATGCGAAAAGATGGGAAAGATCATTTCGAAGAAAGAAAAACCATATTTAAGACAATCTCTCCAAAAACATCTAGGGACCATTGGAAAAGTAAGTTTGAAACCATTGCTGATAATATAATTAATAACATCAGGAATACTAAGTCCGGAGATCTTTTGACATTATATGCAAGGGAGTTATCTGCTGAATGTCTCAAATTAGTAACTGGCCTGACCAACATGACGGCAACTGAAATGGATAGAGTAAGCCAGGGTATGATTGATGGATGTTCAAACTATACAGGAGATAGGAAAATTGAGGAGTATTGTAATAACTGCACAGAAAGCATAGACGCCCACATAAATGAAATAATCGGAAAAGTGAACACAAATAGTGACTTTTCATTAATTAGTACGATGCTTAAAGGCAACCTCAGTGCACATCAGATTAGTACCAATATAAAACTCGCAATTTCTGGAGGGCAAAATGAACCGCGTGATGCAATTGCGGGATGTATATGGGCAGCTTTAAATTTTGAATTAACGGAAATTTTGCTTGAAAAGAAAAACTGGGATCAATTATTTAATGAGTACTGCCGTTGGATGTCTCCTATAGGAATGTCACCAAGAGAAATAGCGAAAGATTACTTATATAAGAATGTAACCTTTAAAAAGGGTGATCGAGTATTCTTAATGTTTTCTTCAGCCAACAGAGACGAAAAAGTGTTCACTAATTCTAATGAATTCGTCTTAGAACGAGATTGCTCAAAATCAATACATTTCGGTGCAGGTCCCCATTATTGCGCTGGTGCATCTATAGCCAGCACCATGATAAGCTTAGTGGCTTTACCAAAACTATTTGCAGCATTCCCCAAATTAAATTTGGTTGATAAAGAAAAGTACGAGTTTGATGGTTGGGCATTTAGAGGCATTACATCTCTTGAATGCGAGTGGTGAAAAATTGAAAGAACCATTAGTATCTTCAAGAGACTCTTATTTTCTAGGTGCACTTTTTTTATTTTTAGAAATAGTTCTAGGTACTTCAATTGTTGCAATTATAAAATACTTTTCGAGCGAAGTTTCTTTATCTGTTGTGCTAATGTTTAGATATTTGTTCTGCTTACCGATATTATTAATTATAGGCCTAAAGATCGGTAGCACACACTACTTTAAAATAAAAAATAAAAAAGCAATGTCCCTCCGTAGTGTTGCCGGTTTATTAGGATTATCTTTTTGGTATCTATCGGTAATTCATTTAGATATAAGCAAAGCTCTTGCTTTATCACAAGTGATGCCAATTTTTATTTGTATGCTTTCAATTCTCTTTCTTGGCGAAAAAGTGGGCATCTTAAGATGGTCTGCAATATTAGTAGGCTTATCAGGTGCTATAACAATAATTAACCCAGACGCAGAAGGTTGGTATAGTCAAGGTCTTCTCTATATTTTTCTTGGCACCCTGTTTGCCTCAATTATGTTTGTTTCACTAAGAAGGCTAGCTATGACTGAAAATCCAGTTGCTACAGCATTTTGGTATAACTTGTTTGGTTCGATCGTATTCAGCATTTATTGTATATCAACTATTACGCTCAGTAATATCTCACCTGAGATATGGACCATGCTGTTTATAATTGGGGTAATGGCTAGCGCACAGCAAATATTTATGGCTCTAAGCCATACGTATGCGTCAGCTTCCTCTCTTGCCCCTATACATTATACTACCATTCCAATGGGAGTATTAATTGGGTTATTAGTATTTAATGAAAAAATCGATTTGAACTTTTTGATTGGTACTTTTTTAGTAGTAGGCTCTACTCTATTTATTCTTTACAGGGAACAGAAAAAATCTTCTAGTTAGACGACCTATCTTTAGTCCAATCATAAGTTCCATTATCTCTCTCTTTGACCGCTTTTTTCCAACCATATTCTTCTGACATTTTTTTAAAATTTAATCCTTCAGGAGAATGCCTAGATATACCGTCAAAAATCGTGGCAAATTTTTGACTATTGAGTAAACCAGATGACTCGATAGCCTGATTTATCAATATTTTCTGCATCGCTAACTGGTTTAGAGGAACGGTTGTCATACGCATTGCAAAGCTTTCAACTTCGTCATCAAGTTTTTCTTTTGAAACGGCTTTAAGTACTAAACCAAGCTTTTCTGCCTCCAACCCAGATATTTTATCTCCGGTAAACAGCATTCTTTTTGCTTTTTCAGGACCTAGTCGATACATCCACATTGCGGTAGTTGGCGTACCCCATACTCGGGCTGGCATATAGCCTATTTTGGCATCATTTTCTATAAAAATAAAATCACTACAAAGTGCAATATCAGTTCCTCCTGCAAAAGCCCCTATTCCATGAATTTTACATACTACTGGCTTCAAACAATGAAATAAGGACATAAAGTGTTCGTTATTTTGCCACATAAACTTGTAATCCTTTATCGGATCCCAAGGCATTTTTTGGGTCACAGGATTGTCTTTCTCTTCAGCAAAAGCTGTTAGGTCGTATCCCGCGCAGAAGGCATCTCCCCTACCAGAAAGAATGATTACGTGGACTTCATCGTTGTCTCCAGCCTCTTTTACGGCTCTGGATAAAAGATAAGGAAGTTCTGTATCTATTGCATTCAGTACCTCAGGCCTGTTTAGTTGAATGCGCGCTATCTTGCCATCTATTTCTAGTTCAACTTTGCCCAATAATTTTCTCAGTTTAAATTTGGAGCGGGTGATGGGAATCGAACCCACGTATTCAGCTTGGAAGGCTGCTGCTCTACCATTGAGCTACACCCGCATAAGTTAAAACCTATACAATATACCAGCATATGTTGTGTTGCCCTTTAAAACAACAGCCGAGCCGTTAGCATCTTTAGTTTCAGTTGACTTATAACCCAGGTTCAATCCTATATTGGATGATAGATCATATACAAATCTAGCGTCCATTGTGGTAGCTTTTTGTTTTCTATCTTCTGTCTTATAGCTTAGGATTAAACTGGTGCCCTTAGCTACGCCTAAATCTATATTTGTTCCGTAAGTATAAAATTTGCCGTAGTCATCTGTGAAGCTTCCAACAAATGCCTTAAGTCCTAGCGAGGATGAAATAATGTTGTATGAGAAACCTAGAGAAGTGGTAGCCTCGTTGACAGTCGCAACTTTTGTCTGAGATGACATAACATACACACCAATATTTGGATACACATTATATGTTATTGAACCTTCATTATTACTTAACACCTGGTTATCAAATTTTCCGTCGCTCATACTTGCACTAAAACTTATCGAAGTTGACAATTGGCCATCAAGATGTATGACTGCTCCATCACCATTATATTTTGTTCCTGAGTTATCATAACTAAAGGAGCCATAAGATATTCCTGAACTAATACTAGCTTGTGAGAAGGCTGTCGCTGTGCTAAGTAATAATGCAATAAACATTATTAATGGGTTTAATTTTTTCATAATGAGCTCCGTGAAATTGTTTGTAATATATATTAAAATTACTGTATAAGTTCAAGGTTTATCTTCATAGATACTGATTAAATCTGAAAAGGTCTCAATTTTGATGGTAGCATTCTCGCCCATCGCTAATTTATATATACTCCCATGACCGTATTTACAAAAAATAAAATGCACCCCAGCATTTTTAGCAGCTTTAGCATCGGTATTTGTATCACCCACAAAGAAAACATCTTCAGGTTTTTTATCCAGTCTAGATATCGCTTCTAAAAGAGGCTTAGCATCAGGTTTAGCAATCCCAACAGTATCCGATCCAATAAAAGAGTCTTTAAAAAACTCAATTAATCCTAACCTTTTCAACAGTTCTCGCGCGTATTTTTCTGGTTTATTTGTGCAAAGCCCAAGTTTCACACCCATTGTCTGTAGTGTAGATAAAGTATCAAATACTCCATCATAATTGCGCGACTTGTTGTCTAGAACTTGGTTATAGTAATCAAGGTAAATTTGATAGTAATCTTTCAACAACTTATCGTTAAAATTAACACCCTCCTCTTTTAGTCCGTAACGCAATATTGCTCTCCCACCTTGAATTGCTATTTGCAAACCACTAAAGCCTTTAAGCCTTGTCTTCCAGCCCTGACTTTCAAACATTAGATTTCCAGCATCAAGCATATCATATTTCGTATCTACTAGCGTTCCATCAAGATCAAATACTAACGCTTTCATAACTTTTCCTTACATAATTTAATTAAATGAAATAAATTAAGGTTGTATAAAAATCGTAAGGGTGTTCATGACTGTTTCAACCATAATTTTAGCCGCTGGCAAAGGTACGAGGATGAAAAGTCCTTCTCCAAAGATCCTTCATAAGATTGCTGGTAAGCACCTTATAGCATTCGGTGTGGATTTGGCAAAGGCTATTAAATCCAAAGAACTTATAGTAGTTGTTGGTGTAGAACATGAACAAGTTACTAAAAAGGCTCTCTCAGACAATGAGATAAAATTTTGTTTGCAAAAAAATCGACTTGGTACTGGAGATGCTGTCAAAGTAGCTCTCGAAAAGTTTAAAATTAAATCAAAGCACACACTTGTCTTGTATGGTGACACGCCTTTCGTTACAAAAGGTACAATCAAGCGAATGGTGGCAAAAGCAGAGAAGGGCTTCCAATTAGTTTTCCTTGGTTTTCAATCACAAACAAAAAATAGCTATGGAAAATTTAAACTTGGACCAAAAAATACACTCGTCGATATAATTGAAAAAAATGAGCCTGGTTATAGCTCTGCCAAAGGTCTATCGAACTCTGGAATTCTTTTAGCTCAATCAAACATAGTCACTGATTTAATCCAAAAAATAAAAAACGATAATTCTAAGAAAGAATATTACCTCACAGATCTTGTGAAAATGGCAACTGAATATGGCTACTCATCAACTTTCGTCGAGTGTAAGGAAGATGAATGCATGGGGGTAAATTCCCAACTTGAACTATCAGTTGCTGAACGGAAATTTCAAGATGAATTCAGAAAAAAACTTCTGGCTTATGGCGTATCTATACCGTCACCTGAAACCTGTTTCTTTTCGTATGATACAATTATTAAAAGTGGATGCGTTATAGAACCAAATGTTTTCTTTGGTAAGGGTGTAAAAATTCAAAGCTCCACTATCATAAGGTCTTACAGTTACATTGAGGGGACGCATATTGGGCGGAATTGTCAAATAGGTCCTTTTGCACGCTTACGTCCTGGCACAAATCTATCAGATCAAGTAAAAGTGGGAAATTTTGTAGAGGTCAAAAATGCTAGTTTAGCAACTGAAACTAAAGCTAATCACTTATCATACATCGGGGATGCAAAAATTGGCACTTCTACAAATATTGGTGCTGGAACTATTTTCTGCAACTATGATGGAAAAAATAAGAATCGTACCGTTGTAGGTGACAATGTTTTTGTCGGTTCAAATACATCTCTCATTGCCCCACTCAAAATTAGCGATGGATCGATAGTGGCTGCCGGGTCAGCGATAAATAAAGATGTACCGTTAGAAAGTCTAGCAATAGCGAGAGCAGTTCAGGAAAATAAAATTGGCTTGGGCAAAAAAATTATGGCTGAAATCCGGAAAGTTGCTGGTAAAATAAAGAAATGAATAAACCAGTTAACAAATTATCTAAAGATGACACGCTTGTAGATCCTTTTAACAGACACATTACTTATCTGAGACTTTCTGTTACTGATCGTTGTGATTTAAGGTGCACTTATTGCATGTCCGAAAAAATGACTTTTTTGAATAAAAAAGAAGTTCTTACATTTGAGGAAATGTATAGGCTTTGTAGTGAGTTTATAAAAGTAGGTATAAAGAAAATAAGAATAACAGGTGGGGAACCACTAGTAAGAAAAGGTATAATGGATCTTTTCGAAATGTTAAAACCACACCTATCAAATGATTTAGACGAACTTACACTGACAACGAACGGCACACAATTGCATAAATATGCTAGTCAACTATCCACTAACGGAGTAAAGCGAATAAATGTATCACTAGATACTTTAGACCCTATAAAGTTCAAAAAAATTACTAGAATTGGTAACCTGGAAGACGTCCTGTTAGGGATTAAGGCAGCAAAAGATGCAAATTTAAAAATTAAAATTAATTGTGTTGTCTTGAAAAATATCAATGATGATGAAATAGATGAATTTATTAATTGGTGTATTAAAAACCATCTTGATCTCACTTTTATCGAAACTATGCCCATGGGAGATATCGGTAATGAGAATAGGTTAGACCATTTTTTACCCCTTCATGAACTGAAGAAAAATATTTCCTCAAAATTTGAACTGGAAGATACCTCATTTTCTTCTGGAGGACCAGCCAAATACAGTAAGATCAGAGGATCCTTCATAAAGTTGGGTTTTATTACGCCCTTATCACATAACTTCTGCTCTAGTTGTAATCGAATAAGAATCGATGCAACTGGAGTATTACATCAGTGCTTAGGACAAAGTAACAGTTTAGACTTTCGAAAGATACTTCGAAGTCCCGGCTGTACTGATACTGATCTCGTCGAAAATATAAAATTAGCAATAAAGCACAAACCGGAGAGACACTCCTTTGCCTATGACCTCTCAAATGAACATATTGAAGGCATGATGAATAGGCATATGAGTTTAACTGGTGGGTGATAGTTTTTTCGAAGAAGTGCAATCCGCACATTTGGCAAAAATAGCTTGCACTTTTTGGTGTTAAGTTTAAAACACAGGAGCAAGATTATTTGGCGGAGTAGCTCAGGCGGTTAGAGCAGAGGAATCATAATCCTTGTGTCGGGGGTTCAAGTCCCTCCTCCGCTACCAAGTTTGAGTAAAGTTGAAAATCGAAGAATTTAGTATTAACATGACCTCTGAATAAGAAAATTAGTTTCCAAATATATTAAATTAAATTACTTTTTTGAATTAACCTGTATTGACGATAACTGAAACATGAATAGTAAACCCAAAAATTTATATCTTTAAAAGTATTCTTGAAGCAATAGAATTTAAGAAGATAAAATATCTTTGGATAAGATTTATTATGATGAATAAGAAAGACAAAACTCTGAGTGCCGAGGTAGCAGAATAAATGGATTTTTCTGGGATTGAGTTACCATCAAACCGCAAATTTGGTTCATTTTTTACAGTAGTTTTTATAGCTTGCTCTTTATATTTTTATTATACAGGCAGTAGCTTTTGGTATTATTTTTTTGGGATTTTTGGGATAACTTTCTTAGTGATTACTCTTTTTATGGCTGATCTATTACTGCCCCTTAATAAACTATGGTCAAGGCTCGGAATAGTTTTGGGTATTATTGTGAGTCCTATAGTCACGGGTGCTATTTATTTTTTAATATTTACTCCCGTCGCAATTTTCTTGCGTCTTACTGGTCGCGACGAGTTAAGCTTACGCGTTAAGAATAAGAAAAGCCTTTGGATAAATAGACAGACAGAGTGGCGCTCAGAGTCATTTAAGCAACAATTTTAAATAGGCAAAAACAATGGAATTCTTGAAAGAGCTTTGGTTATTTTTACGGATCCGAAAAAAGCTATGGCTTGCACCAATTATTATAGTAATGATAATTTTTGGTGGACTTATAATGCTAGCTCAAGGCTCCGTTGTAGCACCTTTTATCTACACACTCTTTTAAACGATAGACATGTACATACTAGGTTTATCAGCTTTCTATCATGATAGTTCAGCGTGTCTTATTAAAAATGGCGATATCTTAGCTGCTGTGCAAGAGGAGCGCTTTACGAGGATAAAACATGACGCTAGCTTTCCAGTAAATGCCATTGACTTCTGCCTTCAGGAAGCAAAAATAGACGCTAGTCAGATCGATAGGGTTGTTTTTTATGAGAAACCATTCATTAAATTTGAGCGCTTGATTGAAACGTATTTAGCATTTGCTCCAAAAGGCTATTTTAGCTTCGCTAAAGCGATGCCTTTATGGGTAAAAGATAAACTTTTTCAGAAGTCTGCATTAGTAAAACAATTAGTTCTAAGGTACGGAAACAAAATAGATTGGTATAAACGCCTATTATTTTCAGAACATCATTTGTCACATGCAGCTAGTGCATTTTATCCATCCCCCTTTAAAACCGCGGCGGTACTCACTCTTGATGGAGTGGGTGAGTGGACTACAACGTCAATGGCCATAGGAAATGGAAATAATCTTAAAATGCTAAAAGAAATTAAGTTTCCCCACTCGCTTGGTCTTCTTTATTCAGCTTTTACATATTATCTCGGTTTTAAAGTCAACTCAGGTGAATATAAAGTCATGGGTTTAGCCCCTTACGGTGTTCCTCGTTATGCTGATGTAATAAAAGATAAGCTTATAAATATTTTTGAAGACGGAAGCTTTCAAATCGATATGAGCTATTTTAGCTATGCAACAGGCTTAACAATGACAAATAAAAAATTTAATGCTTTATTTGGTGGACCCGTGCGAGTGCCAGAAACAAAAATCACTCAAAGAGAGATGGATATCGCTGCTTCGATACAAAAGGTTACAGAAGATATTGTTATTCAGATTGCTAAAGTAATAGCAAAAGAAACTGGAGAGAGGAATCTTTGCCTCGCTGGTGGTGTGGCGTTAAACTGCGTTGTAAACGGGATTTTGCTGCGCAAAAACATCTTTGATAATATCTGGGTTCAGCCGGCTGCAGGCGATGCTGGTGGTGCTCTAGGAGCCGCAATGTCTGTTTGGTACTTACATTTTAGAGGTGAACGAAAATGTGTTCAACAGGGGGATGCGATGAAGGGAGCATACCTTGGTCCTCAATATTCTGATCCTGAAATTGAAGGACAGCTAGAAAAGTGTGGAGCAATATATAGAAAATACACAGAAGATTTGTTAATTGAGAAGGTTACTGAAGCTTTAGCCGCTGGAAATGCCGTTGGTTGGATGCAGGGAAGAATGGAGTTTGGTCCTAGAGCTCTTGGTGCACGCAGTATTATAGCTGATCCTCGTTCACCAAAAATGCAGAAACAACTCAATCTAAAAGTCAAATATCGTGAAAGCTTTCGTCCCTTTGCTCCAAGCGTATTAAGGGAGGACTTAAGTGACTGGTTCGAACATGAAACCGATAGTCCTTATATGCTTTTTGTTGCTTACTTGAACAAAGAGAAGCGTCTTCCACTCACTAAAAAAGAGGAAGGTCTTTTCGGAATAGATAGGTTAAGCGTTCTTCGCTCTTCAGTTCCAGCTATCACACATGTTGATTATTCTGCTAGGTTACAAACAGTTCATGCTGAAACCAACCCACGTTATCATGCTCTAATCTCAAGTTTTAAAAAAAAGACCGGTCATCCAATTCTTGTAAATACATCATTTAATGTTCGTGGTGAGCCAATCATTTGCTCACCAACCGATGCATATAATTGCTTTATGGGAACCGAACTAGATGTGTTAGTTATCGAAAATTACTTGCTTTTAAAAAAAGAACAGGATGAAACTAAAAAAGAATATTATAGGCAAGTGTATGAACTTGATTAAAATGGGAGGAAATATTGAACATAAACTTAAAAGCCAAATCTGGACACTGATCTTTCTTCAGTTTTAATTATGAAAATGAATACACACCTAGATGTAGTCATGAAATCGCTAGAAAATTTATCTGATAATAAGATAGAAAGATCTGAAATGTATTCATTTATTTCCCAGAATTTGGACCAGTTTTATGAAATAAGCGAAAGAATGGTTGGAGAGGTAAAGAATATTAAAGACACGCATCCGGATAATTGGAAAGAAATGGTAGCCATGACAATGTTTTCAACTATTTAGTAACAAATGAAAAACACGGATAAAGAAAAAATTGTTGTATCTCATTTGAAGGACCAAGCTTGGAATGAGGATAAAGAGCAAGGTAACCTGAGGTGGAAGTATATCGCTGATAGTACACAATTAATAAGCCATGGGCTTTCTTGTGGACTATTAGTTTTACCTCCAGGTGAAGAGCTACCCCTTCATCATCACTCACCTCAGGAAGTTTACATCATTCGACAAGGCGAGGGCCTTCTCCTGTCTTCTTTAAATGCACAGAAAGTTTACAAAGATAGTTTTGTCTATATTCCAAAAAATTTTGAACACGGATTAAAAAATACGGGCAAGGAGGATTTAGAATTATTATGGATTTTTCCAACTGATTGTTGGGAAGAGGTAGAATATGTTTTTGAAAAACAGTAGGTCTAGCTACATATATTGAAGTCACTAAAAACAGAGAGTATATTTTTATGGTCCGTCTAATCCTTTTATTTATTCTAATCTTATTTGTAGCGTGGATATTAAGACCGTTTTTAAGAACAAAAGACAGTATAAAGAATAAAGATTCATTAAATAGAATCCTCGATTCCGATCGAAGCAAATTTAGGCAGCAAAACACTACTTTAATTATCATTATCGCCGTTATTTTATTAGCCATAGTGCTTTGGGCTTTACCTAAATTTGGAGTTAATTTATTTTCTTTATTTCAAAAGATAATTCCCATAATCTACTCGCTGCGCAGCATTTTACCTTTCTAAAAGTCATTCCGGAGTAAGTGAATTGCAAGAGCTTTTGTTTTCGGCTTCTATTTGATCAATAATTCTTTTTATAATTAGTGTGTCAGTTATCTCCTCTGATAGGAGTAAGATTAGTCTAGCATTCAACTGATGAATTTGGTTATCATCTAAACCTTGGTAAAGATTTACAAGTTTTGAGTAGAGTTGATCGTTCAACGTCATGGGTAATTTTTTTCTCCAAAACCTAAATATTCACAGCATACATTTTTCTAATTCTCTGATATTTATCTCTTTAAATATGCCTACTATATAGCCATCTGGTCTGATGAAGTAATTTAGATCCGCTCTGTATCTTTCTAGCCCCTTACCTTCAAAATCAAAGAAATCAACATCTTCATTATTCTCTTGGCCAACACTTATTATGTTCAAATTGAAAGGAATCTCGATTTTTATTTTTGAAAATGACAGCAAATTATAGCTGTTAGCAATCACATCAGTAAGAAATAGTTGGTTTCCTTTACTGTCAAGAATTGGAAAATCTACATAAATTGATCCAAGCAGAGGATCATCTCTATACTGATTATCTAGCCTTAAACCGGTCAGCTTAAATGGAACAGATAGCCTACCTGAATTAATTATATTTCTAAAAAATTGATTGTTTACGGATAAATCAAGAACCTGATCACGAAAGGCCTTAGCCATCTTATTCTTTGGAGTCATAAAGTTAGTTGCTCTAGAGGAATTTGCGATATTCTCTTTTGCGGCTTCAATCCGTTCCTCATTATAAGTATTTAAGATATAGTCTGAGGTATTATCTTTCAATACAGAGGCCAGTTTCCATCCTAAATTATCGACATCATGAATCCCACCATTACCTCCCCTAGCGCCAAAAGGACTTACTACATGTGCGCTATCTCCAACAAAAATAATTCTATCAAATACCATTCTATCCAAAGAGGCACATTTAAATTTATAAATACTCATCCAGTCAATTTCAAAACTGTCTGACTTAACAACTTTTTTTATTCTCTTTCTAACCCTCTCCGGGTCAAGCTCACTTTTTTTGTCAATATTCTCACCAAGCTGTAAGTCTATTCGATAAATATTTACTGCTTGTTTATGCAACAAAGCAGATTGTCCATCATGAAAAGTAGGTGCGAACCAAAACCAGCGCTCAGGTCTATCGCTCTCAAATGGCGGAGTTTCCATAAAAATATCAACAATCAAAAAATGTTCGTCGAAAATCTCACCTTCAAAAGAAAGGTTCATACGTTTCCTAGTTGGGGAGTCTGCACCATCGCAAGCAACCATATAAGATGATCTCAACAAATATTCTCCTTTAGGACAACTTACGGTGATTTCTACATTGTCTTTATTTTGAGAGTGACTAATAACTTCGTTACTAAATCTAAGATCGATATAATCTTCGAGTTGAAAACATCGTTCAATTAAATACTCCTCCACATAATATTGCTGTAAATTAATAAATGCTGGGAACTTTTGACCTTTATCCGGGAGCAAGTTGAATGAGAAAACTTCTTTATCTCCGTTGAAAAGTCTTCCTGTTTCCCAAGTAATTCCCTTTGCCATCATTTTTGAGGCAACCCCTAGTCGATCAAAAATTTCTAAAGTTCTCTTAGCCCAACAAATTGCTCTTGAACCGGTTGAAACAATGTTGTTGTCGTCCAAAAGGACACTTTTTACACCTCTTTGAGCTAAATCAATTGCTAAGGACAAACCAATTGGTCCAGCACCCACAATGACCACAGGATATATTTCTTTACTTCCCTCCGCAATCTCAGGAGGTATTTTAAAGGGAAATTCCTTATAATTATAGTTTTTTGAAAAGTTCGCCGCACGATTCACTGTAATAAATCCCACATTTCTTTATCTCGTTCAGCCGTCCAAATTCTAGGATGATCAATACCTTTTGCCTCATCAAAAGCTCTTGACACATTAAAAGGTAAACAATGCTCATAAATAGCATAACCGGAAAACTTTTTATCACACTCATCTCTACAAGAAGACATGGCTTCCTTTAAATCGCCGCCTGCATAAGCTATTTTTGAGACTGATTTAAACGTTGACGTAACAAAGTTCTCTGTCAATTCAATTGCATCATTTATTTGTCTTGGATCTGTAAGAGCATCACCCCTTCCTGGAACTAAAGAAACAGCCTGAAATTTTGCAATTTTTCCTAACGTTTTCGGCCAATCCTGTAAATGTGCATCACCACAGT
>CACHMT010000028.1 GCA_902581005.1 uncultured Alphaproteobacteria bacterium
GTGTTCTGACTCAATTTGCTGGCTAGCAAATATACGAGGTGAAGATATTCCGAACTCTCCCCTTATGAACTGCTATGCTATAGTGCACCATAATCATGTATGTATTTACTCTATGAAAGACACTTATAAAGATTCTCCCAGAAAGCTTAGAAAAAATGTGGTGTTGAAACATTTTGATGTTTTTTTTAAAGATATAAAAAAATTAAAGAAGGTTTTATTTGAGCCAACCACTACCCCTTTTATTCTTAAAAAGAAAATTAAAGGACACAGTATAAACTCTGAGAAAGTATGTAATCCTGTATCTTTGTTCAAGGCAAAAAAAAATCGAATTGAATTAAAAGGTTCTATTAAGAGCCATGAAAAAGATGGCGTGGCCGTATTAAGGTTTCTTAGGTGGTTTAAAAGTACAAAAGTCAATACCCTTGATGAAATCAGGCTTGTGAAGAAACTCGAACAATTCAGAAAAATTAATCCTTCTTTTTATTATAATTCTTTTGATACCATAAGTGCAGCAGGATCTAACGCCGCTATAACTCATTATAGAGTGTCACCCAAGAGTAATAAGAAGATTAATCCCACGGACCTAATTTTGGTTGATAGTGGGGGGCAATATCTTGAGGGCACAACAGATGTTACTCGAACCATAATAAAAGGACGAGTATTACCAGAACAGAAGTTTCTCTACACAAAGGTATTACAAGGCCTAATATGCTTAAGTAAACTCAGATGGCCTGCAGGATTGACAGGAAAGGAATTAGATCCTTTGGCTAGATACTTTTTGTGGGAACACAGTTTAGATTACGACCATGGAACTGGTCACGGAGTAGGGGTATTTTCAAATGTGCATCAAGGCCCTCAAGGAATTTCAAGACTAAATACGATCCCGTTAAATCCGGGGATGATTTTGAGTGTTGAACCCGGCGTCTATTTGGAAGGCAAGTTAGGAATAAGATTAGAAAACCTAGTGTATGTTAAAACGAAGTGTGGATACTCTGGACAGAAGAAAGAATTTTTAGAGTTCGAGACCTTAACACTAGTCCCTTTCGAGAAAAAGCTTATTGAAAAAAAGCTGCTTAGTCGTGAGGAGTTACATTGGCTTAATTCATATCACCATAATGTTTACAAAAAACTAGGTCCTTTTTTAAATGTCTTTGAGAAAACATGGCTTAGAGACGCATGTAAGATTTTATAACTTATTTTTTTAACGTGATTTTATTTCCTATTTCTAAAGGTATTTTATCCTTGTCCAATGATGACTTAAAAAGCTCGAATAATTTTAACACTCTGTCCGGATATTGTTTAACTTTGCGGGCACTCAGGTCCATATTCATCAGAACCGTCTCAAAAACAGCTGATAATTCAAGAGACTTATCTTTTCTCATCTCACCAAAGACATGAACCCTTTTGGAGTCAAAGTCTAAAATACTTATATCGACGAAAAAGCTTTCACTTTCTAATAACTCGCTGAAATAATTATAACTAGCTTTAAGAGCAAATGGTCCCTCTTTGTTTTTTTTAACAAAAGAAGGTCCAATATTAAGCACATCCTCAAAAAAGAAATCTAAAGCCTTATCAAAAGCCAGAGTGTAATAGGCAACGTTCATATGACCGTTATAGTCTATCCACTCACCAAGCACAGTTTGATTTTTTGTCCTGAATGGGGAACTCAAAGTTTTTTCAACTTGATTTTGTAGTGTCATTTATATTTTATTTTTTTTTATAAACTGTTACTCTTATTGTGTATTTGAGAGGCCAAACATGTCAATTGAAAATGCCATAGGTGAGTTAAAAACTTTGATGGGAGACCGTCTGTGCATTTCAGCAGCTGAAAGAAAGCAGTATGGGCAAAACGAAACCTATTACAAAGAAATGCTTCCTGACGCGGTTGCATACCCAAAAGATGAAAAAGAAGTTTCTCAAGTCATGGAAATATGCAACAAACATAAGTGCCCTGTTATACCTTGGGGAACAGGAACTAGCCTTGAAGGAAACTCAATCCCGGTAAATGGTGGTGTAACTTTATCCTTTGAAAATATGAAAAAAATCTTGAGCGTGAGTCCTGATGACATGGATGTCACTGTGCAACCTGGAATAACAAGAGAGGAACTTAACATCAACCTAAAGGAATTTGGGTTATTTTTTCCAGTAGACCCTGGAGCTAACGCCTCTATTGGGGGGATGGCAGCTACACGGGCTTCAGGCACAACAGCCGTAAGATATGGTACAATGAAAGAAAATGTAATCGGTCTAAAGGTCGTAATGTCAGATGGACGAATAATTAAGACAGGCTCTAGAGCAAGAAAGTCTTCAGCAGGATATGACCTCACGAAGTTGATAGTCGGATCGGAAGGAACACTGGGCGTAATTACAGAATTAACATTACGCCTACAGGGTATACCAGAGGAGATTGCATCGGCAATTTGCTCATTTCCAGACACAGCTAGTGCGGTAAAAACAATAATTGAAACAATTCAAATCGGCATACCAATTGCAAGATCCGAGCTTATGGACTCAACCTCTATCGAAGCTGTGAACGAGTACTCGAAACTTGACTTACCAATAAAAGAACACTTGTTTTTTGAATTTCATGGAAGTTCAAGCTCCGTAAAAGAACAATCTGAAACTGTACAGGAGATTGCGGCAGGAAATGGTGGTGGCGATTTTCACTGGAGTACCGCAACCGAAGATAGAAACAAACTTTGGAAGGCAAGACACAACTATTATTATGCAATAAAAGCCAAAAACCCTAACCATACATTTTTAGTAACTGATATTTGTGTGCCAATATCAAACTTGGCTGAAATGATAGACCAAACAGCTAAAGAGATGAAATCGAAAGGAATGGCGCCCAGCATAATGGGGCATGTGGGTGATGGAAATTTTCACTCTGGAATAATGGTTAGACCCAATAATGATGATGATATAAATTTGGCAAAGGATCTGACCAGGAGAATAGTAGAACGCGCCTTAGAACTTGAGGGTACTTGTACGGGAGAGCATGGAGTAGGCATAGGTAAAATTGAGTTCATGGAAAAAGAGCACGGCGAAGCTTACCACGTCATGTCCTCGATAAAAAGAACGTTTGATCCAAATGGGATATTAAATCCAGGCAAGGTAGTAAAAATTAACTAATCCCTCTACTAGAATTTCTTAGTTTGGCTGCTGCTGCTAAAGCTTCAGAGGTCACCAATTCTCCAGATAGCATCCTTGCTATTTCCCTAACAGTCTTTTCTTCATTTAGCGTTGCAACATTTGTGATTGTTGACTTGTCAGAATTAATCTTCTCAACCTTAAGGTGATTGTCAGAGTAAGCGGCAACTTGAGGTGAATGGGTAACAACTAATACTTGTTCGTGTTTGGATAGCTCTAGCAACCTTTTTCCAATTGCTGACGCTGTAGCTCCACCAACTCCTCTATCAATTTCATCGAAGATTTGTGTTTTTTTGTTATCTTCACCAAAAAGACACAGCTTTGCGGCTAGAAGAAATCTTGATAACTCTCCACCGGAAGCGATTTTATTCAGCGGTTTAAAGCCAGAGCCTGGATTAATTTCAGTTGTGAAGCAAACATGATCGCATCCAAATTTAGATTCCTGAACCCTTATTATCTCTGTTTTAAACTTAGCTAACTCTAGCTTTAATGGCTTTAATTCTTTTTCTATCTTTTTGTCCAGCTTAGCGGCAAATTTAAACCTTTCATTTGATAAATTAGCCGTTTCCTTCTTATACTGATCATCTATCGATAAAACTTCCTTCTCGATCTCTTTTATTTTTACATCAACTTCTCTAATACTTTTTAATTCTTCTTCTAATGAATCTTGTAAGGTAAATATTTGATCCAGCTCAATATTGTGAGTCCTACATATTCTTTTTATTGAATGGTAACGATCTTCTATTTCAACAAGTTGCTTCTCACTATTAATGCTTTTTTCTCTGAGTTGATCCAAATTTTCACAAGCCTGTGAAAACTTTTCCAAAGCAGCATAAAACTTTTCAATTGGCAAATGATTATCAACGTCCATTTTTTTTTCTAATCTTTCTAAAGACTTAATTGCATTCAAAATGCTCTCTTCTACCAACTCTCTATTTAGGGCTTGAAAAGTATCCAGAATGCCGGAGTTACTTCGGCTAGCTTTTTTAAGCTCCTCTCTATGCGACTCAATACTCTGGAGTTCGCTCTGATCAAGTTGTAGTTCATTGATCTGTTGAATTGATTTTTCCAAGAAGTCCGTATTTTCTACCAAATCTTTTCTTTTATATTCAGTATCGAGTAGTTTTTTTAATTTATTAAGCTCTGTCCAATACTTGTCAACATTCTTTAAGTTTTGCTGTAAATTACCATAGGCGTCCAGTAAACCTCTATGAGTTTTTACATTTAACAATCCTTGTTCTTCAAACTGACCGTTTAAATCTAGTATTAGGTTGCCCAGCTCTCGAACCAACTCTAATGAACAAGGAAGGTCATTAATAAAAGCCCTTCGTTTACTACTCGCACCAATGCTCTGTCTCAATATCAGATTACTATCTGTTGAAAATCCCTTTTCAGACAAAAATTGGAAAATTAAGTCATTTTTCTGTAATTGAAACTCTCCAATGAGGGTAGCGGTCTCAGCTCGGTTGCCAGGCGCGATCCTTGTATTTTTTTTTCCAAGAAGATAGCCCAAGCAATCCAAAAGAATGGACTTACCAGCTCCAGTTTCACCGGTTAATACATTTAGACCCGGTGTAAATTCTAATTCTAGATTTTCGATTAAAAAGATATTTTGTACAAAAAGTTTTTTTATCAATCTAATTAAGTCCTGACTTATCGATTAAATTAGAAGCTTCATTAGTCCAATTACTGGCAGGGAATTTTTTTCTCATATATTTCATTTCCAACAATGCCTCATTGAATAGTCCAATTACTATAAAGCTTTCAATTAGTCTGTAGGATACCTCAGGTAAAAAACTGGAAACTTTAGTGGTTTTCTTGATTTTTTTAAATCTTCTCATAGCGGCCGTTGGATTATTTCTCTTTAGATAATATTTTCCAACATTTAACTGCTGACCTACTAAGAATTCCCTAGCTCTCTTCATATTATTCTCAGCTTCTTTTCTTGCACTACTTTTAGGGAATAAGCTTTGAAAAGCTGAAAAGCTCGCTATACATTCTCTCGCTGCAGCTTGATCTCTTTCAATGATATCGATCTCATCACAATAACCCTTTGACCTAAAGTATAGTACTTGTTGAGTTCTATTACTTTCTGGGTAAAGACTTAAAAATTTGGCAGATGCCAAACGTGATTCCTCAAATTTTCCTGCTTTGTAGTAAGCATCTACAGCTTTGCTCAATCCAAGCTCATCTTCTACTGAATAGGGGAAATAAGTATTCACCTCCAGATAGTAATCTCCTGCCCGTTCAAAATAGCCCTTTTGATACGCCTCATCTCCCAGTTTAATTATCTCTTCAGGTGTATTGCTCTCGTTGATCTCGCTTGGCAATCTGTTACTACAGCTTAAAAGTAGAAAAAGCAACGAACAGGTAGTAAAGATTTTGAATAAACCAAATAAAAAGAACATATTTCTTTCTAACTTCAATATTATCCGTGAGTCAAGATAAGAGGGCCAAATATTCTTTAGTTATTAGAGTATATTCTGTGTATCAGATTCTGAAATATCAAAGCCTGGAAGTTTATCTCTATCTCCATCTGAGAAATCCTCACTAACGAATATGTCTCCCCTTTTAAAACACTCTCTAATCAGGAGGTTTGTCAGGCTATGACCACCAGAACATGAAATAAATTTTCCTAAAATTGGCCTTCCAACGAGACTCAAGTCTCCTAAGGCATCAAGAATCTTGTGTCGAATGCATTCATCTGTATATCGGAGTCCATTTTGTGCCGTCATCTCATTTTCTCCAACGACAATTGCATTTTCTATCCCTCCTCCTAACGCGAACCCTTCGTCTTTGAGTCTTACAACATCGCTTTTTCGACAGAAAGTTCTACTGTCACAAATTTCTCTCACGAATGTCCCATTTACAATAGGCATATCAAGGCTTTGTCTGCTAAGTGCAGTGCCAGGCCAGTTCATTTCAAAATCTATTGAGAACGTATTCGCAGGTCTTAATTCTGCCCAAGCATCTGAGTTACCTACTCGAATACTGTTTACCACCTTGTACAGTTTAGTCTTTTTCTCTAGCTCAGCGACTCCTGCTTTAAGAATAGCTTTTACAAAAATTCTTGAAGATCCATCGAATATGGGAACCTCTGCTTCGTTCAATTCAATCAATGCATTATGAATTCCTAAGCCTGCAAAAGCAGCTAAAATATGTTCAGCAGTTATTATTGAAACTCCCATACTATTTGTAAGTTGAGTCCGTAAATAAGTCTTAGATACATTTTCAAAACTAGCATTGACATAAGCGTGATCGTCCCTGACGTCCGTTCTTTTGAAAACTATGCCGTGATCGGCTGAAGCAGGGTGCACAATCATTTTGGCATCTTTACCAAAATGTAAGCCTTTGCCTTTAAGCACAAATGAGTTTTTTATAGATTTTTGAAACATTATAACCTTCAATCTAAAGGTTACCTAATCGGCCAGAAAGCTCAATACACAGTTATATGTCAAAATAATTCAATTACTATTCAGTTAGCTTGTCTGCGTAAAAAGGCTGGAATCTCTAACTTGCTTTCATCTTCTCTCTCTGTTGTCAATTTTTCGTCCTCCCGAACAATTTGGGCCTTTGTAGCTCCGTTATCTTCTTGCTCTCTTTTTTCTCCAAAGCCTGTCATACGTCTTATAAGATTGTTGAGACCCCCACCTGAAGGTGCGGATTCAACATTTTGCTTTCTTGAAGGTAGGTTTATCTCTGAAGTAGCTTGGTTGAGCGGTTGCTCTATTTGTTTTTCGCTTTCACTATTATCAATATTACAAATGTTTTCTTCAGAAGAAAATTTAGCTGATGCTAGAGTGCTTTCTATTGGTTCCAACCCATTTTTTTCTTCATCTAAGGTGTCTCCATCAATTGTGGATTGGTCGTGTTTGATCTGATTTTCTCGCAAAATATCTCTAGAAAAATAGGTTTGCTGATTGGTTTTATCGACCTCAATTCTATCCGACCCCTCTAATTCATTGAGCACATGAGAATTAGGCTTTGAAAATTCAGCTACATCTATGCCAGTAGCCACGACAGACACTCTGATAGACCCTGTAAGATCAGAGTCAAAGGTTGACCCAACAATTATATTAGCCTCTGGGTCCACTTCGTCTCTTATTCTATTTGCTGCTTCATCTACCTCAAATAAAGTCATGTCATTACTACCGGTTACATTTATAAGAACACCAGTAGCGCCCTTCAGTGAAATCTCATCCAATAAAGGATTAGCTATTGCCTTCTCTGCAGCTTGCAATGCTCTATCCTCACCGCTAGCTTCCCCCGTACCCATCATTGCCTTTCCCATTTCATCCATGACGGACCTTACATCAGCAAAGTCCAAATTGATAAGCCCAGGTTTAACCATTAGATCCGTTACACCTTTTACTCCCTGGTAAAGAACATCGTCAGCCATAGAAAAAGCTTCAGTGAATGTTGTCTTTTCTGTTGCTAGTCTAAATAAGTTCTGATTAGGGATTACTATTAGAGTATCTACCACCTTCTGTAATGCTGATATTCCCTCATCAGCTTGTTTCATTCTGGTAGTACCTTCAAATTGAAAAGGTTTTGTTACAACGCCAACCGTCAATATTCCCTTTTGCCTAGCCAGCTCAGCAACAATGGGAGCCGCCCCTGTGCCTGTTCCACCACCCATTCCTGCTGTTATAAAACATAAATTTGCACCATCTAAAATATCAGCGATCTGTTCAGTGCTTTCCACTGCAGCCTCGTTTCCAACCTCCGGTTTTGCACCAGCTCCGAGCCCCTGAGTTCTTTTTAACCCCAACTGTAACTTTGTTTGAGCATTAGACTGCTGTAAGGCCTGTGCATCCGTGTTTGCAGCTACAAATTCTGCTCCTTCCAGATTTTTTAACATCATATTATTTACAGCGTTCCCGCCAGCGCCTCCAATACCAAAAACTAGTATTCTTGGCTTCAATTCCTGATGTTCAGGAATCCTTATGTTTATTGCCATTGTTGCCTGCCATTGTAGTTTTTTTATTTTTTTACTGCTGATTCGTATAATAACCGAATCACTTTAACTCGTCACTATTTTTATCTTCTAGCCGAATTTTTCTAAGGAAAGGTTTTACCAGTTTGATTTTACCCACCGCCATGTTCTTCTTATTAACTCATCCCCTTCATGCTCGAAAGGTGCTTTAAAGTCCCATAACTCATCTTGCGGTTGAGCTAGATTTAAGGCTAGCCCTATAGCAGCAGCTGCTTCAGGGCCATGAGTTGATGCTGGCAGACCTTGGACCCTCATTGGTACGGCGACACGTGTTGGCTTTCCAAGAAATATAGAAGTAAAATCTAATATATTCGCTAACTTGCTACCCCCACCAGTTAAAACGACTTTTTGTCCAGGTAGAAAATCGAAGTCCGAGCTGTCTAATATTGTCCTTAGTGAATCGAAGATCTCCTCAACTCGTGGCCTTATTACTCCTAGTAATTCAGACTTTGTTATAGTTCTTCTGTCAGAGTAAAAATCTGTATTGTTCTCAGGCAATTCTATAGTTTCTCTATCATCCGAATTGGCAGGCATCAATCCTCCATGCAATACTTTTAATCTTTCAGCTGCTAAGAAAGAGATTTGAAATGCCTGCATAATATCACTTGTTATATGTTGTCCTCCGATCCTTATCGATTCAGAAAATATTAAATTCTTTCGAAAGAAAATTGATATACTCGAACTGGAAGCACCTAAATCAATACAAACAACACCTATTTGCATTTCATCTTCAAGAAGGCTTGATTGCCCAGAAACATAGGGGGCAAGCGCTATTCCAGCTAAAGACAGATCACATTTATTCAAACAACTCACCATATTCTTTATAATATCCGATTGAATAGAAACAATATTAACGTCGACCGATAGCTTAGAGCCACTTATTCCTCTCGGGTCCATGTATCCGTGCTTATCATCAATGCTAAAATTAACTGGCAAAGCATGAATTATTTCAGTTTTCAAATCATCATAAACTAGATTTAACTTCGAAAGCGCATGTCCGATATCTAGTTCTGTTACTTCCCTCTGTATAAATTCAATAGAGGATGAGATCAAAGTAGATTTTTGAGTGCCACTAGAAAAGGTCAGAAAAACATTCTCAATTAGGCAACCTGCCATTTTTTGGGCCCGTTGAATTACAGTCCTTATTGCACTTTCCGCTTCCCGCATCTCATATATTTCGCCATCCCTAATCCCCCTAGATTTTGTGGTTGAAGCACCAATTACTCTAAAAGTCACTCCTCTATCTGATTTGCCAGTCGAGATTGAATTAATTTGATTTATGTCGGCAAGAGAAACTACTAGGCACATTACTTTAGAGCTTCCTAGGTCTATCAGAGCAACAGTTCCCTTTTTTATAGCGGCCAACCTTTTTTGTCTTAATTGCCTCTGACTCTGCAACAGTT
Source organism: uncultured Alphaproteobacteria bacterium (assembly GCA_902581005.1). Taxonomy (GTDB): domain Bacteria; phylum Pseudomonadota; class Alphaproteobacteria; order Rhodobacterales; family Rhodobacteraceae; genus CACIJG01. Next base: position 9,550 of record CACHMT010000028.1, read on the forward strand.
TCCTCAACCTGCCAACCTCCTTGTATTTTTTTGAATGTATTCGACAGGTGGGGCTTTCCTGAACCTTATTATTGGCTTATGTATATTTCTCAAATCAACAGAAACTACAGTTTTTGAAAGCTTATTTGTCTCATGCAGAAACATGCGCATTACCTCTAATCCTCTATTCAAATTATTCTCTGGCAACTTAAAAACTAACTCGCTTTTCATATGAATATCCCATCGTCTTTCTCCGACCCATTCATAGTATAATACCTTTGATTTATAGGATCCTAATTCATTTACTAATGCTAATAACGCATTAATATTTTTTGACGCATCTTTTCCAACTAATAGAGGCAGACTTGATAACCCTTCATAATTATGTTTTATCGACAATATAACTCCATTACCATCAAGGACCTCATATAGATCATTATTAAAGAATACTACGGCTTCTTTTCTTTCAATAACATTTACAATTACTAATCCATCAGTAGAAAACTTAACAAAAGCTTTTTTAACCTTTCTTATATCTTCTATCTTTTCTCTTAAGGCCTGAGCACTCAACGCAGAAAACCCTTCGATCGCAGAGTTCTCAACTAAAGTAATTATTTCTTTTTTCAAGGACTCTTGGCCACCTTTTACTAAAATTCTAGTTATAGAGAGTTCTGTTAGACCTTTGTATATAGCGGAACTTTCCTCACTTAAAAATCTAATTTCTGCATTTAAGTCAATATCTTTGTAGAAAAATTTTTTCGATAGCAATATACTTATCACCAAAAAAATTGCCATTAATAGTAATCTAAACCAAAGCCTATAAAATAATCTGTTTATCTTATAATATAACCTCGATGGAGCTGGATCATTAGATTTCAACAAATTCATCTCTCACCTATTTGTTACACGATGCGTCTTTAATCAACTCTAGGCAAATGTATTGTAAGTCTAGGCCGATGTATTTTGCCTGCTCAGGCACGAGGGAAGTTTTAGTCATCCCGGGCTGGGTATTTAGTTCGAGTATATATAGACCTTCTTTCCCATTCTTTTCATTCCATCTAAAATCCGAACGAGTAATACCTCTACAACCCAAAGAATTATGTGCAGTAACCGCATAATTAATACAAAGATCGAATATCTCTTGCGGAATATCTGCAGGAACAATATGTTCAGAACAGCCACTTTTATATTTAGCATCGTAATTATACCAGTCGTCAGTCACAATGTCTGTAACTGTAAAAGGTGTACCATTTAGAACAGCAACAGTTAATTCTCTACCAGGAATATATTTCTCCAAAAGATACTCCCTATCTTGGTCTGTAACAAACCTCCTAACCTCCTCAATTTGCTCTTCGAATTTAATAAAGTGAATTCCAACAGAGGAACCTCCACTATTTGGCTTAATTACAAATGGGGGGGCAAAAGGCACCTCATGTAATTGTTCTTCGCCACGTAAAAGCAGGTCTTCTATCACTGGTAACCCGGATGTCTTAAATATTTTTTTTGAGATAAATTTATCCATGGCTGTTGCCGAAGATAAAACTCCGGAGTGTGTATATGGAATTTTTAGTGTTTCAAATAGGCCCTGAATAGTACCGTTCTCTCCGATGCCACCGTGTAAGGCGTTAAATATCACATCAGGATTCTGACTTTTTATGACTTCAGCTAAGTTATGTATATTGTTTGAGTTAACACTCACCGTCTCAACAACTAGGTTTATTCTTTCAAGTGCCTCTATGCAGCTCTCAGCAGTTGAATCTGACACCTCTTTCTCCTCTGAAACACCTCCCTGTAATACTAAGACTTTAGAGATATTTTTTGGATTAGCTGTTGTGTTCAATTTTATTTTCTCCCAACCCTTATTACCTCCCAATCAAGCGAAACTTTAAATTTCTCATAGACTGATTTCCTGACATACTCTCCAAGCGCCTCCATTTCCTCAGAACTTGCCCCCCCCCAGATTTATTAAAAAATTAGGATGCTTTTTTGATACCATGGCTTTGCCCATTTGTTTGCCCCTTAATCCTGCTCTATCAATCAAACTCCACGCTTTTAACTCTATTGCTTCATCTAGCATAAGTGATGATTTTCCGTCAGGATTCTTGAAAGTTGAACCACAGGTTGCTTTTTTGGTAGGCTGTGTCTCTTCCCTTTTGGACAACATCTCTTTCATTTTCAATTTTATTGCCTCTTTTTTTTCTATTTTTGGCGTCAAAATAGCGGAGGTCACAATAAAATCATTTGGTAACTTAGTACAGCGGTATTTAAATTGGAGATTTTCCTTACCCAAGCGGATAATTTTACCCGACTTATCAACTCCTTCTATACTGCGTACATAATCACCTATGTATTTGCCATAGCAGCCAGCGTTCATCGCTATTGCGCCTCCTATAGTTCCGGGTATAGTTCTTAAAAAAGATAAATCGTAACCTAGTTCAGATAAATAAACAGCAACCTTAGAGCTAAAATTCCCAGCTCCAAGCTTTACTTGATTATTATTTATTTCTATTTCTGAAAAGCTCCCACCTAGTTTTACTGCCACTCCTGCAAGGCCTCCATCTCTTACCAAAAGATTTGAACAAGCTCCTATCGGCATAACATTCACTTCAACCGGTATGAGAGAAAGAAACGTAGATAAATCATCCAAATTTTTTGGCCTAAACAAAATATCTACTGGTCCTCCAACCTTCAACCAGCTAATTTTTGATAAAGGAAAAGAATAATTTATTGATCCTGAAAATTGACTTTCATCAACGAAACCCAATTTACTCTTTTTATTCATGTCCATTTTCATCACTTAGAAAAGATAGGTTATTAACCCAATTAGTTATACTGCCAGCCCCAAGAGTTAAGAAAATGTCGCCTCTATTACAATTTGTTTTTAAAAATTTACTAAACGAAATTTCATCTTCAATATACTCAACTTTTTGCGTCTCTTTTCTCGTAAAGGATTTTATCAGAGTTTTACTATCAAACCCTTCAATCTTGTGTTCACCAGCGGCAAAAACAGGGGCTATCCCAAGAATATCTGCACCTCTAAAACATTTCTTAAAGTCTTTGAATAATGACCTTAGTCTTGAAAATCTGTGCGGCTGGTGTACTACTATTATCCTTCCATTTGTAATCGCTTTGGCAGCAGAAATGACAGCTTCGATTTCTACAGGATGATGTGCATAGTCATCTATTATAGTAGCTCCATTAAAGAAGCCAATCCTAGTGAAGCGCCTCGATACTCCTTCAAATTTTGCTAACGCACTTTTGATTAATTTTATCGGGACTGACAAATTTGAAGCTGCAAGAATGGCAGCACAAGCATTTAGAGCATTATGTTGACCTATCATTGGTAAATAGAAGTCTCTCAAATAAATATTTGCAACTTTGTCATCTAAGTCAAATCTTGTACCTTGTTCACCAATTCTTAAATTTCTTATTGTAATATCTGCCTTTTCTGAAAATCCGTAAGTAATAATTTTTCGATCCTTGACATTTGAGATTACATTAGCAACGTTTTTATCATCTATACAACAAATGGCTACTCCGTAGAAAGGAACACTTGAGATAAATCTTTCAAAAGCTCTTTTTAAGTTTAAAAAACTGCTATAGTAATCTATATGCTCCCTATCAATGTTCGTTACTATCGCAACAGTTGCAGGTAGTTTGTTAAATGACCCGTCACTTTCATCTGCTTCTACGACCATCCATTCTCCTTCTCCTAACCTTGCATTAGAACCGTATGCCTTTATTACTCCACCATTGATGACTGTCGGATCTAAATTGCCTACTTCTGCAATTGAGGCAACAAGTGAGGTTGTTGTTGTCTTTCCATGAGACCCTGCGACCACAATATTTAACTTCATTCTCATTAATTCTGCTAGCATCTCTGCCCTAGAAACTGTAGGAATCCCAAGTTGTTTCGCATAGGCTAACTCAATATTGTCCTGTCCTATAGCAGAAGAAATAACAACAACAGAAC
>CACHMT010000029.1 GCA_902581005.1 uncultured Alphaproteobacteria bacterium
GTTCGTTAAAGATTATGTTTTCCCGATGTTTAGATGCAATACAGTTTACGAAGGTCAATACTTGCTGGGAACATCAATTGCAAGGCCGCTCATTTCAAAGAGGTTGATAGAGATTGCTGATATTGTCGGTGCAGAGACAATAAGTCACGGTGCTACTGGAAAAGGAAATGATCAGGTACGATTTGAATTGGCAGCGTACTCTCTTAATCCGGATATAAAAATTATTGCACCCTGGAGACAATGGAACCTCAGTAGCAGGACAAAATTAATCGATTTTGCCGAAAAGCACCAAATTCCTATTGCTGCAAATAAAGTAGGGGAACCCCCTTTTTCAGTAGATGCTAATTTATTACATACATCTTCAGAAGGTTTAATTTTGGAAAATCCAGAAGATGAAGCTCCAGAGTATGTGTATCAGAGGACAAATGATCCAGAAAAAGCACCTAGTAAACCCGATTACATAAGAATCAGCTTTAAGAATGGAGATCCAATAAAAATTGATGACAAAGAATACTCACCTGCAAACTTACTCAAGAGACTTAATAATCTTGGTAGACTGCATGGAATAGGAAGGCTCGATTTAGTAGAGAATAGATTTGTGGGAATGAAATCGCGAGGTGTTTATGAAACACCAGGAGGAACTATACTCCTACAAGCTCACAGAGCGATTGAAAGCCTAACGCTAGATGGTGGGTCTGCACATCTGAAAGACGATATAATGCCAAGATACGCTGAGTTAATTTATAATGGTCTTTGGTTTACCCCCGAAAGAGATCTCTTACAGACCCTAATTGATCAAAGCCAGGATAATGTTGAAGGAACAGTAAAAATGAAATTGTACAAGGGAAGCGCTCACGTTGTAAGCAGATCATCATCAAAGAGTTTATACTCCAAACAATTAGTAACTTTTGAGGACGACGAAGGTTACTATAATCAAGGTGACGCAGAAGGGTTCATAAAGCTTAAAGCACTTCGCCTACGCGAACTGGCGCGAAGGAATAAAAAAGACTAATAGAAGTTTCCAATGTTATTTCTTATAATTATTTGTAGTGCTAAAATGGCTATAAAAACAATCAAAGGAGCAAAGTCGATGGCACCAGTATAGGGCGTGCGTCTTCTTATCGGACCATACAACGGCTCTAATACTTGGTTTATGCCACGCCAAATATGATTAATAAGTGGTTGATGAATGTTAAGAATATTGAAGTTTATGAGCCAACTTAAAACAATTTGAGCTATAATGATGTACTTCAAGACATCGAGTAACATGTGAACAATTTGAAGTAACGATACCAAAAATAAACTCCCATAAAAATTGTATTACATTGTAAAGATAGTTAATAATTTATAAAATAAAAGCACAAAAATATAAACGAATTGCAGGCCATAAATGAAAAATAAGCTAAAGGTATACTCATGGATGCTGTACGATTGGGCTTGCCAACCTATACATACTTTGATTGCCACTTTTATATTTGGACCGTATTTTGTGCAGGCGGTGGCAGAAAACCCTGTTGAGGGCCAAGCATTAATTGGGATGGCCGTGACAGTTTCTGGCATAGTTGTTGCCATCTTTTCGCCGATTTTAGGGGCGCTGGCGGATCAAACTCAGAAAAGAAAGCCGTGGATCCTATTATTTTCTGTCTTTTTTGTAATTTCCACTTTTTCTTTGTGGTATGCCGAGCCAAACCTCGAGAATACATTCTGGGTTTTATTTGCATATACTGTTGGTTTTATTGCAGCCGATTTTTCGACAGTTTTCACCAATGCTATGATGCCAAGTCTTGAGAAACCAGATAAGCTTGGCAAGCTATCAGGAGCGGGATGGGGACTAGGTTACTTAGGAGGACTAGTATCTCTTGTCATAATGTTGGGCCTATTCGTTGAACAAGAAAATGGGGTTACATTACTAGGTAGCAATCCAGCGCTGGGATTAGACGCTGCTGACAGAGAGGGCACCAGAGTTGTAGGGCCATTGACAGCCTTTTGGTATCTTTTATTCATGATTCCATTTTTTGTGTTCGTACCCGACGCAAAGATGACAACGCCAACTCAACTAAATGTAAAAAAAGCGATTAAACACCTATTTTTAAATATTGTTAACTTAAGAAATCAACCTTCTTTAGGTTGGTTTTTAGTGGCTTCAATGTTTTACAGGGATGCTATGAATGGAATTTTTTTCTTTGGTGGAATCTATGCAGCGGGCGTATTAGAGATGAGTACCGTGCAACTCGGTACTTTTGGAATTTTAGCAGCGGCAACTGGTACTATTGGAGCGTATTGGGGTGGAACTTTGGACAGCAAGTATGGCTCTAAATTTTGTGTTAGCATTATGCTTGGAGGACTTCTAATTGTTACACTTGTGATATTTGGGTTAAGTAGATCAGAATTCTATGGATTACCTTTGGACCCCAAGTCGAATACTCCAGATATAATATTTTATATAGCTGGAGGCTTACTTGGGTTTGTGAGTGGACCTATCCAATCTGCGTCCCGCACATTATTAATTTTCTTAGTTGACGAAAAACAGATAACCGAAACGTTTGGACTCTACGCCCTCGTAGGCAGAGCAACAGCATTTTTAGCTCCGGCTCTAATTACTTGGTTCACTTTAGCGAGTGGGTCACAGCAAATCGGTTTAGTGCCGATTATTATTTTATTGTTTATAGGTTGGTATTTACTTCGTTTTGTAAATGTTAAGAATTTAGCGCAATGAAAAACATTGTTTTTATCCTAATCATTCTTTTTGGGGCGATATCCACACTTGAAGCTGATGTTAAAAAATGGAAGTTAGAACAAGTTGGTTTTTTGAATATTGATAGAAACAAAAAAGATTATGGTGGGTTTTCTGGCCTTTTAATTAAGAATGCGGGGACCGAGGCTTTAGTTGTCACTGATAAGTCATTTTTTTTTGTTCTGCAATTGCGTCGTGATGATAATGACTTTCTAACCGGATATTCGGTAATAAAAAAGGGCAGAATATTGTCTAGTAAAGGCGAACATTTAAATGGTCGTAATACAGACAGCGAGTCAATTGCTATGGATGCAAACAATAATTATTATATTTCTTTTGAGTCAAATCACAGAATAATGATGCATACAGAAGTTGATGGCAAAGGTATCTTTGTTCCTAAACATCCAATGTTCAGAAAACTATCAGTTAATAAGGGTATAGAGGCTCTAGCAATTGATAATGAAAATCGCTTGATCGCCATACCAGAAAAACCCCCCTTAGGCATTTCCGATGTCCCGATTTTCAGATTACAAAATAATAAATGGGAAATTATCAAATATGTAAAAATAGAGGACAACTTTCTAGTTACCGACGCAGAGATTTTACCTATGGGACTTTTATTGATACTGGAACGCAAATTCTCATGGACCCAAGGTTTTAGAACAAGATTTAGGTTAATTTCTTTAGATAAGTTTGATAATACAGAGCCAATAATTGTTTTTACCTCAACGGCTAATCAGTTTGACAATTTGGAAGGCATGACTTTTTGGAAAGATAAAAAAGGTGAAATGCGCATTTTAACGGTATCTGATGACAACTTTCATCCCTTGCAGCAAAGTGAAATAAGAGAATTTTTTTTAAAATATGAATAATGATTGAAGGAAATACTATGGAAAATAAAGAACTGGAAAACGTTATCGAAACCTCATGGGAGAGCAGAGACGAAATAAATGAAAAAACAGTTGGGAGAACTAAAGAGGCTGTAGAACAAACTTTAAATCTACTAGGGAACGGTACTTTGAGAGTCGCAGAAAAAAAGGCCTCAGGTGAATGGGTGGTGAACCAATGGACAAAAAAAGCAGTTCTATTAAGTTTTAGGCTTAGAGAAATGGAATTACAAAAAGGCGGGCCACAAAATTCAACCTGGTGGGATAAAGTGGATAGCAAGTTTAAAGACTGGGGTGAAACGGAGTGGAAAAAGAAGAATTTCCGAGCTGTTCCTAACACGGTAGTTAGAGCATCAGCCTTCATTGGTGAAAATGTTGTTTTAATGCCCTCATTTGTAAATCTTGGTGCGTATGTTGATAGTGGGACAATGGTTGATACTTGGGCAACAGTTGGATCTTGTGCTCAGATAGGAAAAAATGTGCACCTTTCAGGTGGAGTAGGAATAGGAGGTGTATTAGAGCCTATGCAAGCATCGCCTACTATTATCGAGGATAATTGCTTTATTGGAGCGAGGTCCGAAATTGTAGAAGGCTGTATTGTCAGAGAGGGAGCTGTAGTGGGCATGGGTGTGTTTATTGGAAAATCTACAAAAATATTTAATAGAGAAACTGGTGAAACAACATATGGAGAAATACCTCCTTACTCCGTGGTTGTCTCAGGTTCTATTCCATCTAAAGGAGGAGTAAACCTTTATTGCGCGGTGATCGTCAAACAGGTCGATGAAAAAACAAGAAGTAAAACTTCTATAAATGATTTATTACGAGACTAATCATGACTAAATTGATAGATGATCCTATAGCATTGACAAAAAAACTTATTAGTTTCAGGTCAATTACTCCAGACGACGGTGGGTCTCTAGAATTTATTTCTTCATTTGTTGAGCAGTTAGGTTTCCAAGCAAAAGTTTCCTCCACCCAAGGTGTAACAAACCTTTTTGCACGGTGGTCTCCAAAGTCAGGTTTCAAAAGAACACTGGCCTTTAATGGGCATGTAGATGTAGTACCACCAGGAGAGGAAAGTTTATGGGATAGCGATCCATTCAGTGGTGATATTAGGAACAATCGAATTTTTGGTAGAGGCTCAGTAGATATGAAATCTTCTGTTGCAGCGTTCCTTATTGCGCTTAAAGAAATCATTGAGGAAGAAGAGCTTAGTTGCTCTTTCGTGCTATTAATCACGAGTGATGAGGAAGGTCACGCTGAATACGGTACAAAAGAACTTTTGAAGTGGGCTGTTAAAAATAATGAAGCTTTTGACCACTGTCTTGTTGGTGAGCCTACCTCCTCCAAGCTGGTAGGCGATACTATAAAAATTGGTAGACGTGGTTCGCTAAGCGGATCTATAGTTTGTAAAGGAAAGCAGGGGCATATAGCTTATCCTGACAAAGCAGTTAACCCAGTCGAAGCACTAATTCACTTTCTCGGCGAATTAAAATCCCTTAAGCTAGATGAAGGTAGTGATTTTTTTGAGCCCTCTAGCTTAAACATCTCAACGATCGATACAAAAAATGAAGCATTGAACGTTATACCTGAGAATTCTTATGCTAATTTTAACGTGCGTTTCAATGATCAGCACTCATGCTTATCTCTAACAAAAAAAATAGACTCACTTGTCACCAAGCATAATGAAGAAACTAATGCGACTCTGGAAATTAAGTATAAATGTTCTGGTGAAAGCTTTTTGACTGAGCCAGGCCAACTTTCAGACCTGTTAACTACTTCAATAAAAGAAATAGCAGGTGTAAATTGTAAACTTTCCACTGGAGGCGGCACATCAGATGCTCGATTTGTGAGGGAATACTGCCCAGTTGTAGAATTTGGTTTAGTTGGCGATACTATGCACCAAATTAATGAAAATACTAAGGTCGATGATATTGTTTTGCTAAAAGATATCTATAAAGATTTTTTGAAAAACTATAATAAGAAAGTGTAAAAATGATTGGAAAACTGAACCACATCGCTATAGCAACACCCACATTAGATGAGGCTGTAAAAACCTATAAAAATATGCTGGGAGTAAAAATAAGTTCTCCCATCGATCAAATAGATCATGGCGTTAAGGTAGTATTTATTGAATTACCAAATACAAAGATAGAATTGCTAGAACCACTGGGAGAAAAAAGCCCAATAGAAAACTTTCTTGAGAAGAATAAAAAAGGTGGGATACACCACATTTGTTTTGAAGTAGAGGACATAAATAGTGCTATTGTGAGCCTAGAAAAAGATGGAGCAACTGTATTAGGAGATGGAGAAGCTAAAATTGGTGCGCATGGTAATCCAGTAATTTTTCTGCACCCTAAGGATTTTAATGGAACTCTCATCGAGTTAGAGGAAGTCAAACAATGACAATAACATCTGCAATAGTACTATTATCAGTTTACTGGTTTATTATATTATTTATCATTCTACCTATAAATGTTACCACCCAAAATGATGAGAGAAATATCATTGAAGGTACCGCACCTTCATCTCCAGTAAATCCTAATCTCAAACGCAAGTTTTCTATTACCACGATAGTATCTATTATTCTTTGGATACCGACCTGTTTAGTTATCAATCTATTCTATTAAACGAATTTATAGATCGTGATCGATTATTTTTAATTTAAGTTCATCTAATTGTTCTACGGTTGGATTTCTGGGGGATCCAAGCATAGGGTCCTCTGCTTTTTGGTTCATAGGAAACATAATAACTTCCCTTATATTATCTTCCTTAGCCAAAAGCATTACTATTCTATCAATGCCAGCAGCACATCCTCCATGAGGTGGAGCACCATATTTTAAAGCATTTACTAAACCTGAAAACTGGCTCTCAACCTCCTCTTTTGTATAGCCCGCAATTTCAAACGCCTTAAACAAGTTCTCTAGTTTATGATTTCTAATTGCGCCAGACAAAATCTCATACCCATTACACGATAAATCATACTGCATCCCCAATACACTCAAAGGATCAATATCTTCACTCAATAAATCGGTCTTAGGCATTGAAAAAGGGTTATGTGAAAACTCAATTTTTCCTGTCTCTGTATCTCTTTCATACATTGGAAAATCAGTGATCCAACAAAACTCATAAGAATTTGAATTTGTAATGTCTAGTTCGATGCCAACGATGTCCCTAGCCCTGCTGGCAATATCATTAAAATGGGTGGGTACACCACCCAAGAAAAAGGCTGCATCTCCTTTATCAAGACCGAGAAAATTTCTTAATTTTTCTGTCTTTTCCTCGCCTAAGTTTTTTGCTATTGGTCCTGCTGCTTCTAAATTACCTCTATCATCTGACCGCCAAAAGATATAGCCCATACCCGGTAGCCCTTGCTCTTGCGCAAACTTGTTCATTCTGTCACAAAATTTCCTACTGCCTCCACCTTTTGCTGGTATTGCTTTGATCTGTGTTCCATCTTTCGTCAAAATATCGGCAAAGATTTTAAAGTCTGAAGAAACAAAAAACTCGGAAACATCCATCATTTTTATTGGATTTCTTAAATCTGGTTTATCAGTACCATACCACTCCATAGATTGGCCAAAGCTAATAATGGGAAAGTTATTATTAACTGCATAGGAGTCCGAAAAGCTTTCAAAGAGTTTGACAAACACTTTTTCTACCAATTGAAATACATCATGTTCCTCGACAAAAGACATCTCTATATCTAGCTGATAAAAGTCAGTTGGAGATCTATCCGATCTAGGATCTTCATCTCGAAAGCATGGTGCAATCTGGAAATATTTATCAAAGCCACCAACCATTATCAGCTGCTTGTAGATTTGAGGAGCTTGCGGTAGCGCATAAAACTTTCCAGGATGTAATCGTGAAGGAATTAAAAAATCTCGCGCTCCTTCCGGAGAAGATGATGATATTATTGGCGTTTGAAATTCGTTGAAACCGTTTTCCCACATCTCTTTTCGTATAAACTCGATTATCTTTGATCTCAACATAATATTCTGGTGTATTCCGTCTCTCCTTAAATCGAGGAAACGATACTTTAGTCTTGTTTCTTCTGGATATGGAAGATCTCCAAAAACAGGTAAAGGAAGTTCCTCCGAAGCCCCTAAAATATTTATTTTTGCTATGAAAACCTCTATCTCCCCTGTTGGCAATTTTTCATTTATTAAGGAACTATCTCTCTTTCTCACAGTTCCTTCTATTGATATGCACCACTCTGCTCTCACATTTTCTACATCTTTAAAAACGGGACTATCAGGATCAGCTAAAACTTGGGTAAGACCAAAATGATCTCTTAGGTCAATGAAAAGCACGCCTCCATGATCACGTACTCTATGTACCCAACCAGAAAGCTTTACGATTTCCCCATCGTTTCCTGCTCGTAATTCATTACAGTGATGTGATCTGTACAAATGCATCTATTCTACCTATTCACTAACCAAAAACTTATTGATTTTATTAGTGACAGTTTTAAAAAGGGTTATGTTTATAAATTCTTGTACACTTATAGTTTCACGAATTAAAGAAAAAATTTAAATGCCAAAACGAATTGATATTAAGTCAGTTTTAATTATCGGTGCAGGACCCATAGTTATAGGACAGGCGTGCGAGTTTGATTACAGCGGTGCTCAGGCATGTAAGGCACTTAAAGAAGAAGGCCTTAGAGTAATTCTAGTTAATTCAAATCCCGCCACAATTATGACAGATCCGGAACTTGCCGATGTTACCTACATAGAACCAATAAATTCAGAAGTAATAGAGGAAATTATTAAGATAGAAAAACCAGATGCTATTTTACCAACGATGGGTGGACAAACAGCACTTAATATTGCGATCGAGTTGGATAAGGCAGGGACGCTAAAGGATTATAATGTTGCGCTTATCGGAGCTAATAGGGATGCAATAGAGAAAGCGGAAGATCGAAAACTCTTCAAACAGTCAATGGAAAGTATTGGAATAAAGAGCCCAAAATCTGAAATTGCTAATTCATTGGATGAAGCTGTAAAAGCATTAGATATAATTGGCTTGCCCGCAGTTATTCGGCCCGGTTTTACTTTGGGAGGCAAAGGTGGCGGAGTTGCCTATAACGAAAATGACTTCAGAGAAATTTGTATGAATGGTTTAGACGCATCCCCAGCTGATCAAATTCTTATCGATCAAAGCCTCCTAGGTTGGAAAGAATTCGAGATGGAAGTAATAAGAGATAATAATGACAATGCCATTATAGTCTGCTCTATTGAAAACTTTGACCCTATGGGAGTCCATACAGGTGATAGCATAACCATAGCACCGGCGATGACACTTACCGATAAAGAGTTTCAGAAAATGCGTAACAACTCTTTAGAAGTTTTGAAAGAGATCGGTGTTGAAACTGGTGGGTCTAATGTTCAATGGGCAGTAAATCCACAAAATGGAGAAATGCTAATTATTGAAATGAACCCCCGTGTGTCTAGATCATCTGCCCTTGCATCGAAAGCAACAGGATTCCCAATAGCTAAAGTTGCTGCGAAACTAGCCATAGGCTACACACTTGATGAGTTGCAGAATGATATAACAAAAACTACCCCCGCGAGCTTCGAGCCAACGATCGATTATGTTGTTACAAAAATACCTCGTTTCGCATTTGAAAAATTTCCGTCGATATCAAACGAGCTTGGTACTTCAATGAAATCGGTTGGAGAGGTTATGGCCATTGGAGCAACGTTCCAAGAAAGTCTGCAAAAAGCTTTGAACTCTCTTGAAAATAAAACTTCTGGGCTTGCAACTATTCATACCAATATGGATAAACCTGCAATTTACAAGAAATTATCCAAAAATACTCCTGAGAAAATATTTCTTATTGGGCAAGCTTTCAGAATTGGTTTCAATATTGACGAAATATACGAAATAACAAGAATAGACAAATGGTTTTTAAATCAAATCGAGGAACTTATTCTATTTGAAAAAAGTATTTCAAGCTCTGGCCCAGATATAACTCGGGAGGTCTTGGGCGAGGCAAAGTCTAGAGGGTTTAGTGATGAAATAATAGCTAAATTGTTGTCTACTACTTTGGATAATATTCAAGATAAGAGACGAAAGTACGGTATACTTCCAGTTTATAAGCGAATTGATACCTGTGGTGGCGAATTTCAGTCCGAGGCCGCATATCTATACTCTACCTATGACTTATCCACTTTTACTACCCAAATATGTGAAGCTCAACCCTCAAATAAAGACAAAGTAATAATTCTTGGCAGTGGTCCCAACAGAATCGGTCAAGGCATTGAGTTCGATTACTGTTGCTGTCATGCTTGTTTCTCGCTTAGTGAAGAAGGCTTTGAAACTATAATGATTAATTGTAATCCCGAAACTGTCTCCACCGACTTTGATACCTCTGACAAACTTTACTTTGAGCCTTTAAACTTTGAGTCAGTAATGAACATAATTGAAAAAGAAAAGAAAAAGGGCAATTTGATTGGGGTAATTGTGCAGTTTGGAGGGCAGACGCCGCTCAAACTAGCCGATGATCTTGAAAGAAGGGGTGTTAAAATTTTAGGAACAACACCCAAATCCATAAATATTTCAGAGGATCGAAAACTCTTCAAAGAAGTCATTGAAAAGTTAAAACTGAAACAGCCTGAAAATACTACGGTTGCTAAAAAATCAAATGCCATAAAGGCTGCTGAGTCCCTCAGTTATCCAATAATTGCTAGACCCTCTTTTGTCTTAGGGGGTAGCTCAATGGAAATAATTCATGACCCAATGCAATTAAATAAATATTTAGAGTCAAACATAGAAATTAGCATTAAAACTCCGCTTTTGTTAGATAGCTATTTGGGTGCTGCGATAGAGGTTGATGTAGACTTAATCAGCGATGGAGAAGATTGTTTTGTTGCAGGGATTTTGGAGCATATCGAAGAGGCAGGTGTTCATTCAGGAGACAGTGCCTGCTCTCTACCACCACACTCTCTTGGAAAGAACATAATTGAGAAAATAAAATATCAATCTTCTCTTCTTGCTAAAGAATTAGACGTAATAGGGTTAATGAATATTCAATTTGCCGTAAAGGAAAGTGATATATTTGTATTGGAGGTAAATCCACGGGCAAGCAGAACAATTCCATTTATATCTAAAACGACTGGAATACCGCTAGCTAATCTAGCAGCAAAATTGATGATAGGTTTAAAACTATCCAGTTTATCTTTTCATAGAAAAGATTTGAACTATGTGGCTGTCAAAGAAGCTGTGTTACCCTTTGATAGGCTACCCGGTAGCGATACCGTTTTAACCCCTGAAATGCGTTCAACTGGAGAAGTCATGGGTATTGCGGACAGCTTCGAGGGAGCTTTTTTCAAATCACAGATAGCCGCAGGCATGCAGTTTCCTAAATCTGGGACGGTATTTTTATCAATTAGAAATGAAGATAAAACTAAAGAGATGAGTGACGCATGTAAAATTCTTGAGAAGATCGGTTTTAAAATTATTGCAACAAAGGGAACTAAATCCTTTTTAGATAGGGAGGGAATTGATAACTCACCTGTAAAGAAAGTCTATGAAGGACGACCAAATATCTCGGATTTACTGAAAGATAAAAAGATAGATATTGTTATGAACACTACTGAGGGCAAACAATCGCTGGAAGATAGCAAAGACATTCGATATTTAGCATTAAATAATAAGATCCCTTACTATACTACATCTCGTGGAATTATTGCTACAATTCACAGCCTTAAAGAAAATAGCGGGAGCAAGATTTCGGTAAAGGCTATACAAAAATATCATTCACGGCTCATAACTGGTTGATAACCTTTTTTTCATTAAAAAATGCTATTAAATTTTCAACTGCCAGCATTCCCATTTTTGTTCTTGTTTCATGTGTGGCAGATCCTATATGAGGGTACAAAGTGACATTCGATAAGCGTCTCAGTCTGAGAGGAACATTTGGCTCATTAAGAAAGACATCCAAACCAGCTCCGGCAAGTTTTTTCTTTTCTAGCAAATCTATAAGTGCCATTTGATCAATAACATCTCCCCTTGAAGTATTAATTAAAAATGATGAGGGCCTTATTTTCTTCATTCTGCTCTTTGAAATAAAGTTCTTATTTCCCTTGTCGCTTGACAAATGCAAAGAAATTACATCACTTTCTTCCAGCAATGCATCTAAGTCAAAACGAACACTTGCCTCAAATTTAAGATCCGTAACCGGGGAACGATTATAGTAAAGGACTTTCATTCCAAATACCTCATGTGCACGCTTTCCAAAAGCTTTACCAATTCTTCCCATTCCCACAAGTCCAAGAGTTTTTCCGCGAACACCGACTCCCAGGTTCTCTGTTAAAGAAAAACCTTTCCATTCACCCTTTCGCAACATTGTTTCCATTAGAAATGCATTTCGTGTAACAGACAAAAGTAAAAGTGTAGCTATATCAACAGTAGCCTCCGTTAATACGTCGGGAGTATTTGTGATGATAACATTATTTTGTTTAGCTGATTGTAAATCTATATGATCCACACCCACACCAATATTTGCGATGATTTTCACTTTTTTGTTGGGAAGAGTAAGAAGCTTTTCTGTAATATTATCTGTTACAGTACAAACTATTCCATCGGCATTTTCCATTGCTTTTTCTAATATCTCGTTACTAAATACTTTATCTTCACGATTGAATGAAACTCGAAAATACTGTTTTAACTTTGACTCTACTTCATCGGGTATATCTCTAGTGACGATTATTTTTGGTTTCATTTAATTGGTCCCTCTTAATGAACCCTATTACCAATAAGAGCTCTATATTCAGGTGCTATTAAAATAATATCACCAACATTTTTGCCATCGACACCAAGTACAAGGACCTCCGAAATAAATGGTCCAACTTGTTTAGGCTCCAGAT
>CACHMT010000030.1 GCA_902581005.1 uncultured Alphaproteobacteria bacterium
CCAAAACTTAGTGGGAGACACCGTTCTATTTACTGTTGACCAAAGTGGATTACGTCCAGACGCGATAAGTATTTTAAACGCACAAGTGAATTGGCTTAAGGAAAAGAAGTTTTTACCCATCACTATAGAAGGACACGCCGATGAACAGGGAACAAGAGAATATAATTTAGCTCTTGGTGCACGAAGAGCTACTGCAGTTAGAGAATTTCTCTTAGCCAAAGGAATTGAGCAAGATCGGATCAGTATAGTTACCTATGGAAAAGAGAGACCTTTGCGTGTTTGTTCCAACGAGGAGTGTTGGTCAAAAAATCGTAGAGCAGTAACAGTAGTCGGTAAAAAAATTGTAGAGTAGTCGTTGAAACAGAGATTATAAAGTTATTATGCTTTTAAAATCATTAATTATTATTTTAACACCGTTTTTATTATACGTTAGCAAATCATTAGCAAATGAAGCTCCTGAATTGGAGGCCCTTCAAAAAAGATTACTAATACTTGAAAAGGAGATACTCGACTTAAAGATGAAAAACGTTGTTGAAGATAAGTTTGAATGGCAATTTTTAAAAATGACTGAAATAGAAAATGATATCAAAAAGTTGCATAACAGATTTGAAATCCTAGAAAACAACTATTACAAGGAATTAAAAAATTTGAAAGCATTGATAGTAAATTCACATACAAGCAATGTTGAAAAAGTTGAAGACTCAAACGAAGATATTCAAACAGAGACGGTAATAGAGCCCTTAAAAGATAGCTCTGCGTCTTTAGAGAACCTCGAAGTTCGTAGTAGAGAGGAAGAGCTGTATATGAGAGCATTAGAACTCTTTGAAAGAGGCCAAATAAGTTTGGCCGAGCAACGTTTTTCAGAATTTATAGAGAGTTACCCAACTAGTATAAAGCTTGCAGTTGCTTTGTTCTGGAGAGCGGAAACCAGAGTAAAAGACGAAAATTGGATTGGTGCTGCTAATGATTATTTAGAGAGTTTTACAATAAATCCTGATGGAGATATCGCTGCAAAAACGTTATTTGGTTTGGGAGTAAGTTTAGGGGCTATTGGGGAGAAAGAACAAGCATGTTTAACTCTTGATGAAGTTGGATCAAGATTTGAAAATATTGAAAAAACTCTGTTGGTTGAAATTGTAAAAGCAAAAAATCTCTTGAATTGTGATCAACCAAGATAGCACAAAGATGATTGAGCATGTTGTTAGAAATTTAGCTAGTCTAAAACTACGATCTTGTGGGATAGCAGTTTCTGGTGGCAGCGACTCAATAGCTCTTTTTCATATTATGACAGATTGGGAGTCTGAAAATAAGCCTGAAATATTAGTGGCATCAGTAGATCACGGGTTGAGATCAGAGAGTAGATCGGAGGTGGAATTTGTAAGAAAAATCTGTGAAATGAAAAATGTTAAACATTTTTCGTTAAAACCGACTGCGAACATATCAGAAGCAAAAGGAAATTTGCAAGATAATGCTCGATCAGCAAGATATCAATTATTAAGAAATTGGGCTATCTCGAATGATCTACAATCTATCCTTGTTGGTCATACATTAGACGATCAAGAAGAGAATCTCCTGATCAGATTTTTACGAGGATCTGGTGTTGATGGATTGGCTAGCATGGAGAATATGGTCGTTAGAAATGGGATTTCATGGATAAGGCCATTATTAAAATTTAGAAAAGAAGAGTTGAGAAATTATTTGAGAAATAACAATTATAGTTGGATTGACGATCCTTCAAACTATAATGAAAAATACAAGCGCGTAAAGATGAGACAACTACTCAAGCAGCTAAAATCTAATGATCTTATTACACCAAACTTTGTAAAAACCGCTGATCACATGTTAAGGACCTCAAAGCTATCCAAGGAAATAGCTAAATCTAATTCCAAAACACTTTTGTCGTTTAATGTTGTTGGTCAAATTACTTTCGAAGTTGAAAAATTCTCTAAGCTCTTTGAGGATACACAATTTAGAATACTTTCGGGTATAATCTCGTGGTTCTCTGGAAAATTCTACAAACCCCGCTTCTCACAGCTCGAGAATATACATAACAAAATACTTAACCTGAAACGGATGGGTGCCACTTTAGGTGGGACAGTTTTTAAGAAAAAAAACGGTGTAGTCACTGTGATGCGAGAATTAGCGTCCATTGAAGAAAATTACTTAGTTAAAGAAGAAAAGTTTATTTGGGATAACAGGTGGCTAATTACGTTAAAACCAGAAACGAAAGGAAAATTATACGTAAAGCCTTATGGGTTATTAGGTCTTGATGACCATAGCTTCTCTATTACTAGTGAATTTGATAAAAGTGCATTGGCTCCAATCCCAACAATAACAACAAATAAAAGTGTTAAATTTGTGCCTCTTTCTAATTTGGAGTATGATATCGATATAAAATTATTAAATCAGGATAATGAGTTTTATAAATTCTTTTAAAAACAGTTGAATTTGAGTTTTTTTAGCATACTTATAGGGTGTTCAAAAATTAAAAGTTGGTATCAAACACATGAATAACTTCAGAAACATAGCTTTTTGGCTAATCTTATTCTTCCTTCTAGTCGCTTTATTCAACGTTTTCAGCGGCAACACAATAAACAACAAAAGAGAGTTATCTTTTTCTCAGTTTTTGGATCAAGTTGGTTCAGGAAAGGTCTCCGAAGTTGTCCTTGATGGAGAAACCATACATGTGAGAGAAGCAGATGGAACAAGATATGAAGTCGTGCAACCACTAGGTACAAACCTAGTAGAAGTTTTAAGCAGATCAGATGTCGAAGTTCGTGCAGTGAAGCAAGAGAAGTCAGGATTGATGAGCGCGATAAGTGTTTGGTTGCCTTTCATTTTACTGATTGGAGTGTGGCTTTACTTGATGAATAGAATGCAAGGCGGTGGTCGCGGAGGCGCCATGAGCTTTGGTAAGTCTAAAGCAAAACTTCTAACTGAAAAACACGGCAAGGTTACGTTTAACGATGTTGCTGGTATTGACGAAGCAAAAGATGAATTGGAAGAAATAGTTGAGTTTTTAAAAGATCCACAGAAATTCGGAAGGCTCGGTGGGAAAATACCCAAAGGCGCTTTACTAGTAGGCCCCCCTGGAACAGGTAAAACACTATTAGCTAGAGCCATCGCAGGTGAAGCCGGAGTGCCTTTTTTCACTATCTCTGGCTCAGATTTTGTTGAAATGTTTGTTGGTGTAGGAGCTAGTAGAGTAAGAGACATGTTTGACCAAGCCAAGAAAAATGCACCTTGTATCGTGTTCATCGATGAAATTGATGCGGTGGGGCGTCACCGAGGAGCCGGATATGGTGGTGGAAACGATGAAAGAGAGCAAACTCTTAACCAACTACTTGTTGAAATGGATGGTTTTGAATCGAATGAAGGAGTTATATTGATTGCTGCTACCAATAGACCTGATGTTTTAGATCCAGCGCTTTTGAGACCTGGGCGCTTTGACAGACAAGTCCAGGTACCAAATCCTGATATACAGGGCCGTACAAAAATATTGAATGTACATGCAAAGAAGACTGTTTTGGGACCAGACATAGATTTAAGAATCATTGCTCGAGGAACACCTGGTTTTTCTGGGGCAGATCTCGCTAACCTAGTAAATGAAGCAGCATTAATGGCAGCAAGGGCCGGAAAACGATTTGTTGCTATGATAGACTTTGAAAATGCAAAAGATAAAGTCATGATGGGCGCAGAGAGACGATCCATGGTGATGACCGATGAAGAAAAGAAATTGACCGCTTATCATGAAGCAGGGCATGCTATCGTGGGTTTAAATGTCCCTCAGCACGATCCTATACATAAGGCTACTATAATCCCTCGAGGAAGAGCTTTGGGTTTGGTGTTGAGCTTACCTGAACGAGATCAGTTGTCAGTCACTAGAACTAAATATAAATCAAAGATAGCAATGGCTATGGGAGGTAAAGTTGCAGAAGAAATGGTTTTTGGACCCGAGAACGTAACATCTGGGGCTAGTTCCGATATTCAGCAAATAACTAAAATAGCTAGAGCAATGGTTATGCAATTTGGGATGTCCGATAATTTAGGAAACATCGATTATGCCAACGAACAGCAGACTTATTTAGGCCCAACAAGTCCGGGCAGTCATCTAGGTCCCGAAACACAAGAAAAGATTGACATTGAAGTAAGGAAGCTCGTCGATGAGGGTTACGCGACTGCAAAAAATATTTTAAAGAAAGAAAAAAAGAAGCTAGATTTGCTAGCTAATGGCTTGTTAGAGTATGAAACTCTCACAGGAAGCGAAATAACACAGGTGCTTTCAGGAAAACCACTTAATAGAGATTTGGATGACTTTGATGAACCTGACGATAAACAGAATAAAAATAGTGTAACTTCGATACCAAAAACGGGTACAATTGGTAGAAAGAAAGGTGGAGGCTTGAAGTCCCAACCACAGTCGTAGGTTAAAACAGGACCCCTTCCAAGTCATATTCGGAAGAGCCTCTAATCTTAACGGTTACATGTTCACCTACGCTATGATGAGTTTGTTTTGTTGGAACGGAGACTACGCCGTCTATCTCCGGAGCATCAAAAATTGATCTACATATAAGATGGTCTCTTTCTACAGAGTCTATAACACAGGTAAATGTTTTACCTACTTTTTCTTTAAGCTTCAACTCGGATAGTTGTTGTGCCCTAGACATAAAACGGTCGTATCGATCTTGTATTATATCATCGTTAAGGTGACCCTCCATTACGTTCGATCTTGCGCCAGAAACGTCTTCGTATTTAAAGCAACCCACTCGATCAATTTTTGCCTCTTCTAACCAATCAAGAAGAAAATTAAACTCACTTTCAGTTTCTCCAGGGAAGCCTACGATAAAAGTTGACCTGATACTAAGATCTGGATTAATTGAACGCCACTCAGAAATTTGTTCAAGGTCATGCACGTTATTTGACGGCCGAGCCATTCTTTTTAACACATCCGGGTGTGCATGTTGAAAAGGGACATCTAAATACGGCAAGACCCTATTTTGATCCATAAGAGGTATTAATTGCGTCACATGAGGATAAGGATAAATATAGTGAAGTCGCACCCATACGCCAAGAGACGCAAGCTCGTTCACTAGATTATAAATATTAGTCTTAAGTTTTCTCCCACTCACGAGTGTCTCTTCAAACTTTAGATCGAGTCCGTAAGCGGAAGTATCTTGCGATATTATAAGTAATTCTTTAGTGCCGCTTTCAACTAAACTTTTTGCTTCAGAAAGTATTGAAGTCATTGACCTAGATTTTAAAGGTCCTCTCAAGGAGGGAATTATACAAAACGAGCATTTATGGTTACATCCTTCAGAAATTTTTAAATAACTATAATGTCTCGGTGTAAGTTTAACATAAGACGAGGATGGTTTGGCCTCAAATGGATTGGTTTTTATTGGAACGTTCTCCGTTATTGAATCCAATACTTCATTAAACTTTTGAGGTCCTGTTATGACCATTACATTTGGATGAGACGCTCGGATAAATTGTGGTGTTGAGCCTAGACAGCCAGTTACGATTACTTTCCCATTTTTGTTTAAGGCCTCACCAATAGCATTCAAACTTTCGGCTTTTGCTGAGTCGAGAAAACCACACGTATTAACAACGACTGCATCTGCATTATCGTATGTTGGTGATATTCCATAACCTAATTTTTGAAGCTTGTTTATTAAAACCTCGGAATCTACAAGTGCTTTTGGGCAACCGAGACTGACTATACCAATATTAGGGGAGTTTTTATCCATATTGAATTCATATAAATGGTTTTAGCTTGGAATTAAAGGGTCTTTCTTTAACAAAAGCATCTCTTAACTTATTATCTATAAGGACCTGGAGCTTGGTCCCCTCTACAGCGTACGCAACATCAACAATGCCAATAGCGACATTCGTATTGAACTCAGACGAGAAAATTGCAGATGTTATTTCTCCCACTTTTTTATTATTAAATATAGGCCAGTGATCATGACAAAACGGTACCTTATCACCTTTTATGTCAAAATATCTCAATACTTTTGACGGTCCATTTCTGGCTATATTGCCCAATGCTTCCGAACCAATACACGTCGAATTTGCTCCAATCTCACAAAACCTTCCAAGACCGCATTCGAAAGGAGAATTTTGGATTGTCATATCGGATCCATATGATAAAAGGCCAGATTCAATTCTTTCGATCTGGTTGGGACAGCCTGGTCTAACATTCAAATCCTTCCCATTTATAAATAATTCCTCCCATAGCTCATTAGCATATTCCGTGCCTTCAACATATATTTCAAAACCACCTTGCTTAGACCAACCAGTTCTAGCAACATTAACAGTGTGTTTTCCAAATTTTAGTTTCCTAAGGTCAAAATAACTGAAGTAGTCCATTTCATTTCCAAATATTCTTGTCATAAGTAGTCTAGATTTAGGCCCCTGAATTGCCAGAGGCGCAACTGAAGGTTCTGACACCTCAACATTTAATTTCAATGCAGCAGCAATCCCTGAAACCCACAAAAGAACATCACTATCAGCTATAGAAATCCAGTAACGGTCTTCATCTACTCTTAACAGTACAGGATCATTTATCATGCCCCCATTTTGATTGACCATTGGAGCGTAAAGACATTTGTTTGGGTTCATATCCTTTACATTTCTTGGAGTTAAAAGTTCTAATAGCGTTGATGCGTCTTTTCCTACAATCTCAACTTGTCTTTGGACGGATACATCCCATACTTGAACTTCACTCTTTAAGTGTCGGCAGTCTTCCTCTGCGTCTTTAAAGATAGTCGGTAAAATCATATGGTTATAAACTGTTACACCCTTAACTTGATCTTCTATTTTAGAAGAGAAGGGCGTGCGCCTTATTCTTTTTGTTGGAGTTAAAATTTTACCTTGCAACACTTTCTCCTATCGTAAACAAACTCGAACTCTGATATAAATCATTAATAGAACTATGCAATGGTTTTTATAATATTGGACGAAGTTTTGTTAACATGACCAAACAAAAAAATATCTTAATTTTAAATGGGCCCAACCTGAACCTACTTGGTACAAGACAACCTGAAATATACGGATCTCGAACTCTTGAAGATTTAGAGGAAATGTGTTTGAGTAAAGGCAAAGCTTGTTCAATGAATATAAAATTTGAACAAAGCAATTCCGAATCGGAATTAGTGACTTTTATTCAGGAGGCAATAAAGACTTCAGATGGTATAATTATAAATGCTGCTGCATATTCACATACTTCAGTTGCAATCCTCGATGCCTTAAATTCTTTTACTGGGTATGTAATCGAAGTTCATATATCTGATATTTCTAAGCGAGAAGAGTTCAGGAAATTCTCATATGTATCTTTGAGGGCGGACTATGTAATTATGGGTAAAGGTCTAGAAGGATATATTGAAGCATTAGAAAAAATGCAACGAGAACATTAGATTGAAAATATGAAAAAAGATAATTTAAAACAATTTTACAAAGAGTTTCCAAGTAATCCAGACGTCAGGGTTAAAGCTTTGAAGGCGATTTTAGAAAAAGAAGGACTCATTGATCAAAAAGCGCTGGATGAAATTCTCGATACCTATCAGAACAAGGTAGGGCCCTTAAATGGTGCAAAAATAGTTGCCAAAGCATGGGCAAACAAAAAGTTTAAAGAGGACCTTATAAATAATACAGATCAGGTGTTAAAGGATATGGATCTTAATGGTCGTCAAGGTGAACATGTTGTGGTGGTAGAAAATACTGAGACAGTCCATAATCTTATAGTCTGTACCCTTTGTAGTTGTTATCCGTGGCCTTTGTTGGGGCTACCACCTAGCTGGTATAAGTCCGATGCCTACCGAAGTCGAGCAGTGAGAGAACCGAGGGCAGTTTTAAGCGACTTTAATGTCAAACTTCCAATATCAAAAAAAGTTAAGGTTTGGGACTCGACTTCAGAGATACGGTATCTTGTACTGCCACAACAGCCACCTAGTTCTAAGGGATTGAGTGAAAATGAATTAGTGAGTTGGATTACGCGTGATAGTATGATAGGGACAGGCTTTCCAAAGCCTCCAAAAGGTAAATAATGTCTAAAGCGCATGACATGGGTGGTCGGCTAGACCCGCGAAGAATTGATATCACGTCAAGTAACGCAAATTTTAAGGCAGATTGGGAAAAGGAAGTTTTCGCTATAACTTTAGCTTTGGGTTTTTCGAGTTTATGGAATTTGGATAGGTCTCGGTACGCGCGAGAGTCTTTGGAGCCACAAGACTATCTACAATTTGGTTATTTTGAAAAATGGCTTGGTGGACTGATCAACCTATTGGGTGAAAACGGTATTATTAAAGATGGGACAGAAAGTGAAGACAATTTTAAGAAAAGCTCTTTTCGCGTTTTAGAAGCAAAAAATGTAAAAAAATTGTTGCATATGGGGGGACCAACCAAGAGAGACAGCACCACAGAGAAAAACTTCAACTTAGGAGAGACTGTTTCCGTAAGAGCTAATAATAGTAATACAAAAGTTGAAAAAGGTCATACAAGACTACCAGACTATGTAAAGGGAAGAACTGGGAAGGTCATTGCCTATCACGGTAGCCATGTATTTCCAGATGCAAACGCTCATTTTTTAGGGGAAAGTCCGGAAGCACTCTACTCAGTAGAATTTAAGAGCCAAGATTTATGGGATAAATGTGAGCATGTTGAGGATGCAGTAGTAGTTGATTTATGGGAAAGTTATCTTGAAAAATTCAATTGATAAATCAATACAATTACCTCAAGGCAGCGAAGTTTTTTCCGCACCATGGCACTGTGAATTATTTGCACTTACCATTTCTTTGCATGAAAAAAAAGTTTTCGATTGGGCACTTTGGACTGCCGCGCTGGGTAATAAGCTTAAGGACAAGTCAGTGAGTATGGAAGACGATTTAGATTACTATTATGGTAGCTGGCTTGAGGCACTGGAAGAATTGATTTTGAGTAAAAAGATGACTCATCGGGATGATTTCAAAAGAGAAGTTTTGTCCCAAATGAAGCATCTCCGAGATGATAACCATTAATATAAAGTTATCTTAAATCTTTAATAATACGTTTGACAATTTCACTAATATCTTTTTCATTGAAAGTTTCTTGATTTAGTTTCTCATGTATTTTTTGATCAAATAGGCTCTTTTCTATTTTTTCATAAAGTATTTGACGTACGAACCACAAATAACTTTCTTTGCTTTTCTCTAATTTTAATCTTTTATCTAAAAAATTTTCAATGTGGGTAATTATTTTAGTATTTTCTTCTCGGTCTTTTTGATTAGTAATCATTATTTCGATATTTTTACCATCGGGAGCCTGAGCCATATCAATTATAGACTTTAATTGGTGGAATGTTTGTGCGGATTCTGGTTTGTCGGATTTATTAACTAAGATTAAATCTACTATTTCCAAAACACCACCTTTCATCGCCTGGATACTATCTCCGAGTCCTGGGGCCAAAGTAAGAATTGAGAGATCTGCTAGTTTAGTAATATCTGATTCAGATTGCCCAACCCCAACAGTCTCAACGAAAATAAAATCAAAGTCGAAAGTGGCCATAACCAGTGATAGAAGAAAGCTTTTGTGAGATATTCCACCCAATGCTCCATCCGACGATAATGACCTTATAAAGACATTATCATCTGAAGAATGCTGTTCCATTCTAGTCCTATCACCGAGAAGCGAGCCTCCAGAAATTAAGCTGCTTGGGTCGACAGCAATCACGCCAATTTTCTTTTCTTTCGATCTCAGGATACTTATGAAGCTATTTATCAAACTCGATTTGCCTGCCCCAGGGAAGCCAGTTACGCCAATTATTGGCGTTGTGCGCTCTGCTTTATTATAAAGCTTCAAGACCAATTCTATTGGATTGTCACTAGTCTCTACATGGGTTAAGAATTTTGATAAAGCTAGCCTGTCGCCTGCTTTGAGGTCTTCTATTGTTTGTTGTAACTCCATTGATTTCATAACGAGGTTATTATTTTATTACATCACTTTTCAAAACCATAAAATGTAGTAAAATCATCGACTGCTTCACGGTCGGTTCTCCATGAGTTAATAGGATGATTCTCATCAGCATACCCGATACCCATTCCACAAAAGAGCATAAATGTGTTATCTACAACAAGGTGTTTGTTTACAGTGGAATGCCACATCGCCCATGCCTCTTGAGCACAACTATGTAAGCCTTTCTCTCTTGCTATTAACATAATAGTTTGCAGAAACATTCCAACATCTGACCATTGGGGAGGTCCCATCTTTCTGTCGATGTAAACAAATAGCCCGACAGGGGCACCAAAAAAGCATAAATTTTTAGCCAATTGGTTTAACCGTGCGCCCTTATCTTCCCTTGGTATATTTATGCTTTTGTATAAATCTTCGCCACATTTAAAGCGTCGACTTCTATAAGGTTCCCAAAGGTTTGGCGGATATACGTCATATTCCGTCTTTTCCCCCATAGGCATATCTGTGATTTTAGATTCAATATCCGAAACTATCTGATCAAGTTTCTTTCCTGATATTGCATGAATATGCCATGGCTGAAGGTTGCCCCCCGAGGGAGCTTGTTTAGCGACGTCTAAAATTTCCTTGATTAATTCCTTAGAAACAGGTTTCTCAGTAAATGCTCTGCAAGAAAATCTTGATTTTACAGCTTCTGAAACATACATTTTAGTCAATACCCCACTGGCTAAACACCTCGGCTTCAGTCAATTTAATTTTATGCTTTTCTGTAATGTTTGGTGCTGGAGTTACGGATAGATCAGGCGCTGGTTTTGGCTGAATAATATTAAAAGCCTTAGGAAAAATTTCTCGGTATTTATTATGAGGATCGACAAAAGCTTCCTCAAAGTTTAAAACAGGGGCAACGCATGCGTCTGTCCCAAAGTAAATCTCCTCCCACTCTCTCATAGTTTTTGTCTTAATAATTTCTTGAAATATATCTTTTAGCTTCGGCCAATTAGATTTATCTGTTCTGTTTGGAAGTTCATCAAGTTTTAAATCAAGTTTTGTAATAAACTCTAGGTAAAACTTATCTTCAATAGCACCAACTGAAATATGCCGACTATCAGAAGTTTTATAAGTTGTGTAAAAAGGCGCACCCCCATCAAGAAGATTAATGTCTCGTCTATCTTCCCATTGTTTAAAATTAAACATAGAGTACATCATTGCCATCAAATTGGCAGTTCCGTCCACGATGGAGCCATCGACGACTTGACCCTGACCGGTCTGCTTCGCATGTAAAACGGCACATAGGATTCCAAAAACTAAATACATTGAACCTGCTGCAAAATCCCCCAAAAGATTTAGTGGTGCTATTGGAGTATCTTTGGTCCCAATAGCGTGAAGTGCGCCAGATATAGAGATATAATTAATATCGTGACCTGCTGTATTACTGAGAGGCCCTTTCTGACCCCACCCAGTCATTCTTCCATAAACGAGCTTTTTGTTTGCTGAAAGCATCTCTGAAGGTCCTAAGCCCAATCTTTCCATAACGCCTGGTCGAAACCCTTCTATCAATATGTCAGAATGGGATACAATTTTCTTCGCAATACCGATGTCGTTAACATTCTTAAGATCAAGCTCTATATAAGATCTATTCCTAATAACAACATCAGTAAATTGATTAGCAGCCTGGGTACCTGTTTTTCGAGCAATTCTAATTACATTGGCACCCATATCTGCTAACTGCATAGCAGAAAACGGAGTTGGTCCAAGCCCATCGAATTCAACAACTTTTAAGCCGGATAAAGGTCCGCCAGTGTTGTTCTGATCCGCCATTTTAATTAGTCATCCAACGATCTGGCAATTAATTCCTTCATGATCTCATTAGTCCCTCCATAGATCGACTGTACACGGGCATCGGCGTACATGCGAGCGATAGGGTACTCCATTATAAAACCGTATCCGCCATGAAGCTGTAAACATCCATCCATAATCTCATTTTGGGTTTGGCTTCCCCAGTATTTTGCCATTGAAGCC
>CACHMT010000031.1 GCA_902581005.1 uncultured Alphaproteobacteria bacterium
ACGGTCCAGTAGGGTGTGAAAACCTACCCGTAACATCAGTACTTCACTACACAGATGCTTTGCCTCCACATGAGTTACCAATTGTGGTCACTGGATTAGGCGAGGAGGAGCTAGGACGAGAAGGAACAGAGGGAGCTATGAAACGTGCCTGGGATACCTTAGATCCTGTATTGCCAGCTGTTGTTGTAACAGGGTCAATTGCAGAAATGATAGGAGGAGGTGTGACACCTCAAGGCACAAATATTCAAAGGTTCTTACCAAGGACGATTGATGAGGACCAATGGCAGGCTGCAGATAGATCTATGACATGGCTTTTTACTAATTTTGGAATGACCAAAGGCAGAATGCCAAAAGAAGCAAAAAGGGAGGAAAATTCCAAACCCAGGGTAAATATTTTGGGCCCTATGTACGGGACTTTTAATATGCCTTCCGATTTGGCAGAAATTAGACGACTTGTAGAAGGCATTGGCGCAGAAGTAAATATGGTTATGCCTATGGGCGCTCATGTTGCAGAGATGTCGAAGCTTGTGAATGCTGATGCAAATATTGTGATGTATAGAGAGTTCGGTCGAGGTTTAGCTGAGCTATTGGGTAAGCCATATTTGCAGGCCCCAATTGGCATTGATAGTACAACTAAATTCTTAAGGAAATTGGGAGAGATACTGAATATTGATGTTGAAGACTTCATCGAAAAAGAGAAGCATTCAACCATTAAACCGGTATGGGATCTCTGGCGATCTGTGACACAGGATTTTTTCGCAACGGCCAGTTTCGGAATTGTCGCAAATGAAACATACACAAGAGGTATAAGAAACTTTTTGGAGAATGAATTAGGCCTTCCCTGTAAGTTTGCGGTAGCAAGAGTTGCCGGGAAGAAGACTGATAATGAAAAAATTAGAAATCTTATAAAGCAAACTAGACCTCTAGTGTTGATGGGATCCATAAATGAAAAAATGTATCTTGCAGAGGCAGGCCAAGGCTTTGGACCAAAAGCATCATTTATTCCAGCGAGTTTTCCGGGAGCAGCAATTAGGCGTGCAGTTGGCACACCGATGATGGGCTATGCAGGATCAACTTATTTGTTGCAAGAAATTTGTAATGGATTATTTGATGCGCTCTTTCACATATTACCACTCGCATCTGATTTGGATAAAGCAGATGCGACATTAACTAAATTGAGAAAAGAGTTGCCATGGGATCAGGAAGCAAAAGATATTTTGGAAAAAATTGTGGCTAAGCATTCACCATTAACCAGAATTTCTGCCACTAAAACGCTTCGTGATCAAGCCGAAAAAATAGCACTACAAAATGGAGCTAAGAAAGTCGCGAAAGAGATCATAAAAATGCTTAATCCAGAGGATGAAGAAGTTAACAAAAGTAATGAGGTTGCATAAGGAGGGACTGCGATGAGAAGAACAAGAAGAAAACCAATTTGGGAGTATCGAATTTACTTCACAGTTATATTTATATTTTCATTACCAGGAGCACTGCTCACCTGTATGAAAAGTCTAGTGAAAGGAAAAATTGAAAAAGATATGTTTAGTAAGGCATGGGCAAATGCCAAAACAATTACGCCCATGATTTTTTCATGAGGGTTTTAAAGAATTCTTACCGTCTTTTGGCGGAAGGATCGTTGCTAGCGCATAAGGCGCTTGCAGCGCAACAGTCACTTAATCCGGAGGATGTATAATGGCTGGAAATAATGACCTGTCTTTATCAGGTTTAACAGATGAACAGGCGCAAGAATTACATAGCGTTTATATGAGTGGACTATGGACATTTACCATAATGTGCATATTGGCTCACATAGCGACATGGATCTGGCGTCCTTGGTTCTATTTCGGTTGAGGAGAAAGAAATGAGTCACTTTTATAAAATATGGCTGATATTTGATCCTAGACGAGTGTTTGTCGCTCAGGGCGTCTTTCTCTTCTTGCTAGCAGCAATGATTCATTTAGTGTTGCTCAGCACCGATCACTTTAATTGGTTTGAGGCCGCAGCAAGAGCAGCTGGCTAAAAACCTACGAGTCGCTATGGGCGAGAACCAGTCCCCCCTTAGGATCTCGCCCGTGGCATTCTGGCTGACTCTTTGTCAGTCAGCAGAGTAATTTGAATGGAGGTCATGGAATGGCATTACTCAGTTTTGAAAAAAAGTATCGTGTTCCAGGCGGTACTCTTATAGGTCGGGACTTATTTGACTTTTGGGTCGGGCCGTTTTATGTCGGCTTTTTTGGGGTCTCGACTATTTTCTTTGCTGCCCTTGGTAGTATTATGATTTTTTGGGGCGCCGCTCAGCAGGGAGTCTGGAACCCCTGGTTAATTAGCATAGAGCCGCCGCCTTTAGAATATGGATTAAAAATGGCTCCTATGAACGATGGTGGTTTATGGCAAGTTATAACTTTGTGCGCCATCGGAGCGTTTGGTAGCTGGATGTTAAGGCAAGTAGAAATCACTAGAAAGCTAGGAATGGATTACCATATTCCCTTTGCTTTTTCTTTTGCAATCTTCGCTTATGTTTCTTTGGTAGTCATTAGACCTGTTTTAATGGGTGCCTGGGCGCATGGATTTCCATATGGTATATTTTCCCATTTGGACTGGGTGTCTTACACCGGGTATCAATATGGTAATTTCCATTACAATCCAATCCATATGCTCGCAATTGCGTGTTTCTTCACAACTACTATGTTGCTTGCATTACACGGTTCATTAATTTTGTCGGCTGCTAACCCTGAAAAAGGAGAAGATGCAAAAACACCCGACCATGAAGATACGTACTTCAGAGATTTTATTGGCTACTCTATTGGTACTTTGGGTATTCATAGAATTGGATTATTCGTTGCCCTTAGCGCCGGCTGGTGGTCTGGAATTTGTATCATTATATCTGGACCTTCTTGGTTAATGCCAGATGGTGAAAGCTGGATTGAATGGTGGGATTGGTGGCCAAATTTCTTCACATTCGCAAGTATAGGAGGTTAAGATGGCAGAGTACCATAATATTTTAACACAGGTCCAGGTTCGTGGCCCGGCAGAAATGGGTCTTGACGAAAGAGGAATAGTGGCAAAAGAGAGAGGTGTCGAGCCACGATTCTCCTCATTACTGGGGTATATTGGAAATGCCCAGCTGGGTCCGATTCATCTGGGAATGTTTGGAACGATAGCGTTTTTCTTGGGAACGGCGTGGTTCTTTCTTACAGGAGTAGGCATGCTCCAATCAGTTGATTGGTCATGGCAAGCCTTATGGAGGGATTTATGGTGGATTTCTCTTGATCCTCCTGGTGAGGAATATGGCCTTGGCTTTCCACCCATTTGGGAAGGCGGATTGTACTTAATTGCAAGTACTTGTCTCTTAATAGCGGTTTTAAGTTGGTGGATTAGATCATACCTGCGGGCCAATGAATTGGGAATGGGAAAACATGTTTGTTGGGCTTTTGCTGCAGCAATATGGCTATTTCTCGTAATTGGTCTTTTTAGACCCGTGGCTATGGGCACTTGGTCGGAAATGGTTCCTTATGGGATTTTTCCACATCTAGATTGGACAAATTACCTTTCTTTAAATCATGGCAATTTATTTTATAATCCCTTTCACGCGCTGAGTATCGTCTTTCTATATGGCTCTGCTCTACTTTTCGCAATGCATGGAGCAACGATATTAGCTACCTCTAGAATGGGAGGAGACAGGGAACTAGAACAAATCTATGATCGTGGCACAGCCTCTGAGCGTGCTGCTCTGTTCTGGAGATGGACCATGGGCTTTAACGCCTCTATGGAAGGAATTCATAGATGGGCTTGGTGGTTTGCAATTCTTTGTCCTATCACCGGTGGGATAGGCATATTACTAACTGGAACGGTTGTCGACGACTGGTTTAGTTGGGCAGTTCTTCACGGTTTTGCTGTCGAAGGCGGCTTGTATAACGGGCCCAGTTAGATTATTCTATATTCACGTGGGGGAAATGTTTCCTCCACGTGAAAAATAAGTTACACATCTCAGTTATGAAACCTACACTTCTTGATAAAATAAATTACCCTGCTGATCTTCGGCATCTTTCAGATTTAGATCTCAAAAAACTTGCTATAGAATTGCGCAATGAAACAATTAGAGCGGTTTCTGAGACAGGAGGACATTTAGGATCAAGCCTAGGCGTTGTAGAGCTAACTGTTGCAATACATTCAGTGTTTAATACACCGCACGATAAGTTGATATGGGATGTTGGACATCAATGTTATCCACATAAAATAATTACTGGTCGCAGAGAAAAAATGAGTTCTCTTAGACAAGAGGGAGGACTGTCAGGGTTCACAAAGAGAAGTGAAAGTGATTATGATCCCTTCGGAGCAGCGCATTCATCTACGTCGATATCTGCAGGCTTAGGATTTACGGTAGCTAGAGATATGGGGATGGCTACGGGAGATGCTGTTGCAGTTATTGGTGATGGATCTATAAGTGCTGGAATGGCTTACGAAGCACTAAATAATGCGGGTGCTGAGGGGAGAAGATTTTTTGTTATCTTGAATGACAATGAAATGTCTATCGCCCCACCGGTTGGCGCTATGTCGAAATATTTATCCAGCCTATATGCAAATCAACAATTTTATACTCTTAAGGAATTAGCAGAGAATTTTGCGAAGGCACTACCAGGGCCACTTAGAGAAGGGGCAAAACGTGCTAGAGGTTTGATAACAGGACTAGCTGGTGGAACGGGAAATACTTTTTTCGAAGATTTGGGTTTTTCATACGTCGGTCCAATAGATGGACATGATTTAGACCAACTACTACCAGTTTTAAGAACAGTCAAAACCAGATCTGAGGGACCAGTTCTAATACATTGTGTTACAAAAAAAGGAGCTGGGTATGCACCAGCAGAAACGTCTGCGGATAAATATCATGGTGTGTCGAAATTTGATGTTGCATCGGGAAAGCAGCACAAAGGCAAATCAAACGCTCCATCATACACATCAATCTTTGGTCAAACACTTGTAAAAGAAGCATCTCTTGACGAAAAGATTGTTGCTGTTACGGCAGCAATGCCCTCAGGAACAGGATTAAATATTTTTCAAGATAGTTTCCCTGGTAGAACTTTTGATGTTGGAATCGCAGAACAACACGCTGTCACTTTCTGTGCCGGTATGGCAGCTGGAGGTTTGAAACCCTTCTGCGCAATATATTCAACTTTTCTCCAAAGAGGATATGATCAGATTGTTCATGATGTGGCTCTCCAAAAATTGCCAGTAAGATTTGCAATTGATAGAGCTGGGTTGGTTGGTGCTGATGGAGCTACTCATGCAGGTTCTTTTGACGTAGCTTACCTTTCTAATTTGCCAGGTTTTGTAGTAATGGCAGCATCAGACGAGTTAGAGCTAATGCATATGATCAGAACATCAGCAGAGTATAATGAGGGTCCCATATCATTTAGGTATCCAAGAGGTGAAGGGATAGGTGTAGAACTTCCTGAAAGAGGTTTAGTTCTTGAGCTAGGGAAAGGAAGAATTTGTAAAGAGGGCAATAGGGTTGCAATATTAAGTTTTGGAGCACATCTCAAAGAAGCACTAGACGCGTCCGAGGAGTTGGAACAGTTGGGCATTTCAGTGACTGTTGCAGATGCTAGATTCGCTAAACCATTAGATGTAGATTTAATAAAAGTACTTTCAGAAAACCATGAGTTGTTAATTACCCTAGAAGAGGGATCCATTGGTGGGTTCGGATCTCATGTGGTTGACTGGCTACTCAAAAATAACATGATGAATAACAATCTAAAGGTAAGAAGTTTATTTTTACCGGATAAATTTATAGATCAAGCTTCACCAAACGTAATGTATAAGGAAGCAGGACTCGATGTCACAGGAATTACATCAACAATTCTTGGTGTTTTGGGTATAGCTGATATACGAAGCAATAAAATTAAGATTATAAAATAAGCTGGTCAGTTTATAATTTGTTCAAAATGATCTTGGACATATATCCTCAACCAAGGTGTAAACTTATCAGGCGATAGTGATATCTCTTCTTTTAACCTGTCAAAACAAATCCACCTCACCTCTGCCACTTCGTCTTTATTAAGAAGTATTTTTAAATTATCTTTTTCTTTTATTGAGCCAACAAAGACATCAACATTCTCATTTTCAATTAAGCCATTGCCAACATCCGCTTTATAGTCGATTTTGTTTTTATACACTAACTCTGGCACCTCTATTCCCAACTCTTCTTTTAGTCTTCTGTGAGCGCATTCCTTGGGATCTTCTGACCATAGGGGGTGTGTGCAGCAGGTATTAGCCCATAAACCTGGCGTATGGTATTTCATTGATGCTCTTTTTTGAATAAGTACATTATTATCTGAAATTAAGAATACCGAGACCGCTTTATGCCTTAGGCCTTTTTTATGAACTTCCAGCTTTTCCATTGGTTTTAGGACCCCTTGATCCCATGCAGGAATAAAATTAATATTCATGTTGCTTTAACCATACCGGTCAGGTGGGCAATATTTTTGAACATTATTTTTAGGTGTGCTATTGGCCTCGATCGAGATAGTTTTTTATGCATATAAGACTCAAAAGTTATTCTTTGAACGTCTATGTCTTTGCATAAAGTTACAAAGCGCTCTCTTCGGTCATCAGATCTATAATATGCGTTTTGCATAGCACCAAGAACTTGAAAAACCGCTTTATGTTCTCGCATAAAATTCTTTCTTGCTAAACTTAAATATTTCGAATGTCCTTTAAGTAAACATTTTTCAACCGCTTCCGCTGCATACTTACC
Source organism: uncultured Alphaproteobacteria bacterium (assembly GCA_902581005.1). GTDB lineage: Bacteria > Pseudomonadota > Alphaproteobacteria > Rhodobacterales > Rhodobacteraceae > CACIJG01. The sequence continues at coordinate 6,752 of CACHMT010000031.1, forward strand.
TCCTATCATTGCATAGTAGATGCCCTCCCCTGATGAAGGTGCTACTACCCCAGCAGCATCACCCGCAAGTACAACGTTATCTCCATTATCCCACCTCTCCAAGGGCTTAAGCGGGATCGGAGCTCCTTCTTTTCTTATGGTTGAACATTTGTCTAGTCCTGCTTGAGTCCTGAGATCGCTGGTAGCCTTCTTCAGGTTAACGCTATTTATCCCTGTTCCCATTCCTACACTCGCCGATTTTCCATGAGGAAAAACCCATCCATAAAAATCAGGCGATATATCTCCATTATAAATAACATCACATCTGTCTGGATTATATTCACTAGTTGCTTTCGGAGCCTCTATTATCTCATGATATGCTATAACATAGGGGATTTTATGCGCGTCCTTGATTGTATTTCTTGCAACATTGGATTTAGCACCATCCGCGCCTATTACATATCTTGTGAGGAGTGTGGAAATATTTTTTGTTGAGTGATTATTAAAATCAACCTTAGTGTATTGTGAACTTTTAGATAATTTTACAAATGTGCCGGTAAACCGTTTTGCCCCACATTTTGCTGCTCTTTCCCGAAGATATTCATCAAAGAATTCTCTATCTACCATCCCTACGTAACCATTTTCTATTGGGATGTCTACTTTCCTATTCGTTGGAGATATCATCCTTGCTGTTTTGATTTTTGCAACTAATTGAGACTGAGGTATTTCAAAGTCTTCAATTAATCTTGGAGGGATAGCACCTCCACAAGGCTTTATTCTTCCTGCTCTATCTATTAATGCGACTTTGAAACCTTTTTTCGCCAGTTGCTCTGCAGCTGTTGCGCCGGAGGGTCCTCCTCCTATAACTGTTATATCATAGATCATATTAACTCACCGATTGTAGTATGTTTTGATTTTGATCGAGTTCATCCTTTTTAATAATTAATGAACCCAAAAATGCTGCAGCTATAAAAAAACTCGCAGCAGTTAGAAACACTATTCCATATACACTTGGGAGGGAATTCATCATAAGTCCAAGTATATCAACCAAGACTGTGCTAAAAAAAACAGCAATCATAGTTGCATAAGCTTGTGCTGCCCCCCATATCCCCATACGAGTACCCGTGTTGTTACCATCCGAACCCCTACTTGCTAAATGCAGCATAGTTCCCAATATTCCCGCAGTGAACACACCATTAGATATTCCGAAAAGAAAAACAACTGAGTTCAATATACCTGGATCTCTATATGTAAGTCCAAGAAGAGAAATCATAAATAGAGAAAATGCAGAAAAGATGCATCCAGTGATCAGCCAAAATTTTTCTGATCCTAGGCGTTCATTTTTAACAATCGATAAAGAAGCAAATCCAATTCTAAACTTTGAAAGACAAAGGATAATTAAAATAATTCCAATTAATGTCCCAATCTTATGGAATCCATCAAGTTTTGTTGACTCTCCAACCGCAAAGCCGAAGACTTCTCCAGCGAAGGGTTCCAATATTGGATCTTGCATTGAAAAAGCACCCATAGAGATAAAAATAAAAATTGTGAAAAGCCTTGCTTCTCTTTCCATCCATACTTTTTTGATACCTTCAAAAAATGGTTCGCTATAGTTAATAGCATTCGGTGTGTGAACATCTGCATTATTTCGCAGCGTTTTTTCTAAGTTTTTCAAGCTAAGATAGGACAAAATGTTGGTAATTATAGCAAGAGAGGTCGTGATTTTTATGAGCTTTTGATGAGAGTAGGGATCTAATATTATGCCAGCTGTTATACCAGTTATTGCAAGTCCTAATATCATCATAAGAAAGGTGATAGAGGCGGCAAAGCCCTTCTGTGATTTAGAACTATAAGAGGCAAGAAGAGCTAGAAGAGGGGTTCCTGCTGCACCTACCCCAAACCCAATTAGAGTGTATGAAAATAAAGCAAGCATTATTCCATATGCGAAATTACTTTCAATTAGAGGTATAGAAGCAGACGCTAGTACTCCACCTATCCCTAAAATTAGCATTCCAAATATTATCCACTGACTCCTGTTTTGAGTTTTATCCGATAAGTAACCCCAATTGACTCTCGTTAACTGAACTGCATAATGAAGAGCAATCAAAAAACCTGCAATCGTTGCTGGTAAAGCTAATTCTACCTTCATTAAGCGATTCAGTGTAGATAAAGGAATAACGACACTTGAACCAATGCAAAGTTGAATTAACCCTAACCTTAAAATCGAAAACCAATTCATCACTACCCCCTATTTAATTCATTAAATGCAATCCATTTGCAGATAACATCATTCCAGCAATATATAAAAGTACTCCGGTCATGTTAAAGAATGGTGTGTTTTTTTCTGGATCCCGAATGAGAAAAATCATTGATAAGGACTGCAGTAGAACGCAAACTGCCAGCGTTATGGCCAGAATTAAAGATCCCCAGAAGTAAAAAAGAGATATTACTATTAGCTGTGGGAAAAGCATTATAAGGCAAGCTACTAAAGTAGCGGGCTTTCTGCCTAAAATCACAGGTAAAGAATTGATGCCTAAAAGTTTATCTCCCTTGGTCGCTTTGAAGTCATTCATAGTCATTATCCCGTGCGCTCCCAAAGCATATAATGATAGCACTATTAGAACCTCTTTATTGGGCAATGAGATTGTGAAAATAGCAGCGCCAGTAAACCATGGAAGCCCTTCATAACAAATTGCCACGACCCCTGGCCCAAAAATTGCCGATCGTTTCAGTCTTATTGGTTCTAATGAATAAAGCCAAGCGGCTAAGACACCTATAATTGTTGCAAAAAAGATAAGACTTCCGAGATAGTATGCAAAAATGACACTTGTGGCACTCATTATAATGCCGGTAAAAAACCCCCATCCAGCACTCACTCGTCCAGACGGAATGGGTCTCTCTGGTTGATTTATTGCATCGACATGACGGTCACACCAATCGTTTACAGCCTGGCTCATTCCACATACCAATGGTCCGGCAAGTAGAAGACCGGATAATATGAGTATAGTATTATTGCTGTTCAAGGCGCCAACTGACACCACACCGCATAAAAAAGCCCACATAGGTGGAAACCAGGTAACAGGTTTTATAAGTTCAAGAAGCGATATCAAGCTAGGTGCACTGGTAAAATGAGTTTGATAGCTTTTAATCACTGATTTTAGTCCTTAATATCCAAAAGATTATGTTTTCTGAGTTTAACATATAGGCTTTGACGAGACAGACTAAGTAGCTCTGCAGCTGCTACTTTATTGTTATTTGTTAAATTAAGCGCGGTTTCTAAGCATATTCTTTCCGCAATATCTCCGGTTTGGGCTACTAACTCTTTCAACGGAGCACTCCCTACCAATTTTGTGGTTGCCTCCCAGCTATGTTTCTCATTATCGTTTTGTTTCTCAAGCTCAATGTTTGAAGAGTCTCTTAAAATGAACCCATAAAAATCGTCATCTTCATTTGATACCCAAGTAGATGAAATTGTGACAGGAATTTTTGATCCGAAAGTTGTAATAAAGTCAGTTGCATAGTTTCTAATTTTCCCAAGTCTTTTTGAATTATCAGTTAGAATTTTTAAGTCAGTAGTGGCATTTTTGAGAAAGTCGGAAAATGACTTGCCGACAACCTCATCAATATTTGGATTCTCTGTAAGAATTAAAAAGCTCTCATTAGTATCAACTATTTTTCCTGCTTCATTAATAAAGACAAATGCATCTGAAGTTTTTTGATATAGATCAGATAGATAAATTTTTTCTTTGGGATGGCTTGTTCTCTGACTTGATGAACTGGATAACCTTATCAAGGAATGGACACCGTCACTCGAACGAAAAAACGTACCCTTCAATTGTACTTCTTTATTAGTTTCTTTAACGTTTAGATTTAATGCTGTTGAGGGCGTGTTTTTATTTAATGTCTCAAGTTCGCTTAGAATGTCTATGCTTATTCCTTGATAAAATAAATCCTTTAACATCATTTGGTTTAAATCGGCTTTTTCTAAAATTGCCACAGCTTTTTGATTAAAATCAATAAGCTGGCCTGCTTCATCAACAATAATGAAAGCACTGCCACACTGTTCTATTATTACTCGATATTTAGTGTCAAATGATCTATACCGATCATATTCTCTCTCAAATTTTAATTGAGTTTTCATTAGTTCTTGTTGAGCCTGTGCTATCTGGGTCAGATCACGGCCAAAAAGTAGAATTTGGTTATTTACTCCAGTGGGATGGATAGAGTATTGAATTGGAAAGTCATCGCCACCATTTTTTATATGGTTCAGCTGAATAATGTCTTTCTCAATTTTTTCATTTTCGGTGGAAGATAAATTTAAAATTTCTTCAAGTTTAATCCCGCTTTCTTTTGTTATAAAATCTCGAATATTTCTTGTTCGCCAGTGCTCTATGTCACCTAAGTTTTTATTTTCAGTATTGTAAATAACTTCTAAAATGAGACCAGCTGTGTCAATTAAGAGTGATATATCTGATGCTCGCAAAATTACATCACCGAAAATGTCGGGGTTTAGTCTGACTATCTGATC
>CACHMT010000032.1 GCA_902581005.1 uncultured Alphaproteobacteria bacterium
CATTCAATAAATATATGAACCTAAATACGTTTCGTATTTTTCTTCCAATTGGGCCGTTGTAAGCAGACGGCCCTTTTCTTTTTGACGCATTAAAGTAACTTACCATCTGCTGCACACTCCAAGAACATACTGCGTGATTACCCCCAGTGGTCTGGTAAGGGATTTACAAATATGTGTTTAAATTAGCATTGCCATAACTGCAATATATGATTAAAAAGAGAATAGAAAGTATAGACTTCATAGGAGATTAATGTATGTCAACGTTCAAGGCTATCAAAGCAGTTAGTACCAATAGAATTATGGTTTTTTTTCTTAGTATAGTCTTACTGGCTATTTCAAGTAAAATTGCGATACCTTTCTACCCTGTACCAATGACCCTTCAAACTTTAGTGATTTATTTAATTGCTGGTTCTATGGGAATACTGGGATTTTACTCAACAACTTCATATATCGTTATAGGGTTGCTTGGTGCCCCAATTTTTGCTGCTGGAGGTGGTCCAGCCTACATAGCATCTCCGACATTTGGGTTTCTTTACGGAATGGTCGTATCTTCTTTCTTCATCGCATTTCTTTTAAATAATATCTTTAAAAAAGATATATTTGGTATAACACTCTCAGTTTTTATTGGTGCCACCATAATATTTGTTTGTGGAGTGTTGCATCTTTCTGCGTTTATAGGACTTGATAAAGCAATGCAAGCAGGTTTGTTTCCTTTCATTTACAGTGAGGGTTTGAAAATTTTGATAGCTATTTGCGCTATATATTTCCTTCAAAACAAAAAAATATTTATTAGAGATAAGTAAAATTCGATTTAACACCCCATCTGCTGCACACTCCAAGAATAGACTACGTGGACGCCCCCACAGTCCCAAGCGTGGGAGGGGTCACTTCAACTGTAAAACAAACTGTGAAACAAGTCGTGCCTATTGACATGAACACGGAGATACCTAAGTTACTGTCATTGCTGTATTTCAGTTGCTAGTGGTGCATTTTAACGGTGTTTACTGTTTATCACCCGCAACATATTTTTTGAAAGCATTGCATTTGATTTAGAAAGCAAAGTTTTCTCCAATTTTATTTGGGGCCATTCTAATAAGTCTTGACGTCTTTACGGCTATTTGTCTGTGTACTACAGCTTTTTGATAAATTTCATCTTTTTGCATAGATACAAAAGATTCAACAGATGGGTATTCAGCAATGAAGCATATATCCCACTTTTCATCAGCTGGACCTATTAGTCCAATTAACATTTCTCCTCTCCATACAATTGACCCTCCCAATCTCTTAAATACTGGTTCACTCTCTTTTCCATATCGCTTGTAGGCTTCGACACCTGTTAAAATGCTTCCATCTGGGTAAATAGCTTCGTCTTTAAGTTCGACTAGGTTCAGCATGTGTAGGGGTCGACTATCTTTTATATCCTTGAAAGATTTATATATTGCCCTCTCGAATCCAACATATCCCATCTCTTACACCTCCTCGTAAAGATTTATTAATATTTGCTTATTATTATATATTTAAATCCTACTAGGACATTTTTTTAATGCATGTCGTTCATAGCAATTATTGTAAAAGAAGTGTGATAATGATATTTGAAACCTTTTCTGCTGCACACTCCAAGAATAATATACGTATGGAACTCGGTTTTACGTTTCCAAACTCATTTATATCTGGAAACAAATCTTGTATTAGAATTTGCCCCTTGTTCTTTAATTGACAAAATTTAGAAATGGCTACTTTATTTAATATACAGATACATATATCAAAGGAGCGACTATGACATTTCTAAGATTGTTTATATTTACCACTTTATTTTCTGTTGTAGCTTCTTTTGCTTCAGCACAGACAGATAAAAAATGGTCAACTAAGCAATGTTCCGATTTATATAAAGCAATTGGGTTTTTCACGGCTCTTGCCGATAAACAGTGGAAAAAAAAGATTGAGGATAAGGGAGCGCTATACGCTTCAGTCGCAGCGGACTATTCTACTGTCTATCAAACTGTCTGTAAGAAGTAAGTTAAAACCCCCATTTTCTATACACTCCAAGAACATATTACCTGTACACACATAGTAATCTGCATAAAAGTAGTAAAATATGTGCTTGGGAGACAAACTAGAATAAGCGAAATTAAATCATCCTACTTGTTTATTTTTTAGCATTATTTCATACATTTGACAATTTAGAGTTTTTTGTGAATAATAAAGTTGGAACAAGTCTGTGAGAATGGTGTACCAGTTGGGGAGGAAAATTCCACAGAAACTAAATTTCTATACATTATTCTGAAATTAAAACAGGCTGTTCCTCTTTTTTTTAAAAAAAGGGCCACACTTCGTATGGCCCAGTGGGGAGGAAATGTCCTATTAGGACAATAGTTTGAGATTAAACTAAATAATTTACTTTGCAAGCGTAACGTTACGTTAACGTAAGCAATAAAAATTAAATATCACATATAGAGGGTTTAGAAAAATTTTTTAATTTAGTTTATAATTAAACTAAAAAATACCCGTTGAAGTAAATGTCGATTTATACCCCATCTGCTGTAAACTTCAAGAGCATACTTCCTGCAAATAGACAAACACATTTTGGAAACTCTTCCCATTCAGAAGCATAGGCTCTATCATTGCGTTCTTAGATTTTAGTAGAAACATTATTACTAGCACTAAACCTATCATCAGATGTGATTTAAGAATCGCTGAGTCCTCATCTCTCGCTATTCTGTAAAAGTTATCAGCTGTAAGAACAGGCTCTGTATGACTCTTAAAATCGCTTCAGGCTATGTTTCATACCAGTCTTTGCATCCATTTATTTAAGTCACAAAGCCTATAACCGTTACCATAACTCTGCCCAACTGTTTTATTAGACCACCCACCTATCTGGTCAGTAATTTCAGAAGGACAAGCTACATATCTCAATCTATCTCTTAGTGAATGTCTAAAGCTATGCATGGTATACTGACCGAAGCCTTCAATTCTCAACCACTTGTTAAGCGATGCGCTGGCAGTATTTGTGCTAGTGAAGGTTGAAGTATTATATCTTGGAAATGCAAACTTACTTGCCGACATTTCCTTAATTCTTTTGGCTGACCACAAAGCTTTTCCAATTAAAGGAATATCTCTTTTACTTCCTTTTGTCTTTAAAGGTCTCCAAGGATGGCTTTGTACCGAAACAAATGGTACATCCGACTCTAGTTTAATATCTTCAGCCAAAAGACCAGTTGCTTCCGCCAACCTCATTCCTGTATCTGAGATAAGAACTACAAGCCATCTCAGCTCATCATCAATCTCTATGCATCTCTTTTGTATAGCTCTTATGTCATCTATTGGAATTGGTTCTCTGCTCCCTACCCTTGCAAATCGGTCATATTGGAGTCCACTAAAGTGGTTCTTTAAACTCAGACCATATTCATTGTTAGCAAAGTTAAAGATAGCCTTTACGATAGCTAATATTCTTGTAATAGAACTTCCTGCTAACTCTCTCTTTAAGAGATGGTCTCTAAAGGAGTTTGCATTGGCTCTCGTATAACTGGCTAAATTTTTATCTCCGATTGAGCTTATTATATATCTAGTCGTTCTCTGAACTGAGTTATAAAAGGTAACAGCTTTATTTTTGCCTTTTAAATCTAGATATAAGTCGACCGCCTCTGTGAATTTAATACTTAAATCATTGCTTTGATTATTTGTGGCAGATGCAAGAAATTGACTGCATGGGAACTCCTTATCCATCCTTACTTTATTCCAATACAACTCTAACTTATGTATGGCATGCCTGACATTAGTCTTAGCCAATTTTGGGCATTTTGTTTTAAGCGAATAGGTTAAACGCTCTACTTTGTATAGTTCTCTTAAATCGGATGGCACTCGATTTGAAAAATAAAACACTCCACGTTTTTGGAATGTATATGCTTCATGTTGGTCTACCATTTGGTCTACCCTCCTTGACTAAAATTCGTTAAAACCAAGTAAATAAAGCCATCACTGTAACTGGATGGTGCCCCCAGAGAGACTCGAACTCCCGACCCACTGATTACAAATCAGTTGCTCTACCAGCTGAGCTATAGAGGCACGCCCTGAAGGTAGAAACATTTTGATGGTTTTGCAATAAATATTTGCTTTGCAAAATCTATTTGTATATTTTTTATAAGTTTTCAATTAATACATTTTCACAATGTCAATAATTTTAGTTAGTTTGGGAGTTGGTCTGTGCTTATTTGGTTTAGTAGGATTTGCTTCCGTAATATACTTCGGTTTTCAAGCTCGTAAGCAGCCCGAGATAAATAGCAAAGACCGCAAAAAAACTACCTTCGAGTACCTAATAATTGTAAATTATATTGCTATTTGTTTATCCGCTTTCGGCCTAATTATTTTAATTCTTGGGATACTCCTTACCTAAAAGCATCCGCTCTACGGTTTCTTTGATCAATTCAAGACATTCTGGTGTTGAGAACCTGTGATCTATGCCTTTAATAATTTGAAGGTGCATATCAACACTACTTAGGCTTTTCAATATATTGATACTGGTTGAAAGGGGCACATCTTCGTCGAGAGATCCATGAAAAAGTCTTACTGGACAGTCAATGCGTTGGTTCTTTGTCAAAATTAAGTGTTGATTCCCATCTTCTATTAATTTTTGAGTAATCACTAGAGGTTGTTCAAAATACTCTGAATCAAAAGTAAGCTTCCCGGTAGTTTTAAGCTCTTGTCTTTGATCTTTGGTAAGATTATTACTGGCATATTTGGCAGTAAAGTCAGGAGCAGCCGCAATGCCAATTATTCCTGCAACCTTTTGAGGATATAGCTGCGCAAATAATAAGGCTATCCATCCTCCAAGTGAAGACCCTACCAAAATCTGCGGACCAGACGTAAGAGACAAAACGATGTTTTTAGTGTCTTCAAGCCAGTCTGAAATTGATGTTTCTTCAAACGTTCCCGAAGAAGCACCATGACCTCTATAGTCAAACCTTAAAAAGTCTCTATTGTTTTTTTCTGCCCATCGAGAAAGAAAAATAGCTTTTGTACCTTCTTTATCCGACTTCAAACCACTCAAAAATACAACACCTGGCAAATTTTTTATATTTTTATCACCATTAACTTGTGAAAAAGCTAGTTTTTGTCCATCATCAGTTTTATGAAATTTTGTTTCGACCATATCCTCGCTCTATTTTGCTATGACATTTGACCAGATATTTGCACAGACATGAATATTCTTCAACTTTTAACCAGCCTAAATGATGACATTTCAGTTAGAGCGATTGCGGCTTACTCTAGAATATTGAAAGATAACGGGTATAATCCATACGTATTTGCTCCTCTTGGCAGAGAATTATCATACTTTAAGCGATGGGGTGCTGAAATTGTTGGACAGAGCACTTCTTCGGAAGATATTATTTACTCCAAAGCGAATATTAAGCAAATTTGTGAAGTTGTATCGTCAAAATCTATTATTACAATACATGTATACGATGTAGCGGGATATAAAGCCGCTTTGCAGGTTAGTAAAACTTGCTCTATAAAAATAATAATGTCTATGCTTTCAAATCCATCGGAGCAAACTGTAATGAGCAGGTTAAATAAGACAATATTTGGAGAATTCATTCCAAGAGCTACCACATTGGTACCCAGCAAAACAACTTACCAAGAGCTTCTAACCAAATATTCTAGAAAAAATATAGGTTTATTTCATGTACCAATACCGGTAGATTTAAAAATCTATGATGAAAAGAAAATCAGCCAAGAAAGAACTATTTCTTTGGCAACCCAATGGGGAATGCTTGAAAAGCCCAGACATATAATTTTTGCAAAAGCCTATTTCGATTCAAACAAATGGCAAAATCAGATAATTAAACTATCGGTTAAGTTAGAGAAACTACCAGAAAATATCAAGCCATATATTATCGTTTTGAAAAGTAATGCGAACAAGAAACAACTGAATGAATTTGAGAAAAAATACCTTAAAAACAGAAATAGTGTTTTGTGTCTAATGGATCATATAACTGACTTAGAGGCTGGCCTCAAGCTTTCATCCATTTACCTAGAACTAAATCCTCAAAACCAATACTACTCTTTGGATATATTAAATGCACTGGCTATGGGTAACGCAGTAGTTAGTTGGGAAAACGATGTAAACAAAGAACTTTTACCAAGCGAATATCATAATTACCTGACTGGAAATGGTGATATAAAGAAACTTATACAAACTTTGACAAACTTACTTCAAATGAATGCGCAAGAAAGGAATTTTACTGGACGAACAAGCCGTAATTATGTATTAAACAATTTTAATGTAAAAAATATGGAAGAGCTATTAATTGATGCATACAGTACTTTATCTTTTAGAAAAGCAAGCTAAAGAAGCATAGAGTGAGTTTAAATCTGACCGAAGACCATAAAATAGCTGTTGAACTCTCTGACGGTTCATCTAGAAGGTATCCAACTGGAATAACGGGTTTTGAAATTGCAAAAGACCTATCTACATCTCTTGCCAAGAAATCAATAGCGTGCACTGTAAATGGTAATTTGACAGACCTATCAACAAAGCTTACAACTGATTGTTCCATTACAATACATACCTCTAAAGATACAGAAATAGCTCTTGAATTAATCCGACACGATTGTGCCCATATCCTAGCCAGAGCCGTTCAAGAAATATGGCCAAATGTGAAAGTGACTATAGGTCCAGTAATTCAAGATGGCTTCTTCTATGATTTTGATAAAGACGAGCCCTTTTCTGAAAATGATATTGACAAAATCGAAGCTCTAATGAGGTCAATTATTGAAAAGAAAGACGCCGTAAAAAAAGAGACCTGGGATCGTGAGAAAGCCTTGAATTTTTATAAAGAAAAAAATGAGCCTTATAAGATAGAACTGATTCAAGATATTCCAGTCAACGAAGATATAAAAATGTACTGGCATGGAGATTGGCAAGACCTCTGCAGGGGACCTCATTTAGTCCATACAGGCCAAGTGCCTGCGGATTCTTTTAAACTTACCAGAGTTGCAGGTGCGTACTGGAAAGGTAATAGTAAAAATAAAATGCTTCAGCGAATTTATGGAGTAGCTTTTAGAAGCAAAGAGGAATTAAAGCAATATTTTTTAAGGTTAGAAGAAGCCGAAAGACGCGACCATAGAAAACTCGGAAAAGATATGGAGTTATTTCACCTACAAGAGGAGGCTGCAGGAAGTATTTTTTGGCATCCAAACGGCTGGAAACTCTATTCCACATTACAAGAATATATGAGTAGAAAACTTGAAAATAATGGATATGCAGAAGTAAAAACGCCGCAAATTGTAGATAGAAGTCTTTGGGAAAAATCAGGACATTGGGATAAATTTAGGGAAAATATGTTTATTGTTGAGGTAGATGAGCAGGATAAAGCACCGAGAATAAATGCACTAAAACCAATGAACTGTCCTTGCCATGTTCAAATTTATAACCAGGGTATTAAATCTTATAGAGATCTACCCTTAAGAATGGCTGAATTTGGAGCTTGCCACAGGAATGAGCCGTCTGGTGCATTACATGGTCTTATGAGGGTAAGAGCTTTTTTGCAAGATGATGCCCACATTTTTTGTGCCGAACAGCAAATAGAAAGTGAGACAAAAAAATTTATAGAACTTTTATCCGAAGTTTATAAAGATTTGGGTTTTACCGAGTTTAAGATAAAATTTTCAGATAGACCAGAAAATAGAGCTGGTAGCGATCAAGTATGGGACCGCGCCGAACAGGCCTTAAAAAGTGCAACCAAAATGGCCGGTTATGACTTTTTGTTAAATAAAGGCGAAGGTGCTTTTTATGGACCAAAGTTAGAATTTGTATTAACAGATGCATTGGGCCGAGATTGGCAATGTGGAACATTACAGGTCGATTTTGTTTTACCAGAAAGATTAGGGTCTACCTATATTAACAATATTGGAGAAAAACAAGTCCCCGTGATGTTACACAGAGCGATACTTGGATCCTTTGAGAGGTTTATTGGAATTTTGCTTGAGAATACAGCAGGTAGACTGCCATTCTGGCTTGCCCCAACACAAATTGTCATTGCTTCAATAACAACAAATATAGGCAACTATATTGATGAAGTAGCTAGCGCGTTTAAAAAAGTAGGATTGAGATGTAAAGTAGACGATAGAAATGAAAAAATCAATTATAAAGTAAGAGAGCATTCTATTTCAAAAATCCCTATAATTGCTGTCGTGGGCGAGAAAGAAGTCAAAAGCCGAACCATAAATGTGCGGCGACTTGGTCTAAAAGAGCCACAAACAATTGCTTTAGATGATGCTATCGGAGAGCTGTCAATGGAAGCTACACCACCAGATCTAAAATTAGGAAAAGAACTTGATAATAGAGTTATCGTAACGAAATAAATCCAATTAACTTAAGAAAAAGGAGCACGAAATCGTAAGAAGAAATCAGGAAATGACCTCGGGGCAAAAGGAAGTGGCGGCTCGGGTAAATGCATCAATTATATGTAAAGAGGTTCGTTTAATCGATGCTGACGGAAATATGGTAGGAATTGTTAGCCCTGAAAAGGCAAACATTATGGCAAGCGAGGTAGGCCTTGATCTGGTTGAGATTTCTCCCAATGCCACACCCCCAGTGTGTAAGATTATGGATTTTGGAAAGTTTAAGTATGATCAGCAAAAAAGAGAAGCAGAGCAAAGAAAAAAGCAAAAAACGATAGAACTAAAAGAAATAAAGTTCCGACCCAATACTGATAAGCACGACTATGAAGTAAAAATGCGTTCTGTTACAAAGTTTCTTGAAAATGGGGATAAAGTTAAAATAACACTTAGATTCAGGGGCAGAGAGATGGCCCATCAAGAATTAGGTGCGGAATTAATGGAAAGGGTAGCAATAGACACAGCCCACCTCGGTAAACCAGATGTAATTCCCAAAGTTGAGGGGAGACAAATGGTGATGATAATATATCCCAATACCTAACTTCAGTGTTTTATTCATGTAGACAGAAATAGACATGCTCCGTCAACTTCTCGAGATAATACCCTTCTATTTGCTTATCACATTTTTAAAACTTATGCCTTTTGAAAAAAGGGTATATTGGGGAGGGCAGCTTTGTAAAATCGTACTACCATGGATCAGAAAATTCCGTAAAAGAGTCGATACAAACCTAAGGTTTGTTTATCCAAATATGTCTTACCAAAAAAGAAAAGAGTTCATTAAAGAGAACTCTAAAATGATTGGTGAGAGTTTTATAGAACTTATGTTTAACAAGGAATTTCACAAGCTGAAAAATAAAATAACATATAAGAAAAAAGAGTTAACTCCTCTTATTGAGGCAAGAAAAATTAATCGGCCAATAATAGTTGTATCTGGGCACATCGGCTCCTGGGAATCTGTGAGAGCTGTATTAAACAAGTATGGACTTACATCAGGTGCTATTTATCAGCGAAATAGAAACGTTTTTTATGAGCGACTTCACTTGAGAGCAATCAGAGAAGGAGGTGAACCCATACTTGAAGTAGGGACATCCGGTACAAGAAAAATGATTTCTTTAATTAAGTCTGGAGGGGTAATAGCTCTGATGATTGATCAAGCAGTCAAGGAAGGTAAGTATTTTCAATTTCTGGGAAGACCTGCTAAGACGTCTACTTCAATTGCTGAAATATCCTTAAAATATAATGCACTTTTAATACCAGCTTACGGCATTAGAAGGCATGACCGCAGGATTGGAGTTACCTTTGATAAACCCATAGAGTTGATAACTGTTAGTTCTATTACGAAAGAGATGAACGCTAGTCTAGAGAAGAGAGTTAAAAAGTATCCTACCCAATGGTATTGGCCACATAGACGTTGGAAGTAAAAGGCTCCGAAGGAAAACGCGTTTCATTCGGAGCCAAATGTTACCTATTGATTAGATACTTAGCTACATCCCCCAGTCTTGGAGCAAGAAACCGCATCTGCTGATACTGTTGGTGCTTCACAACCAGCAACAAAAAGTCCGCCTAATGCTAGAGCAAAGAGTAAAACATATTTCTTCATAACACTATTCCTCAATTCTTATTGATTTAATAAAAGGTACCATATACATGACCAGTCGATCAATCAAAAAACTTATTTAAAAAATCCTTATTTTAATTAACTTTTTTTATTTTTGTGATACTTTGATATCACAAACATTGATCAAGAAATAGCTTATTATACTAATGATTTTTAATTCCTGGAAAAATAGAAAAGCAAATTCTGAAAAAACGAAATCATTACCAAAACAGCCACACCAAGAAGAGAGTGCTAGCATTTTTTCTGGGAATGAGTTTAAGGGCAGTTTGTCACCTTCATTATTGGGGAAAGATATAAAAATTGTTGGAAAAATCACTTCGAAAGGTGCCCTTCGATTAGATGGAGTTCTTGAAGGAGAAATAAAGGCCTCGACATTAGTAATTGAAAAATCAGCGAAAGTAGTTGGGTCTGTCACTTCCGAAGATCTAGTTATC
>CACHMT010000033.1 GCA_902581005.1 uncultured Alphaproteobacteria bacterium
GTTCAAGATGGAAAACTTATATCAAATGATTGAGAGTTTTAGAGAGAATGATCAAGATACTCCTATAATTTTGATGGGTTACTACAACCCTATACATAAGTTTGGATCAGAAAATTTCGTGAAAAAAATTAAGAACCTTGGGGTCGATGGACTTATAATCGTTGATTTGCCCCCTGAAGAGGATAGTGAATTATGTATTTTTTGCTTAAATCACAAACTCCATTTTATAAGGTTACTTACACCTACAAGTGATGACCAGAGGTTGCCAACACTTTTAGATAATTCAAGTGGCTTTCTTTATTATGTATCGGTCGCCGGTGTTACTGGATCTAAGGTCCCTGTTAAGCAGGTTGTTGCCGATGAGATAAGTAGAATAAAAAAATATACTGATTTACCTATTTGTGTTGGTTTTGGAATAAAGTCACCCGAAGATGCAAAATCTATCTCTCTTTCAGCTGATGGGGTTGTAGTCGGTTCAGCTATTATAGAAACAGTTCAAAAGGGTGCATCGGATCGTGAAGTTTCAGACTTTATAAGTAGCCTATCAAAATCCGTTCATTCAAATTAAAAAAATTTTGACCTTCAGACCGAAGTAATATATCAACTCTATAGAACTTTTTATTAAGGATTACCAAGATGGCAGATAATTTGTCTTTAACAGCAACCGTGAGAGAAGGCGTTGGAAAAGGGGCTGCAAGAGAGGCGCGGAGAAATGACCTAGTTCCTGGCATTGTTTATGGAGGATCAGAAGATCCGTTGAATATAAACGTAAAGTTTAATGAGTTATTAAAAAAGCTAAATGCAGGTAAGTTTATGTCGACATTGATTAACCTGTCGATAGAAGGAAAAACTATACAGGTAATCTGTAGAGACATTCAGAAACATATTGTGAAAGATCTGCCCACACACCTTGATTTTTTGCGCTTGTCAAAAACTGCTAGAATTAAATTATTCATACCTGTTGTTTTTAATAACCAAGACATATGCAAGGGAATAAAGCGAGGGGGCGTTTTGACTGTCGTTAGGCCAGAAGTGGAATTGATCGTGAATGCTATGGAAATCCCATCAGCGCTGGAAGTAGATATAAAAGACTTCGAGGTTGGTGATACCATTACAATATCAAATATCACGCTTCCTGCTGGAACTGAAACTACAATAAAAGGAAGAGATTTTGTTGTGGCCAATATACAAGCTCCAAGCGGATTGAAATCAAGTGAAAATGAGAGTACAGATTCTGATGATGCGGCTACCGATACAATTGGAGAAGAAAAAGAAGAAACTGCTCAAGAATAGATTGGATAGCCTTAGATAGTGAAGTTAATCGTTGGCCTTGGAAACCCTGGTTCAGTGCATCTGAATAATAGACATAATTTGGGTTTTATGGCATTAGATCATTTTTCTACACATTACCAATTTGAAGATTGGAAAATCAAATTTGACGGAATGTTTGCGGCAAAACTATTCGGCTCTGAAAAAATTATTTTAGTAAAGCCTCAGACTTATATGAATCTGTCTGGCTCTTGTGTAGCAAAGTTTAAGCTGTTTTTCAAAGTTAGTGAAGAGGATATATTTGTTATTTATGATGATATCGACTTAGAATTGGGACATATAAAGTTTAAACTGGGTGGAGGAGATGCAGGGCATAAGGGTGTTAGATCCATATCTCAGCACTTGGGAACCAAAGACTATAACAGGCTTCGTGTGGGCATAGGACGTCCTCGTACAAAAGAAGAAGTGTCATATTTTGTGCTATCAAATTTCTCTAAAGCGGAAAAAGACAAAATCGTAACCACAATACAAAAGCTCTGTGAGGATTTTGAAGAAATAATGCAAAAAACGATTACTTAACTCACCAGAGAGACATCTAATCTTTCAGCAACAGTGAAAATATCTTTATCACCCCTCCCGCACATATTCAAAAGAATAAGTTTATCCTTAGGCAATGTAGGAGCAATCTTCATAACGTGAGCCAATGCATGACTAGGTTCCAAAGCTGGGATGATCCCCTCTAACTTGCAGCATAGCTTAAATGCATCCAGCGCCTCAGAGTCAGTTACAGAAACATATTTTACTCGACCGAGATCATTAAGCCATGCATGTTCAGGGCCAATACCTGGATAGTCAAGACCAGCAGATATAGAATGACCCTCAATTATTTGTCCCTCAGAATCTTGTAATAAATACGTTTTGTTTCCATGAAGCACACCAGGAGAACCTCCTGTCAATGAAGCTGCATGCTTCATTCTACTATCTATACCTTCTCCACCGGCCTCAACGCCAATTATATCAATATCCTCATCGTCCAAAAATTCATGAAAAAGTCCAATGGCGTTTGATCCACCTCCAATACAAGCTACAATAGTATCAGGCTTCCTTCCTTCCAATCTTTCAAGTTGCAGTCTAGCTTCTCGCCCAATTATCGATTGAAAATCCCGGACCATTTTTGGATAGGGGTGCGGGCCAGCAACTGTTCCGATACAATAGAAAGTATTATCCACATTTGAAACCCAATCTCTTAAAGCTTCATTCATAGCATCTTTAAGTGTTCCTCTCCCAGATGTTACCGACCTTACCTGAGCGCCCAATAATTTCATCCTAAAAACATTTGGAGCTTGCCTCTTAACATCTGTTTCACCCATAAAAACTATACATTCTAAGCCAAATCTGGCACACACCGTTGCTGTTGCTACACCATGTTGGCCAGCACCTGTTTCAGCGATGATCCTTTTTTTTCCCATCCTTTTCGCTAATAAAATTTGTCCAATAACATTGTTAATTTTATGTGCTCCCGTATGATTCAATTCATCTCGCTTAAAATATATCTTTGGACCATTAAGATACGCAGTAAGTCTCTCGGCAAAGTACATTGGGCTTGGTCTACCGACATAGTTATTTAACAAATCCTCATATTCTTTCCAGAAGTCATCATCTTTTTTAAGCTCTCGATAACTTTTTTCTAATTCAATAATCAGAGGCATAAGTGTCTCTGAAACGAATCGACCTCCATAATCTCCAAATCGTCCCTTATCATCAGGTCCATTACGAAAACTATTTGATCCGGTATCTTTAAATAAATTCTCCATTAACCCTTCCAATAAATTCTCTCATTTTATCAAAACTTTTTTCTCCTGGTTTAGTTTCCACACCAGTTGAGACATCTAACATTTTAGCCCCTGTTATGTTAACTGCATCTATAACATTATTTGTATTAAGTCCTCCAGCTAAAAACCAAGGTTTTTTAAAATTAAATCCTTTGATAATATTCCAATTGAAGCTAATTCCTCTTCCTCCCTTTAAGTGCCCGGTTTCTTTCACTTTTGAGTCTAGCAATATGTAGTCTACAGAACTCTCATACTTTCTAATATTAGGAAGATCACTCTTCTTTTCAACTCCAATTGCTTTTATTAAGGGAATATTAGTTATCTTTGCGATCTCATCAACTCTCTCCGGTGATTCTTCGCCATGCAGCTGTATGTAATCCACTTTGGAACACAAAAGTAGTTTTTCTAGAAAATCATCTGAAGGATCGACCAACAAAGCAACTGACTTTAAAGGTTTACTAACCATCATTGAAAGTGACTCTAGTTTTTTTAAGTCAATAAATCTCTTTGACTTTTCTACAAGAACAAAACCAACAAAATTAGCTCCAAGTTTTCGAGCAGCCTTAAGGTCCTTCTCAGAAGTAATACCACAGATTTTAATTAAATGTTTCATCGGTTAATCTAAAAGGTTAAGTATCTTTTCCTCTTCCGTTAAAAACTTTTCTCTGGTGTTCTGTAATTCTTTTTCAATCTTCAAAAGCTTTTTGTTATTTTCATTAAATGCCTTTCGTAACTTGAAATTTCTCAAATATTCAATCAACACTCCTATTATCACTCCGGCAAATATCGCTAACGAAGTTAGTAAATAAACTGGTAGATATATATTTTTACCAGAGACTGTTCCCAGTACCTTAGGTAAGCTTATCATCACCATATCATCGTTGGCTAGCGCAAACAAAGTGCAAAAAGTTAATAAAAAAATACCAAAAATATACCGCCAAAGCTTCATAAATTAAGCTTCATTAAGTTTCTGCCTTAGACCCTTACCACACTTAAAAAAAGGAACTGTTTTTTGATTTACATCTACATCAGAACCAGTCTTTGGATTTCTTGCTCTTCTGGCTCTTCTATCTTTGGTTGAAAATGCACCAAAGCCACGCAATTCTACCCTGTTTCCATTTTCTAACGCAATTATGATTTCATCAAAAATAGTGCCTACAATTTTTTCTACATCTCTGTAGTATAAGTGAGGGTTGTCTTCTGCCAGCTTTTTTATCAAATCTGATTTGATCATATTCTACCTATTACACTCTTTATTTAGTATACAGAAATTATATTCATCAGAAAAGAATTGAATATAATCTGAAACCACTATTTGATAGAAAATTTTTTCCTAGGTTAGATATATCACCTTGTCTAAAAATTAGATCAAATAATGATGAGCCCTCTGTACTAGAAGTCCAGTCAACAAGCGGAAGTCCTCTAGTATCCACCTTTTCTTCTAAATATTTAATCGCCTCCCTCTCACCTCCAATTAGATCAACTAAACCTAATTTTTTAGCTTTTCTGCCAGTAAAGACTCCGCCCTGCGATACTTCCTCTAAATTAATATCTGATAGTTTCCTTTTTTCAGCAACTATCCCCTTGAACCATAAAAAAGTCTCATCTATGACTTGTTTATGTTTCTCAATGACTTTAGATGTTGGTTTCTCAAATAAATTGATAGATGCCTTTAGATCCGAGGATCTAATGGTATTAACATCAATTCCAATATTTTTCAAAAGTTTCGACAAATTTGGATATTGAAGTATTACACCAATAGACCCCGTTAGAGTATTTGACCGTGAGATTATTTTGTCCGTTGCTGCTGCGATTAAATAGCCGCCTGAGGTGGCTGTTTCACCCAGCACAGACACAGATGGTTTTTCTCTACTCAACTCTGACAAGGCAACAAATATTGACTCTGCTCCAACAACTGATCCACCTGGGCTATTTATATGAACAATCAAAGCCTTTACATTTGGGTTAAGCCCCAGCTCGTAAATCAGTCTATTAAAATCTATATCATCAAAAATCGGGCCATCTATTTTAATTCTCGCTATATGCGGGCCTTTTCTTTCAAACTCTAAGAAATTATTGAAAGTTATGAATGTAAATAAAATTAAAAAGACCAAAAGTAGCGCAAATAAAAATCCCGTTCTCCTTGCCCTTTTTTTTGCTTGCTCGAAAACTTCTGCCTCAATGGACATCTGTTAACTTTTTTGGTCTTGATCTTTAAGCGCTGCACCAAGAATGTCGCCAAGAGAGGCGCCAGAATCTGTAGATCCGTACTGTTCAACTGCTTCTTTCTCTTCTGCCAACTCTAATGCCTTTATTGAAAGATTGAATTTTCTTGAAGCTTTATCCAAATTTACTACTTTCGCATCAACTTTGTCACCTTCAGAAAACCTTTCTGGCCGCTGTTCATTCCTATCTCTTGATAGATCAGAACGCTTTATAAAACCTTTAACCCCATCACAATCAACTTCAATTCCCGCTTCATCTACCTTTGACACTACTGCTGTAAGGGTACTACCTTTTTTAATAGTTTTTGAGACCTCATCGAAAGGATCTCTTTCTAGTGCTTTTATCGATAATGAAATTCGTTCTTTTTCAACGTCTATATCGGTTACTTTCGCTTTTATAACATCTCCTTTTTTATGATCTTTGAGTGCTTCTTCTCCTGTTTTTTCCCAATCCAAATCTGAAAGATGTATCATTCCGTCTATATCATTACCCAAACCAACAAATAAGCCGAACTCAGTTATATTCTTTATTTCAACTTCAAGGATGGCTCCTACTGTGTTGGACTGGGCGAAATTCTGCCAAGGATTTCCTTGGATTTGCTTAAGCCCTAAACTGACTCTTCTCTTCTCCTTGTCGAGTTCAAGAACCATAACCTCGACTTCCTGACTAGTCGACAATATCTTTCCTGGATGGACATTTTTCTTTGTCCAAGACATTTCTGATACATGAACGAGACCCTCTACGCCCGCTTCTAATTCAACAAAGGCACCATAATCTGTTATATTCGTTACTATTCCCTTTTGGTTCGATCCAATTGGGAATCTCCCTTCAACGTCCGCCCATGGATCTGTCTCCAACTGTTTCATTCCAAGACTTATCCTGTTGGTCTCTTTATTAACTTTTATTATTTGAACCTTAATAGAATCTCCTAAATTCAACATCTCAGATGGATGATTAATTCTCTTCCATGCAATGTCTGTGACATGAAGAAGACCATCTAACCCTCCTAGATCTACAAAAGCACCATAGTCTGTTATGTTTTTAACTATACCGTCAACTGTATTACCTTCTGCTAAATTTCCAACAAGTTCTGCTCTTTGTTCTGCACGAGACTCTTCTAATACCGCTCGTCTAGATACTACTATGTTCCCTCGTTTTCTATCCATCTTTAAAACCTGAAATGGTTGAGGTACATTCATTAAAGGATTTGTATCTTTTATGGGACGAACATCGACTTGACTGCCGGGTAAGAACGCAATTGCTCCGTCTAAATCGACTGTAAAGCCACCTTTGACCTTACCAAATATTATACCGTCCACCCTCTCTTCAGTTTTTGCAGCCTTCTCTAATTTATCCCAGGCTTCTTCGCGTCTAGCCTTTTCCCTACTTACAACAGCCTCGCCCTTAGCATTTTCTACGCGTTCTAAGTAAACTTCTACTTTATCACCAATTTTTAGTTCCCCATCTTTACTCGCAGGAGTTGTGAATTCTCTAACATCAACGCGACCTTCCATTTTATAACCAATGTCAATAATGGCCTGGCCCGCTTCAATAGCGATGATTGTGCCATTTACAACAGTATTTTCTTTCGGTGTCCCGCTCTCAAAACTCTTCTCAAGCAGAGCTTCAAATTCAGCCAATTTGGTAGCTGTTTCCATTAACTATCTCCTTAAAAAAGACTAGGTCGTTTAACTTTTTTTCTTTTTATTTATATCAAGATTTAGACTTTTATACTTTTTTTCCACAATTTCAATAATTTCTTTATTCAATCTTTCAAAGGAGTTTTCGGAATTATCAAAAACAATTGCATCCGGCGTACAAATCAACGGTGAAACTTCTCGGGTTTTGTCTCTTTTATCTCTTTCCTTAAGTTTCTCGATCAGATCTACAAGGGAATACTCTTGTCCCATTTTTTTATAGTCGTCTTGACGTCGCTGGGCTCTTACTTCTAGATCTGCAGTAACAAAAAACTTAATTTTAGCACTTGGGAAGATAACACTACCTATATCCCTACCATCTAAAACTGCGCCATCTTTTTTCTTAGGAAAATTTCTTTGAAAAAGAATTAGTTCTTCCCTTATTCTATGACTTTCTGCGAGCTTACTAGCCAAATTACCACAACTCTCAAGCCTTAGCTCTGGATTATCAAGGTCTTGGAGCTTTATATTTTTTGCAACATGAATTGTGTTCTTAGTTGATAATCTAATTTTTGAACCTAAAAATTTGTATGCTACTGCACGATACAGAAGACCAGTATCGAGATACTGAAGATTTAAATGTTTAGCAATTATCTTTCCAATAGTACCTTTCCCTGAAGCGGAAAGACCGTCTACTGCAATAATTATTGGTTCGTTTAAGTCGATAAGTTTGCTCCAATTTCGTTAAACTTCTCAATGAATCGAGGAAAGCTTGTATCAATTGATAAGGACTCGCTAATTTCGATAGGTTGTTGGGTTACTTGGCCTAGGCAAATGAATGACATTGCTATTCTATGATCGTTGAATGTATTTATTAAACGTCCTCCTCTTACTTCCCTCATTCCCTCAACAGTCATATAGTCATCTCCAAAAAAAACATCAACTCCACACTCTCTCAAACCCTTGGCCATTGAAAAAATCCTGTCACTTTCTTTTACTTTAAGCTCCCCTATTCCCTTCATTTCAGTTTTACCTTCCGCTAAAGATGCCAATACAGCTAAAATGGGAAACTCATCAATCATCGAAGCGACAAGATTTCTTGGTACCTTAACACCCCTTAGCCTTGAGAACTTTACCCTTAGATCTGCTATAGGCTCACCACACATCTTTCTTTTGTTTTTAACCTCGATATTGGCTCCCATCTTGTTTATAACTTTTAGAAAACCTATTCTTGTTTCGTTCATACAGATATTTTTTATTGTAATATCTGAGCCCTCTACCATTAAAGCTGCAGCTATAAAAAAAGATGCAGATGATGGGTCTGAAGGTACCGTAATTTCTTGTGGCTTAAGTTCTTGTAGTCCCTTTAGGTAATGAGCATATCCACTTTCGGTTTTCTCAGTTGTTATCTTACCTCCAAAAAACAATAACATTCTTTCGGTATGGTCACGCGTCAAAGTTCTCTCGACATATTTTGTTGTACCACGACTATTTAGGCCCGCTAACAATATCGCAGATTTTACCTGAGCAGAATCAATATTTGCCTCTAGGTCACAAGGCATTGCGCTCGATACCCCTTCTAGACTTATTGGTAAAAAAGAGCCTTCCCTCGCAGAGCATTTCACACCTATTTCACTTAAAGGCTCTATTATTCTATCCATCGGCCTTTGAGATAAACTCTTATCACCAACAAATATTGCTGATATTGGAGTTGTCGAAATAGCTCCCATAAGCAACCTGCAAGTTGTACCTGAGTTCCCGCAATCAATTACATTTTCGGGACTCGAAAAGCCTCCTACCCCAAAACCTAGAACCTCCCATTTATCATTTTTTTTATCAACCTTTGCCCCTAGCTGTCTTACAGCTTCAATAGTTCTTTGAACGTCCTCAGACTCTAGGAGTCCCCTGATCGTTGTCT
>CACHMT010000034.1 GCA_902581005.1 uncultured Alphaproteobacteria bacterium
GCTGCTTCAATGGCTCTTTTATAATGAAAGTGTATATCGGCAACTATTGGAACTGGACTCATTTTACATATTTCCTTCAACGCCACAGTGCTATCGGTATCAGGGCATGACACTCTTACAATCTCGGCACCTGCATCTGCACAACTTTTGACCTGAGCAATAGTTTGTCTGGTATCGGCAGTGATTGTGTTGGTCATCGTTTGAACTGATATAGGGTTGTCACCACCTATTTTTACATCACCAACACTAATCTCTCTTGATTTTCTTCTAGAAATTTGACGCCATGGCCTTACACTGTCTAGAGACACGTTTAAATCCTTTTATTTAAATAACTAAACTGCAAAGGCACTACAAGGTCCTTTTTTTATTCAACAAGCTATTTAAGTAGCTATCTTTCAATTCATTGATCTTTAAGGAATTAAATATATTTTGAGGATCTATCTTGAAATTTTTAATCACTTTTCTTTTGTCAGATACTGGCCCATAGGTGACGCCATTTAGTGAAAAGAACAAATCTTTAGCGTTGCCAGCCCTTAAGTTTCCGTTAAACCAGTTATTTTTTATTTCAAGAACCTCTCCTGCTTTTAAGATTTTTTCAACTACAACATTTCTGCCTTCATCTTTAATGCGTATCCAAGAAGGGTTTACTGCAAAAATATTAAGCGTAGTTTCACTTCGCTTTACAACTGCATCATTTTTCTTAATTGAGCTTACTACGCCTTGATCGAGGCCTTGGTAATCTAATGCAATTTTAGAGCTTGCCAATTGCTCCGATTTTAGGCTAGCATCTACAGTTTCAACTGAAGCTACCACACCAAATTCAGGGACAGAACCAAAATCAAACTTTTTTATTGATACTTCTCTAGTAGATCCCGCTGACGAGCTTACTAATGGTAATGATCTACTCAGCTTTGTAGAGTTCGTTCCTAGCACACCAATGTCCTCAATCTGTAAGTTCATTATTGGTCCATCTCTGTAGGAAACTTTAGGTGCAACTAGTTTACTTGTTTCAGAAACCTTATATTCATTTGCTTCAAACTCTTTGCGAGCGAATTGATACCTATTTAACTTATTTTCGCTCAAAACTTCTGAAGATTGTAAATTCATTTCGCTCATTATTATTGGCAAATTATCAGCAGGAACTATTTTTAATTTCTGAATATCAATAAGGACTTTCCAAGCCCCAAAACTTATCCCAAAAAGTATTAACAATGCGACCAAAAAAGGCCAAAAAAACCAGTAACTTTTACTAAATAGTGAGCTATCTACCTCTTGGATTCCGACGTATGATGGCTTCCAATCGACCTGTGTTTCAATTATATAATCTTTTAAACCTCTATTTTTATAACGATCAGTTCTATCTAGTTTACGAGATTCATTTTGTAACGAGAACCCTGACTCTGCACAAAACCTTTCATAGATCTCCTCTGGGTTAAGATTTAAATACCTTGCATAGGACCTAATATAACCGGCTACAAAACCTTTATTTGGAAATGCATCTAAATCACAATTTTCAATAGCGGATATATAGGCAGCTTTGATTTTAAGGTCTTTTTGAACCTGAAGAAGAGACTTACCCAAAGTAGCCCTTTCACCTCTTAGCTCTTCTCCAAGAAGAAGAGTGTAAGAGTCAAAACCATTGACTTTAAATCCAAAGTTTCCGTCAGCCATACTCACCTATTTGGAATACAATATTTTTTTTCTTTCAGCGCGCTTAATAGAGGTTGCAAAATCCACCTAAAAGCTGTGGATAAATTGAAATTTTCTATCAATATCAATTATTTCCTAAGTTTTCCAAAAAAACAACAAAAATATTCTGATAATAAGAATTACTAAAGTAATATTTTTTAGTGATGCATCCCTTCTTGTATTCGCTTGATCAGGCTCTTAAATATTTTTGGACTATCTTCTTTGCTAAATAACCAGTTATAAATTAAATAATCATCGTTTGATAAAAACTTCTCGTATAACTTAAGTTCAGATATTTCTAGCTCCTTAAGATACTTGTCTGAAAATTGGCCCAGAATTAAGTCTAATTCTTTAGTGCCTCTTCTCCAACTTCTTATTGACAGCCTTTTCCGAACTACTTTTATACTCATACTTTGAAAATAATTTAATTTTTACCTATTACAATTAAAGATTTTGGTTTAATTACAATACATGCATTTTTCAAAAAATATAGAAAAAATCAATATGTCAAAAACGGCTGAAGTCGCTGACTTAGCATTGTCTCTAAAAGAACAAGGCCACAAAATAATCAATATGGCAACTGGTGAACTTTCGTTCAAGCCTGCTTTATCCGTAAGGAAAGAAGCGTGTAGGACGATAAATAAAGGAGAAACGCTTTATACACAAGTCGCGGGTCTAAAAGAATTAAGGGACCTTATAAGTACAAAACTAAAAAAAGATCTTAAAATTGAGTATAAATGTGACGAGATAATTGTTTCTAATGGAGGGAAGCAAGTTATTTATAACGCACTGCAAAGCACTATAAACAGAGGTGATGAGGTAATTATTATTTCCCCCTATTGGGTGTCATATCCAGAAATAATTAAATTATGTGGTGGAAAACCAAAAGTCTTAAATACAACAAGAGGAGAAGGATTCTCGATAAATACAGAAAAATTAGAAAAGCTTATTACATCGAAGACTAAATGGATTATTTTAAACTCACCAAATAATCCAACCGGTGTTGTTTACTCTCCTGAAACTATAAAAAAACTAGTACTAGTATTAAAAAAATACCCAGATATTTGGATACTTTCAGACGATATTTACGAAAAATTAAACTTTTCAACAGAGACAAATCTAAGCATCCTGCACATTGATGAAAAACTTAAAGAGAGATCACTCGTAGTGAATGGATTTTCTAAAGGTTATTGCATGACTGGATGGAGATTAGGATATGGTGCAGGCCCTAAAATACTTATTGAGGCTATGAAAAAAATACAATCGCAATCTACGTCTGCTGCCAATACTATTGCACAAAATGCTGCAATTAAAGCATTAGAATTAGACAATAGTCATTTTATAGCTATTAAAGCATCACTCTTGAAAAGGAGAGCAATTGTGATTTCTGCTTTATCCGATTTGGAGTGTTTTGACTCGAATTTTAGTAAAGGAGCATTTTATTTATTCCCTTCAATAAAAAGATTTCTCGGCAAGCGGTTGAATGGTAAAGAAGTAATATTGAATGATACAAATTTTTGCATGCAATTATTATCGTCAGAACATGTAGCAACGGTACCAGGTTCAAGCTTTGGAAGCAAAGATAGTATAAGAATAAGTTATGCCTTAAGTGAAAAAGATTTACGAACTGGCTGTAAAAGGATAAAACAATTCTGTGAACGGCTAATATAACAACATATAAATCGCGTTATAGCTTTAAAACCATAATATTAAATCAACTGAGTTAAAAAAATGCACGATATAAAACTTATTAGAGAATGTCCTGAGATTTTTGATAAAGCTCTAGAAAAAAGAGGTGAAAGTTCTAAAAGTTCAAAAATTATTGCATTAGATACTCAAAGAAGAAAGACTATCGAGAAACTGGAAAAATTGCTTGCTGAAAGAAAAATGTTGTCAAAAAAATTTGGTGCCGCTGAGAAGAATAACGATGATACAACAATTAGTATCCGTGATGACATTAAAAAAATGAAGCATGAGATAGCCTTGCTAGAGACCTCTCTCAGAGATATAGAAGAAGATTTAGAGGCTTTACTTTTATCTATTCCCAATTTGCTGAGTGACGATGTTCCAATTGGGCAAAAGGAGACAGATAATGTAGAGGTTTACAGATGGGGAGAAATAAAATCCTTTAATTTTCAACCTAAAGAGCATTTTGAAGTTGCTGCAACAAAAAACGATATAAACTTTGAAGCCGCTTCAAAAGTTACTGGGTCACGATTTGTATTTCTTTCTAAGTCCGTAGCGTTATTACACCGAGCGCTAACACAATACATGCTTAACACTAATATAATAGAGAGTGAACTAACAGAATTCTGGGCACCAGTTCTTGTAAATGAACAATCAATGTTGGGAACTGGTCAATTGCCAAAATTCAGAGAAGATAGTTACCATACAAATGATGGACTTTGGCTTATTCCGACCGCAGAAGTCCCTCTAACAAACATTGGAAAAGATAAAATTTATTCGATCGAGGAATTACCAATCAGAATGACTGCCGCTACTCAGTGTTTTCGTTCAGAGGCTGGGAGCGCCGGGAAAGATACAACAGGAATGATTAGACAACATCAATTCGAAAAGGTGGAGATGGTTACTTTCTGCAAACCAGAGTTTGAAAATTTTGAGCTCGAAAGAATGACCGACTGTGCTGAGAGAATTTTAAAGAATTTGTTGATACCTTTCAGGAAAATACTTTTATGCTCTGGGGATATCGGTTTTGGATCAAAAAAAACATATGACCTAGAGGTTTGGCTACCAGGCCAAAATAGATATCGTGAAATTTCGAGTTGCTCAATATGTGGAAACTTCCAATCTAGAAGAATAAATATTAGATATAAGAATGATCGAGAATCGAAACCTCAATTTATATCTACTTTAAACGGTTCAGGACTTGCTGTGGGACGTTGCTTAGTTGCAGTCGTTGAAAATAACCAACAAGAAGATGGGTCAGTAGAAATTCCAGAGGTACTAAGACCATATATGTTCAATTTTAAAAAAATTGATAATAATGGAAACCTTAACTAGCATGCGTATCTTAATAACCAATGACGATGGGTTTAATGCTGATGGGATTAAGTCTTTGAAAAAAGTAGCCCTTGAAATGTCGACTGAAGAGAACATCTTTGTTGTAGCTCCCTCGGCTAATCAATCTGCAAAAAGTAGATCAATATCGTATAAAACAGAGTTTCATATTACAAAAAAAAGTGATAATCAATATTCAGTTGATGGAACACCCACTGATTGCATAATATTTGCTCTCGATCATCTTATGAAGAATAAAAAACCAGACCTAATTCTATCAGGTATAAATTGGGGATATAATCTAGCAGAGGACGTATTTTACTCTGGTACAGTAGCGGCAGCTATGGAAGGCGCCGATAGGGGAGTTCTATCAATAGCACTAAGTCAAGCGTATTCGGGAGCAGAGCGAGGATTCAATCCTTTCCTTTTTGCTGAAAAATGTTGCTCGAAGTTATGCTTTTCTATTTATCAAAACTTCTCACTTTCACGAAAAAAGATAGCATTAAACGTGAACTTTCCTGCAAACCCTAAAAAGCGCTATCCTGACTGCATAAAAATCACGCCAATAGGGCGAAGATACGACTCTAATTTTGCTATTAACCTACACATCAAATCTGAAAAGACGTATATGGCTAAGATAGATACCGTCGATAAAAACTCATCTTCAACCCCTGAGGATGACTATACTAACTGTTTAGATGGATATATAACTGTGTCGCCTATTTCTATGCATCTTATTAAGGAGAGAAACTTCAGGAAACTAAAGAAAGTACAATTTTGACATGGATAAGTCAAAGGCCCTTCTTATTTTAAAATTGAGACAAATTGGGGTTTCTAACCCAGAAATCTTAGGTTGCATGGAGTCAATAGATAGGAGCCATTTCGTCTCAAAGAGTTTTTTAGATCGATGCATGGAAGATATTGCGCTCCCTATTGATTGCGGCCAGACTGTAAGCCAGCCTTCGCTTGTAGGTTTTATGACCCAACAATTAGAAATTCCAAAAAGAAGTAAAGTTTTAGAGATAGGTACTGGCTCCGGTTACCAAACGGCAATACTTGCAAGACTTTCATCAAGAGTCTATTCAATTGAGAGATATAAAAAGCTAGTAGATATAGCAAAGGGGCGCCTCGCAAACCTCAATATATCAAATGTGATAATTCTCCTGAAGGATGGCTTTTTTGGTTATTCACATCAAGCACCCTTTGATAGGATTATCGTAACTGCTGCTGTTGAGGAAATTCCTAGTTTAGTTGTACATCAACTAAAGATTGGAGGTATTATGATTGTTCCCGTTGGGCTACCAAACCAGAAACAATCACTTTTGAAAGTAGTTAAAACTGAAAAAGGCTTGGACATTGAAGAGCTAATGAGTGTAAGGTTCGTACAAATGAAAGAAGGGTTAGTAAATATTTAAAATCTGGGTTCAGTTTTTATGAAAAAAAAGAAAGTGATCGCTTTACTCTTAGTTTTGCCAATTTTGGTTAATTGCCAAACCCCAGAGCATATGCAGAAATCTAATTTAGGCGTTGAGCCAATGCCTTTTGATACAAAGACGCAACCAGATGTTAGAGGTGTTATCTCTTATGATAAATATCAAGTTGTGGTAGCAAATGGTAATGAAACGGTTTTAGACATTGCTAAAAGGCTAGACTTGGACCCAAGAAAATTTTCTCTATTCAATGGGTTAGTCGAGTCTTATCGTCCAAGACAAGGGGAATTGTTAGCATTAAATAAAAAAATTGATCCAATAAAAACTACAAATAAAACTGCTTGGTCTCAAAAAAATACTAAAAGTGTATTGGAGAGAGCGAAGGAAACAAAACAAGCCTCTGTGCCAACAAAAGGCTTTGCCAAGCATACGGTTGAAACAGGAGAAACAATTTATTCCATAGCCCGACTATATAATGTTTCAGTGACTTCTTTAGCTAAATTGAACAAGTTAGATGCTGAATTTACCATTTATTTGGGACAAAATATTATTATTCCAATTACGCAGAACAAAATAAATCTTCCGAAGGAAAAGATAAAGACAGCCAGAAAAACACTGGTAGATAATCAAAAAAATAATTCTTCACCCTTATCAGAGAAAAATACTTTCATTATGCCAGTTAAAGGAAAAATAATAAGCAAATATAATCCCAATAATGAGAAACAAAAAAATCAAGGCATTGATTTCCAAGTCTCTCCAGGATCTCCCGTTTTTGCTGCTGCTTCAGGCAATGTTGCTTTAGTAACAGATAACACTGAAAACTTTGGGAAAATTGTATTAATAAGGCATGAAGATAACTTAATAAGCATATATGGTAGAGTTGCAAAAGTATTAGTAAAAAAAAATGAAGTTGTTACTAGAGGCCAGAAAATTGGATCAATGGCAGAAAATGCAAATGATGACACTAATCAGACTATACTTCATTTTGAGCTTAGAAGAGGAACACAAAGTGTTAACCCAGAGAATTACTTTGAGTAATAAAGACTACTAATAACTACTCAATAAAGATACTACGAATTGTTTTGCAACTCTACCCGACCGACTACCTCTTTGCACTTGCCATTGTAATGCTCTTTTATCTAATTCCTCTATTTCAATATTGATACCAAACGATGTTGCATAGGACCTCACTATTTGCAAGTAAAGATTTTGATCACACTCGTAAAACCCTATTGAAATACCGAACCTATCGGAAATGGAAAGACGTTCATCAAGCTCCTCTTCCCATCTCATAAAATTATCATCATTTCCTGCTTTCCTACTTAATAGATGCCTTCTGTTAGATGTGGCATATACCAAGACATTCTGAGCGCCACCAATCAATCCACCATCTAGTAAAGATTTCAGTGATTTATAACTTGTTTCATTATCATCGAATGAAATATCATCACAAAAAATAATAAACTTTTTATCAAGGTTTTTAATAATTTTTAATAAACTATTCATCTGTCCTATATCATCTCTAGCAACCTCAATAATCTTTAAAGTATTATTTTTAGAACTAGTTGCTTTAAGAACAGATTTTATTAGAGTTGATTTACCCATGCCCCTAGCTCCCCACACTAAAACATTATTAGCTAAGTTTCCATCGGCGAATGCTTTGGTGTTGAGTGTTACCTGCTCAATTTCTTTATCCATTCCTTTCAATAATGAAATATCTATGGTCGATATACTACTTACTTCTGAAAAATGATTGCGGTCTGGCTCCCATATAAATGCATCCGCTTTTTCAAAAAATGCTATATTGGGATCTAAAGGGAATGCTCTTTCCAGAGCGTCTGCAATTCTTTTAAGATATTCTTCCATATTGGTTCTTATATATTTTCATCCATTTGCTGAAGAGCTTCCTCTTTTTTCTTTTCTACTAATTTTACCAACAATATAGATATCTCATACAACGAATACACGACAGAAAATAAAATGATTTGGGTTATAACATCTGGAGGCGTAACAATGGCAGCTATAATTAAAATGGAAACTATTGCATATTTTCTAATTCTGATTAGTGAGACAGAGGAAACTAAACCTGCTTTCCCCATCAAAGTTAACAACACCGGCAACTGAAAACATATACCAAATGCTAATATAAACCTCATAGTGAGACTAAGATATTCATTTATCGTACCAAGATACTTAATACCCACTAGATTGTTTAAATCTGATGTGTTTTGAAAGCTCAAGAAGAAGTTAAATGCAAGTGGAAGAACAACGAAGTAAGCAAAAGACGCCCCGATAATGAATAATAAAGGAGAAGCAATTAAAAAAGGTAAAAAAGCCAATTTTTCTTTTTTGTACAAACCTGGTGCAATAAACCGCCAAATTTGAAATCCAACAAAAGGAAACGAGACGATAAAACCTCCAAAAAAAGATATTTTTACATTAACCATAAAACCCTGTTGAAGACCTGTAAAGATTAGGTCGCTAGCTTCATTTTGTACGATTAGTAGCTCTGTTATCGGTATCGCTAAAAA
>CACHMT010000035.1 GCA_902581005.1 uncultured Alphaproteobacteria bacterium
GTCGGGTTTGTAGAAGGCAGCGAATTTTCTTCTGATAAAGCTGATGTTATAGTGACCGACGGTTTTAGTGGAAACATCGCTTTAAAAACAGCTGAAGGTACAGCAAATTTAATTAAAAAATTTTTCTTGGATGAGTTTAGTTCATCAATATCTGGAATATTCATGGGTCTCCTAATGAAAAGAAAGCTAAGGCGACTCAAAGAAAGAATGGACCCAAGAACTCTTAATGGTGGGGTCTTTGTTGGTTTAAACGGTCTGGTAATAAAATCCCACGGTAGTTCTGACTCCAAAAGCTTTTACTCAGCGTTAAAATTAGCAAAGAATATGTGTAAAACAAAGTCCACCTAGCTTACTGTAAAAACTTAAGTTGACATCGTAATAATACTTAAATTATTTTGTAAGGGGAGGTTAGGATGGCACGTAAAACATTAACTCGCCAAGATATTAGTGAGGCTCTTTTTAGACACGTAGGGCTATCAAAAAATGAATCTGCCTATATGTTAGAAACTGTTTTGGACCAAATATCGAACGCACTAATTGATGGTAAAAATGTTAAACTTTCATCATTTGGTACTTTTACTCCAAGACAAAAACGGGAAAGGATTGGCAGAAATCCAAAAACGGGTGTAGCAGCTACTATAAAAGCTCGGCGAGTAATAAGCTTCAAACCCTCCAAATTGATGAAAGAGCGGATTAACAAGTCTGAGAAACATTGAGTATAAAATTTGACACCCAAAAAGCACCTAGAGCTTTTCGTACCATATCCGAGGTGGCTGGAGAATTAGAGTTGCAACCATACGTGATTCGTTTTTGGGAAAGTCAGTTTAAACAAATTAAGCCCATGAGAGGAAAAGGGGGACGAAGATATTATAGGCCAAGAGACATTGATTTTCTAAGAGGTGTTAAAATTCTACTCCATGGGGAAAATTTTACGATAAAGAAAGTTAAAGAGACGATTATAAAAAAAGGTAAAGAGTTTATAGTTGCTCAAACAAATGAAGAAATAGATGAATGCATAGACGTTGAAAAACAAAGTATACAAATTAACTTCAGCCATACTGGGAAGAGGACGATATATATCAAAAGCCTCGTTAGTGAAGAGAAAAAGATCGAGATTAATTCCCTAATAGCATCTTTAAATAAGTTACGAGAACAAATGGTAGCTAGAAAAAATATTTGATTAAAAGCGGGCTATGGCGCAGTCTGGTAGCGCGTTCGTCTGGGGGACGAAAGGTCGTGAGTTCAAATCTCGCTAGCCCGACCAACACATGAGTAAATTTATGCTTTTAAAAAGAAAAGGGGCTCTACCTGCAGAGCAGATAATAGCTTTACATAAGCTATCATCTATAAAGTGTCTTCGACCCCTAACCGACAACCAAATCCAACCCGCTAGTATAGACTTACGACTTTCTAAAAAGTGTTGGGAAGTTGAAGCTTCATTTTTACCTGGAAACAAGAAAACTGTCAGACAAAAGCTATCTAAATTGAAAAAAAGGGAGATAGATATTGGTGACTTTAAGACACTTTCAAAAGGTAAAATTTATATAATACAAATACAGGAAGAATTAAACTTGCCAGATAACATTTCAGCGGTAGCTAATGCCAAAAGTTCAACTGGAAGATTAGACATTTTGACACGATTGATCTCAGATAATTCTAGCTGTTTTGATCGAATCAGAAAAGGTTATAAAGGCAAAGTTTATGTGGAGATAGCTCCTATATCTTTTTCAATAACAATCAAGGAAGGGATAACACTAAACCAGCTAAGATTTCATAATGAGCAACAAATTATAACTGATCGACAACTGGTAAAGCTAAATACTAAATTTAATATTGTAGAAAATGCAACGCAGATAGATAACGGCATCACGATCTCTGTCAATCTAAAGGGTAAAGAAAATGAACCCATAGGCTTCAAAGCAAAAAAAAGTTGCCCTGCAATTAATTTAAGTAAGCTTAACTTCTACGAAGTAGAAACTTTTTGGGAAAGACTATTCTCTAAAAAGGGTTATATCACTTTAGCGCCGGGAGCATTTTATATTCTAAGAAGTAAAGAGTACATTACTATACCGCCCCAAACAGCTGCCGAAATGGTTCCTTATGAAGTCAGGATGGGAGAGTTTCGCGTACATTATGCTGGTTTTTTTGATCCTGGGTTTGGTTTTACAAAAAATATCTTGGACAAGCGCTCAAAGGCCGTACTTGAAATTAGGTGTCATGAAACCCCATTTATACTGGAAGACAGTCAAATTATTGGCAAGCTAATATATGAGACACTGTCCAGAGTGCCAAATGCAATGTATGGAGAAATAATTGGCTCTAATTACCAGGGACAAACACTTAAGTTATCAAAGCACTTTAAAAATTGGCAGTAGGCTAATCTCGGTTCAAATTTTTTACGGATAACCCAAGATCCCTAAGTTCCTTTACTCCTGGAAGATCTTTTGGACTGCTTAAATCAAAATAATCAAGGAACTTATCGGTTGTTTGGAAAGTTACAGGACGACCTGGGCTTGATTTTCTTCTACCAAATTTTATCCATTCTAAACCCATCAATAGATCAATTGTACCTGACCCCACAATAACGCCTCTTATTTCTTCTATCTCTAGCTTAGTAACTGGTTGATGATATGCGACGATAGCTAAGGTTTCTCTTGCAGCCCTTGATAAGTTCTTCTTAGCAACCATTTTCTTAACGAATAGGTGATCTAAATCCTTAGCAGTTCGGAGAGTAATTGAATTACCAACGCGTTTTAAATTAACACCTCGTGTTTCATAATGTTTTTGTAGTGTTTCAATTATAGAGTCTATATCTGCATTTTGAGGCAAATTTCTCTTTAGATCCTTAATTGAAAGAGGCTCCGAAGAAGTAAATAGTAATGCTTCAATAACCCTCTCCATATCTTGTTGGTTCAAAGATAACTCCATTAAACCGTCTTTCCGTTGCTAATTTTAGCCAACTCTAGACTAGAAAAGGCATTTTCTTGCTTCATTTGAATTTTTCCTAATTTTGTATATTCAAGTAATCCACAGAAGATAGATGCAGCACAGCGCTTGGCTTCAATTCCTGATACAGCATGTATTTCCTTAACCAAATTCGGGAAACTAATTAATGCTTTTGATCCCTTCACTTTTTGCTCAATAAAGCTAATCGCTTTGTCTAAAAACAAATATTCCTCTTTGGCGCCCAGAGGTACTTCATAATTTCTCTTATCTACAATCCCTACATAGGCCTTTAATATATCTGCCAACTGAACCTTTAAAAGATCTTCTTTAACCACTCTTTCATCTCGATTGAGACTGCTTGGAAAAAAATTTATAAAAAGCTGCGGTCTATCAAATAGCCATATAGCCTTTTCTCTTATTTTAGCTAATCTTTGAAGTCTTAACGCCAATAGTTCATTTATCTTATCAGTATCTTCCTCTTTGAGTTCATCGTCGGGAATGATTAATTGACTTTTCAATAACGTTAGCCATGAAGCCATAACTAGATAGTCTCCAGCAAATTCTAACTTGAACTTATACTTCTGGTCCCTTAGATAATCTAAAAACTGATCAGCAAGAATACCTAACTGTAATTTTTTTAGGTCTACCTTCTGCTTCTTTGCAAGCGTAAGCAAAAGATCCAACGGACCCTCAAATCCGTCCAAACTGACATATAATTCAGGCTTGATATCCTTAGAATATTCTGTTGAATGCTCCATTTCCTTATTAATTATTACCTAATTCATTAAACAATAGGCACGAAAACTGTCTACTAGAAAGTATTGAACACAACTTTTTACCTTCTTCTTCAGAACCAATATCAGTCAATTCAACCCGAAAAAAAATTGTTTCCCCTTCTAACTGCTCAAAAACTTTTAAGTTGTTAATATTAAGAAGGGTGTCGTTTCTTCTTTTTATGAATTGTCTGAATTCATTTGCTTGCGACAAAGTATCAAATGAGCCTAAATAAAGTTTCAGTATCCCTTGCTGGTTTGTGGCCTCTGGCTCATCATTTTTTTCTTCATTACTATTAACTACCTCTCTGAGAGCATCCTCGATAGCTAGGGTTAAATTTTTCTGATCACCTCTACTAAGTTCATTGACCTTTATCTCTTTTCGAAGATTAACAAGATTCTGGTCTGAATTTTTCAAAATGATTTCGTTTTTTTCTGGTGTCTTAGGATCACTCTCAAGGTTTTTGTAAATTGATAGATCTTCCTCATCGAATAATTTTCCACCAGGGTCATCAGGTTCAACCCTTATATCTCCATTTAAAGCATTTATTATAGGTAAATTATTTATATTCTTTTCAGGAATTTTAATTGCCCAATAGGAAATTAGACCTATAGTAACCAGTGAAAAAAAACTCACCAACCAACCCCCAACTAAGAACAAATAGTCTAATGCGGTCTTCTTCTCTGTGGAATAAGATGTTATGTCGTTTGCCTGTTCGCTCATTTTTTAATTTAACATTAATACATTTCGTCCAAAGGAACAATACCTAGGATAGAAAGCCCGTTCTTTATGACTATCTGAGTGGACTTTGCTAAAACCAAACGTTTAATACATAACTCTTTTGATCCCTCAACTATAAATCTGTAAGGACCAGAGTCACTCGAGGATTGATATAGACTATGAAAAGAGGATGCAACCTCGTTTAAATAGTAAACAATTCTATGGGGCTCATGATATCTGGCTGATTGTTTTACAACATTCGGCCACTCTGAAAGTTTTTTTACCAAGGCCAGTTCGCTCTCCATGTATGGAAGGTTCATTTTCTCTAAATTTTCCATCTTCGTTAACGGCCACATGTTCAACTCCTCTGCTCTTTTAAAAATTGAAACTATCCTTGCATGTGCATAATTAACATAAAATACAGGATTATCTTTTGATTTAGACAGCGTTAAATCAATATCAAAATCTAATGGAATATCATTATTCCTGCTAAGCATGACAAACCTTATAACGTCAGAGCTAACCTCCTTTAAAAGATCTTGAATAAGTATATATTCACCAGCCCTTTTTGACATCTTCAGGACCTTTTTGTTTTTAATGAGTTTCACTAGTTGTACTAGCTTTACTTCAAACTCAACGTTTTGTTCAGCGAACGCATTAATGACTGCCTTCAAGCGGCTTACATATCCACTATGATCAGCTCCTAAAACATCTATTACCACATCAAAGCCCCTATTTAACTTATCTGCGTGATAGGCTAAGTCAGGCGCAAAGTAAGTCCATGATCCATCAGATTTTTTTATTGGTCTATCGATATCATCGTCAAATTCGGTTGACTTAAACAACAGTTGCTCTCGCGCTTTCCAATCAGCGTGAAGCTTACCTTTAGGTGCGTCAATTATTCCTGTATAAATTAACCCTTTATCTTTAAGTGCGCTAATAGATTTATCTATTGCATTGGAATCGATCATTGCTTGCTCCGAGAAAAAATTATCCATCTCTATATTTAGAGACTTCAGATCCGCTTTAATTACTCCCATCATATGTTCTATAGCAAAACTGCGAATATTATTATCTCTCTCAACCTCTTCAAGATTTTTGAGTTTATTACCATATCTTTCTATAAGCTTTTCAGCTATTGGAATTAGATAATCTCCAGGATAGGATTCGTCAGGGAGCTCTATAACTTCTCCCAACTTTTCTAGATATCTAAAATATAAGGTTCTAACTAAAATATCGATTTGAGCTCCACCATCATTGACATAATATTCCCGAGTGACTTTGAAACCTACAAATTCTAATAACCTAGAAAGAACATCTCCAAATACAGCTCCTCTAACATGACCAAGATGAAGCGGGCCTGTCGGGTTAGCAGATACAAATTCTAAGTTTACTTTTTTCCCACCGCCAAAGCTTACCTCTCCATATCGGTTGTTAGATGAATTTATCTTATATATTAGCCTGTCCCAGAACTTAGGACTAATTGTTATATTAAGGAAACCTGGGCCATCAAGTGATATATTAGATATCAGCTCGCTATCCCTTAACTTAAGACTTATTATTTCCCCTAAATCCCTAGGGTTAGAAGACAGTGCTTTCCCAAGAACCATCGCAGCGTTTGTAGAATAATCTCCTTGGTGTTGCTTCTTAGGTCGCTCCACCACAATATTATTCATGTTAATTTGCTGTTTTAGATTTCTTTCATCAACCAATTGATTGACACTATTGAGGATCTTATCTCGTAAAATATTGACAATATCCAATTTTTGCTCCCTCAGATGTTTCTATTTAACGCATGCTCTTATTTGACCAAAAGTCTCTAGCGCTTCCTTATCGGTCATACTAGCAATGAAATCTCCAACAAGATTTAATTTCCTGTGTCTGAACGATTCAAATTTTGAATAATATTTATTATCCATAAATGATAGTGGTATATTATCCATGTTATCAAAATAATACTCAAATAAAGTGTTTACTACTTCCTTTGCTTGACTTCTCATAAAATTTATCTCTTCACTTCTATATAGGTTTTTAAAGAGATATTTCTTTAATTCTACCACTTTTTTGAGCGTTCCAGAGGAAAATGCGATTAGATTTGAAGTTTTGGTACCAGATGCATTTTTTTGGAGATCTTTAATGTTCTTTTGTGTTTGAAAAATTAAATCGTTCACCAAATATCTTATTAAATCTCTGCAACCTTGTCCTACTGAAAGCGAGTCATGATATATTCTGCGTTGTTCTGACACCAAAAATTCTCCAAAAAATGGAGAAGTCCTTAAGTTCGTATAGGACAAAATTCCTGCTTCATGGCCATCAGCAATATCGTGTGCACAATAGGCGATATCATCAGATAGTGATGCTACTTGTGCCTCTAAAGATGGAAATAGGCTTAAATGGTGTTCACCACCACCCTCTCCCAACGCAATATTCTCATCCCAAAACAACCTAATAGTCTTATCTTTTTCATCAATAGGTCCATTGTGCTTAACTATCCCATCTAATGACTCAAAACATAAATTTAGCCCAGAAAACTTCACGTATTGTCGCTCCAATATAGTGACTAATTTAAGGGTTTGAAAA
>CACHMT010000036.1 GCA_902581005.1 uncultured Alphaproteobacteria bacterium
CCATTCAATTGTTCCAGGCGGTTTAGAGGTAATATCAAACAATACTCTATTTATTCCTTTTACTTCGTTAATAATTTTATTGCTTGTTTCTGAAAGGAATTCTCTTTTGAAGTAAGAGAAGTCAGCGGTCATTCCGTCAGTGCTACTTACTGCTCTTAGGACACAACTATACTCGTGTGTCCGAGCGTCACCCATCACGCCTATGCTTTTAACAGGCAGTAAGATTACTAATGCTTGCCAGACATTATTGTATAATTTATGCTTTCTTAGCTGTTCGAGGAAAATATTGTCTGCTTCTCTCAGAAGACTTAGTTTTTTTGCAGTTATTTCACCGGGGCATCTTATAGCTAAACCTGGTCCGGGGAA
This sequence comes from uncultured Alphaproteobacteria bacterium, assembly GCA_902581005.1. Lineage (GTDB taxonomy): Bacteria > Pseudomonadota > Alphaproteobacteria > Rhodobacterales > Rhodobacteraceae > CACIJG01. The sequence continues at coordinate 367 of CACHMT010000036.1, forward strand.
CGGGTGCCTTTCTAGAAACGTTTTATTGAGATTTAACTCAGAACCAATTTTTCTAACCTCATCCTTGAAAAGTGTTTTTAATGGTTCTACTAACTTTAGGTTCATTTTTTTCGGTAACCCACCGACGTTATGATGACTTTTGATAGTTGATGCTGATTTTCCATGCACTGACGTCGACTCAATTACATCAGGATAGAGAGTTCCTTGTGCAAGAAAGCTTATATTTTTAAGCTTTTTAGCCTCTCTTTCAAAGACATTAATAAAAAGCTTTCCTATAATTTTTCTCTTCTTTTCAGGATCGCTCACACCTTTAAGATTCTGTAAAAAAAGATTTTTTGCCTTTACTGTTTTTAATTTAATTTTGAAGTGCTTTTTGAAAAGAAACTCTATCTGATTAGCTTCTTGCTTTCGAAGAAGCCCATTGTCGACAAAAATACATGTTAGATTGTCTTTGATTGCCCTATGCAATAGCAGAGCTGTGACAGTGCTATCCACACCACCAGATAGCCCACAAATTACCCTCTCGTCTCCTATCTCGTTTTTAAGTTTTTCGATTAAATTTTCCGTTATATTAACGGGCGTCCAATTTTTTCTAATGTTTGCAATGTTTACAAAGTTTTCTAAAAATTTTTTTCCGTTTACTGTGTGAAATACCTCGGGATGAAACTGAACACCAAAAATCTTTCTAGAAGCATCTCCAATTATTGAAAATGAAGAGGTATCCGAGCTTGCTAGTTCTACAAATCCTTCTGGTAATTCGGTTACTGCGTCACCATGACTCATCCAAACTTCTTCTACATTATTTTTGAATAAATCTTTTAAAAATAGAGACTCATTTTTGCAATTTCTACGGATTATGGTTTTTCCAAACTCTCTCTTTTGAGACTTTGATATTTTACCGCCTAACAGTTTGCAGACAAGCTGGTGCCCGTAGCAAATGCCTAATATCGGGATGTTTAAGTCAAAAATTCGTTTTGAAACTGTTGGACTTTTCCTTACTCTTGTAGAGTCTGGGCCTCCAGAAAAAATAAGAGCTTTTACCTCGCTAATCGATTTTGTATTTAGAATATCTGTATCCCAAGGAATAATTTCGCAATAAACGCTAAGCTCCCTTATACGCCTTGCAATGAGTTGAGTTACTTGACTTCCAAAATCAATAATTAGGATCATGACGAATTATAGGCTTTTTAATCTATAAAATTGGTGTTATTGCTACCAACATTAGGTAACATAACACATGGTTGCAAACAAAACATATTTCTGATTGGTTTTTTTATATTGAATAGAGCAAGAAAAGGTTCAGGTGGAAGAGCGGCTAGACGGGAAGCTAGAACTACGCAACAATTAGAGTTTTCCAAATATATTGAGAGAAAAATTCCGAATTTCGAAATACTCAATGAAGAGGCTTTGGAAGTAATTGAAAATAGTGCTGAGGAAGTTCTTTCAGAAATTGGGGTTAAATTCCCTGATAATAAGTTTGCATTAAAATTATGGAAAGAAGCGGGAGCTGATATAAAAGGAGATTTGGTGAAAATACCTAAAGGTCTAGCGCGCAAGCTTTGTTCTACCGCACCGTCTACTTTCACTCAGCATGCAAGATCCAAGATAAAGAATGTTGAAATAGGAGGAAAGAATTTGGTGTGTGCGCCTGTGTATGGCCCCCCCTTTATTAGAGATCTTGAGGGTGGTAGGCGGTATGCTGAAATAGCAGATTTTGAGAAACTCGTAAAATTAGCGTACATGTCAAAATGGGTTCATCACTCGGGAGGAACTCTTTGTGAGCCAACAGATGTTCCCGTAAATAAAAGACATTTAGACATGCTTTTTGCGCATATGACTCTTTCAGACAAGCCATATATGGGTTCGGTCACTGCACCTGAAAGGGCAGAAGACTCCGTTGAAATGAGTGAGATTATTTTTGGTAAAAAATTTGTTAGCGAAAATACTGTCATGACATCATTGATAAATCTTAATTCTCCACTGGTATTAGATGCAACAATGATGGGTGCCCTGGAAGTATACGCTAGAGCGAACCAAGCATGTATTATCTCCCCGTTTATTGTTGGAGGTGCGATGGCACCTGTGACAGTGGCAGGGACGCTATCACAAGTTTTGGCAGAGGTCCTAGCAGGAGTGGCATATAGTCAATTAGTAAGAAAGGGTGCACCGGTAATTTTTGGTACTTTTGTTACATCTATCGATATGAATTCTGGTGCACCAACTTTTGGGACTCCGGAGTCGTCAAAAGTCTTATATGGAGCAGGACAGTTAGCAAGACGGTTAAAAATTCCCTACAGGTCAGGTGGAGGGCTTTGTGGCTCAAAAATTACTGACGCTCAGGCAGCATATGAAACATCTAATAGCCTTCACGCCGGATTAATGGGTGGCGTTAACTTTATGTTGCATTCATGTGGGTGGTTAGAAGGTGGATTAGTTGCAAGTGTAGAAAAATTTATAATGGATGCTGACCAATTAGGAATATTAAATTCCCTTTCAAAAGGTATTGACGTTGAAGAAAGAGACTTAGCGTTTGAGGCAATTAAAGATGTTGGCGCAGGAGGCCATTTTTTAGGATGTGATCATACGCAAAAAAATTTCAAATCAGCTTTTTGGCGTTCAGATATTTTGAATTATAAGCCATTTGAAACATGGCAAGAAGAAGGTGAAAAAGATTTAACCTTTGAAGCTAACAAAAAAGCTAAACAGCTCTTGAAAAACTATGAACCCCCTGAACTTGAGTTATCTAAAAGAGAAGAGCTTAAAGAATATGTTCTTAAAAAGAAAAGCTCTATGCCAGATGCTTTTGTTTAGTTAACAGTTACAAATTGTTTTAAACTCATGCTTTTTTAGAGAGGCTCCACCTACAAGCAAGCCCCCAACATTTTCTATTGAAATTATTTGACTACAGTTTTCTGAATTAGCTGATCCACCATATAAAATTGGAATATCAGCATTAAAATGTTGGTTAAGTTTTGTTTTGATGTACAGGTGAGTTTCTCTTATTTCATTCTCATCAGGTGTCAATCCAGTTCCTATTGCCCATACAGGTTCATACGCAACTATAACTTGTTCGTGAGGTTGAATCTTGGCTAGCGATCTATTGATCTGACTATCAAGTGCTTGTAATGTTTTGTTGGTTTTCTTTTCCGATATTGTTTCGCCAATACAGACTATAGGGATAAGTTTACTCTTAATTGCAGCCTCAATTTTCTTCAAAATTACATAATCAGTCTCTTTAAATAATGTTCGACGCTCAGAGTGTCCTATCAAAACGTGTGACACGTTTTTCTCTTGCAGCATTGATGCTGATATTTCTCCTGTGAAGGGGCCTTTATCTTCCGCGCTACAATTTTGAGCACCAAGTTTTATAGAATTAGATAACAGTGATTTTGCTGAATCTAAAAGCGTAAATGGTGGGCATATGATTACATCGTTATGTCTTGCAGGCGTTAATTGCGAGAACTCTTTCATGAGTTCTTCAGATCCATTCATCTTCCAATTAGCTGCTATAATTTTTTTATTATTTTTCATTGTCTAATTATATTCAGCTTACATCAAATTTTATAGACTCTCCACAACCACATGTTTCTGAAACGTTAGGATTATTAAATTTAAATCCAGATTCCAATAGCCCACTTTCATAATCTATTTCGGTTCCAAACAGAAACATTTGAGCTGTTGGGGCTATTACAACCTTAGCACCATCTATTTCAACTATTTCGTCAGCGTCTGAAATTTCATCAATATACTCCATCGTATATTCCATCCCAGCGCAGCCTCCTTTTTTAAGACCTATTCTCAGCGCTTTCCCAGCACCATCCTCCATTATCTTTCTGATATGGTTGGCCGCTGATTTACTTATGCTAAGAAAGTTGCCCATTAACAGATTACATAAACCCTAGTTCTAACCTAGCCTCATCGGACATCATTTCCATCCCCCACTGAGGCTCCCACACTATCTCTACATGCACAGACTTAAGCCCTTCTATCGGCTTAACGGCATCAGATACCCAGCCTGGCATTTCACCAGCAACTGGACAACCAGGTGCTGTCAATGACATTAAAATCTTTGCGTCATTATCTTCACTTATCTCTACTGTATAAATTAAACCTAAATCATAAATATTTACCGGAATTTCGGGATCATACACTGTCTTGCAAGCGTCAACTATCTTAACATAAAGAGGATGCTCGGTAGTTGATGGCTTTAATATCTGCCCCTCATCTTTATATTCGCGTTCGACATTATCAGTATTTTGTGACATTGTTGCTCAGCCTTTTTTTTCTAATATATTTACAAGCTTACAGAAATTCAAGAGGAATTAAATCATGAACTTAAATCACTTTTCAGTTTCTCATGTTGAAGGAAAGTCTAGAGTTGGATTATTAAAAACTGCTAGGGGGAATATTGAAACCCCTGTTTTTATGCCTGTTGGAACTGCTGCAACTGTGAAGGCAATGCTTCCCGAAACCCTTGAAAAAATGGGAGCTCAAATTCTACTATGCAACACTTATCACCTCATGATTAGACCCGGAGAAAAAGTAGTCAACCATTTGGGAGGTTTGAATAAATTTATGAATTGGTCAGGTCCAATACTTACTGATAGTGGGGGGTTCCAAGTAATGAGTCTTTCAAAGTTGAGGCGACTAGATGAAAGAGGAGTAACCTTTCGTTCTCATATAGATGGCAAGAAATTTTTGCTGACTCCAGAAGCTTCAATAATGATCCAGGAAACGTTAAAGAGCACTATCATTATGGCGTTTGATGAGTGTACTCCATTCCCTGTAGAAAAAGAAGTCGCAGAGAAAAGTATGAAATTATCATCGCGATGGGCTGAGAGGTCTAAATCGTCATTTAAAGGGTCTAATGGCTCCATACTATTTGGAATTCAACAAGGGGGAATGTTTAAAGATCTCCGGGAGGAAAGTTCACATTATCTAAATAATATTGGTTTTGATGGTTATGCTATAGGGGGTCTTGCCGTTGGAGAACCTCAGAAAAAGATGTTTGAGGTCTTAGACTATTCTACAGATTTTTTTCCAAAAGATAGGCCCAGATATTTGATGGGCGTAGGTAAGCCTAGTGATATTGTTGGCGCCGTATTAAGAGGGATAGATATGTTCGACTGCGTAATTCCCACAAGATCAGGCAGAAATGGTCAAGCTTTTGTTAAAAATGGAACGATTAATTTAAAGAACGCCCAATATCAATTAGATAACAGTCCAATTGATGCAGCGTGTTTTTGTTATTGTTGCTCCAACTATTCTAAAGGATATCTTAGCCATCTGGTTCGCTCTAACGAGATATTAGCATCTATACTACTGACGCATCATAATTTACACTACTATATAGGTTTGATGAAAAAAATTAGAGAGCTTATTAAAAGAGGTGAGTTTACTGCTTTTGCTGAAAATTTTTTTAAATAGATTGTTTAGAAAAAACAAAACGGTCATATTTCTGAAATACTAAGGTTGAATTTCTTCGTTTTGGCATCATATATAGTGGAATTAGAGATCGGAGGATATTATGAACGCATTCAAATCACCTATTCCTGTTTTACCCCTGAGAGACATCGTTGTTTTCCCAAACATGATAGTTCGACTTTTCGTTGGGCGAGAAAAATCGGTCTTTGCCTTAGAAGAAGTGATGAAAACAGAGCAACAGATACTTCTTGTTGCGCAGAAAGATGCAGGAGATGATAACCCCGGAGAAGACAATATTTTTAAAGTAGGAGTTATAGCCAACGTCCTGCAGGTATTGAAACTACCTGACGGAGCGGTAAAAATTTTGATAGAGGGAAAACATCGTGTGAAGATATCAGAATTTTTGAATAAAAATAAATTCCTCGAAGCATTTTGTGAGGAAGTTACCGATACTAATTTTCAAGGTGATGAGATTGAAGCATTGAGGAGAACCGTTTCCAAGGAATTCGATCGGTACTCAAAACTAAATAAAAATATAACGGAAGAGTCATTAGAAGCTATTAGAAAAGCTTTAGATCCTGTAATGCTGTCAGATTCAATTGCAGGACACCTTAATTTAACTGTTGAAAAAAAACAGGAGCTTCTTGAGATTATTGATGTACACAAGAGGCTCGAGAAAATACTTGAAGTGATTCAAGGCGAGTTAAGTGTGTTGCGAGTAGAAAAAAAGATTAAGACAAGGGTTAAAAACCAAATGGAGAAAACCCAGCGCGAGTACTATCTCAATGAGCAAATGAAAGCCATCCAAAAAGAGTTAGGAGATGGCCCTGAAGGACAAGATGAAATTGCAGAGATCCAAGGTAAGATAGATAAAACAAAACTAAGTAAAGAAGCAAAAGAAAAAGCGGTTGCTGAGTTGAAAAAGTTGAAATCAATGTCTCCGATGTCAGCTGAATCGGCGGTTGTGAGGAATTATTTGGATTGGCTTTTAACTATTCCTTGGAGAAAAAAATCTAGAATAAAATCGGACCTAAATCATGCTCAAGAAATCTTGGATAATGACCATTTTGGTCTTAAAAAAGTTAAGGAAAGAATTATTGAATACTTAGCTGTTCAACATCGAAGTAAAAAGCTAAAAGGACCAATTTTGTGTCTTGTAGGGCCTCCTGGCGTCGGTAAAACTTCTTTAGGAAAG
>CACHMT010000037.1 GCA_902581005.1 uncultured Alphaproteobacteria bacterium
TTGTAAAAAAGCGCAGCAAGCTAAAAAAGCCTCCACTCTATAAAGTTTTGCTACTTAATGATGACTTCACTCCCATGGAATTTGTTGTACATGTGTTAGAGAAATTTTTTGCCATTGGGCACGAAAAAGCTGTGCAGATAATGCTTACCGTGCATAAAAAGGGCATTGCTGTTGTTGGCGTGTATTCTCATGATATAGCCGAAACCAAAGTCACTCAGGTTATGGACTATTCTAGGAAAAATCAGCACCCGCTACAGTGTACCATGGAGAAAGAATAGATTGCATAGTCTTGCAAGCCAAAGGTTTGAAACATTTTGGAGCCAAGTGGCACCATCTTATTTAGGCCAAAAAGTAGCTATTATAGGTTCTGATCAACCACAAAACTTTAACTGCTTACAGGATAAAGATTTGTACCACTTTATTTCAAATATAAAAGATTCTTTGAGGGAGGCTAAAGGTTTAGGTTTTGTAATTTCCACTATTTTGCAACACTACTACGACATTATTATTCTCGAGCTGACAAAAAGCAAAGAAACTAATTTGGGTCTTATAGCCTTGGCTGAGGAGTATATAAAGGATGAAGGAAAGTTAATTATAAATGGTGATAATCAAATTGGTGTCAAAAGTTTTCTCAAAAATATTTCTAACCATTGGCCAGCAGAGCAAACGATGGTTAAAAAAAAAGGTAGGATAGCAATATACAAAAAAAAAAACAACAATTTAGCCACTGGAAAAAATATCAAGATTTTCATATAAATAGAGATGGCTATTATACCCGATGCGATATGTTTTCTCCAAAAGAGATAGATAAAGGTTCTAAAAAACTTACCTCAGCATTCAACGGAAAATTATTTGGAGAAGTTGCTGACTTAGGGGCTGGATGGGGATATTTGAGTAAAGAAGCGCTTAGGTTAAATGATAAAATTACGAAAGTTACGTTATTTGAAAGTAATTATTCTGCATATCTTGCCTCAAAAAAAAACATAGATGATGAACGAGCAAAATTTAGATGGGCTAGCCTGTATAATATAAAAAACTTAAAAGCACGGTTCAATCATGTAATTTGCAATCCTCCTTTTCACTCTGGACGCCCTAAAGATATGGGTTTACTAAGATCCTTTATCTTCTACAGCTCTAGGTTAATAACACACCAAGGTAGTGTTTGGATGGTTTTTGTATCAGGAGTATATTTGGAAAATGAACTTCGAAATTACTTCGATAATATTAAGATTTTGTACAAGGATAATCACTATTTTGTTTGTCAATTACTAAAACCAAAAATCAAGAGGTAACAGTATGCTTAACTACTTACAGAATAAAACTGCCATTATTACGGGAGCGTCAAATGGAATAGGAATGGAAATTGGCAGAAAGTTTCTTTTAGCTGGAGCAAATGTTGTTTTTTCAGATTATGTTAAATTTGATCTTGAAAGCTTAATCTCTGGAGTTCCCTTAGACAGTGGGAGCGCTCACTCTTTCTACGGAAATATGCAAGATAAACTGGCTATCAATAATCTAATTGCAACAACATTAAATAAATATGAAAAAGTAGATATTTTGGTCAATGCTAATAGAGCCATCATCCCTTCAAACCCATTGGATGAAAAAGGGGGAGCTCTCGAGAAGTCTATCTCACAAAATTTAATCGCGACCTTGAACGTAAGTCAACTTTTTGCAAAGTCAGTGATTAAGCAAACTAAAAATAGAAAAAATAGTGAGATTGTTGGTTCGATAATAAATTTGACTTCTATAGCTGCCAATCAAACAATACCCGACATGATGCCATACTCTGTAAGTTGCGCAGCCTTGAACCAATTGACTAGATCACTTGCCGTATCGCTGGCAAAAAATGGAATAAGAGTAAATGCTATATCTCTTGGTAGTATTATGAGTTCAAGTTTGCGATTAAATCTTCATAGCAACCCTGAATTACAAGACTCAATAATTGATGCAACACCGTTGGGGTATATTGCTGAACCCGAAGAAGTAGCAGAACTTGCTCTATTTTTGTCATCTGAAGGTGCTAGCTTCCTAACAGGTCAGGTAATCACAATTGATGGGGGTCGATCTATTTTGAATAAACTAGAGAAGGCTGCCTACTAAATACTTTTCCCTTACCTAATTTAATGTTCTTTATCAGTATTTTCACCAAATAGAGCTTGGGAAGGTTCTACAACACCCATTTTTGTTTCGGAAATCTCATTGACTTGTGCTTCATTAGAAATTTTTCTGGGTATCTTATCTAGTACTTTCTGAAGCTCTATTTGTTTACAAAGTCCTAATATTACTGGATCAGTTGGCGTAAGATTATTTATATTCCAGTGAGTTCTTTCCCTTATAGCCTTAATCGTATTTTTTGTAGTACCGATTAGTCTGGAGATTTGTGCGTCGGTTATGTCTGGATGAAATTTCACAAGCCAGGCTATGGCTGCTGGTTTATCTTGTCTTTTAGAAAGAGGCGTATACTTAGGGCCCCTAGATCTTTTCTCTCCAACCGCAGCTGGGTTCTTGTAAAGCTGAAGATCCAAGTCTTCATTGGCTTCACACTTCTTTATCTCATCTACAGTAAGTTGACTATTGATAATGGGGTCAATTCCACGAATACCACCCGCCACTTCACCGTCGGCAATCCCACTAATTTCTAATTCATGAAGCCCGCAGAAGCTTGCTATTTGCCTAAAAGTAAGAGTTGTATTGTCTAACAGCCAAACCGCTGTAGCCTTCCTCATAAGTGGGTATTCCATCCATTCCTCTCTAACATTTTAATTTGCTTTTAGCTCTTATCTTATTATGCTTTATACAAAAAAAATCATCTATCAATCAAGACTTAATATAATCTTACCCAAATGATTTCCATTTTCCATCCGCATATGGGCATCTTTGAATTTTTCCAATGGAAATACAGAGTCTATGTGAACTCTGATTTTATTTGTATCCAATAAGGGCCAAACAGTCTCGCGCAATTCGTCTGCGATTTTGCTTTTAAATTCGGTCGTCCTAGGTCTAAGAGTGGAACCGGTTAAATTAATTCTCTTCATCATTAATTTACTTAAGTCTAGTTTTACAGAGTTGCCTTTTAGAAAAGCAATATTTACCAGCCTTCCTTCTTGATTTAAAAGGTCAATATTTTTTTCAAAATAGTCACCCCCAATCATATCTAAAATCAAATCTATACCTCGTCCCTCATTATTACTTTTAAAAATATTGTAAAAGTCTTTTTTAGAATATTGGACAACTTCATCAGCCCCTAACGAGTAACAAAAATCTGACTTTTCCTGGTTTTTTACCGTCGTTAGTACCGTTGCTCCCAATTGCTTTGCCACTTGTATTGCAAACATTCCTATACCACTAGACCCACCATGGACAAGAAATCTTTCATTTTCTTTTAATTGACCTAACTTTACTACATTAATCCAAACTGTGAAAAGACACTCACATAAGCCTGCAGCTTTCTCCATGGATAAACCCCTAGGAACTGGAAGACAGTGTGCTTCATTTGTTAGAACATATTGCGCGTAGCCACCTCCGGGTACTAATGCACAAACTTGTTTTCCTATCTTTGTTTTTGTTACATCTTCGCCAGCTTCAACTATCTCTCCAGCGACCTCCAATCCCATGATTGGGCTAGCGTCGCTTGGCACTTTATATAACCCTTGTCTTTGCAAAATATCAGGGCGATTCACCCCTGCAGCTTTAACTTTGATTAACACCTCGTGTTGACTTGGTCGTGGGATCTCTATGCCTGTTTTTAAAATTGAACCCCCCAAATCCCCATACTTTTTAATAATTACTGCTTTCATATCTTGTTTTTCCTTATTTAGTCATTATTTTTGTAGACAAGCACTGAGTGTCTTGATACACATCATCTTCATAACTTTATAAGGATTAATGCGTGCAAGTAAACGTCAGAGATAACAACATTGAGCAAGCTTTAAGAGCCCTGAAAAAAAAACTACAACGAGAAGGAGTTTTCAGGGAAATGAAGCTCAAACAGCATTTTGAAAAACCGTCCGTGAAGAAAGCTAGAGAGAAGGCCGAAGCTGTCAGAAGGGCAAGAAAGTTAGCTAGAAAAAAAATGATAAGAGAAGGCCTACTGTAAACAAAGGTCTACTACGAATTAAAAAGCGCTAAAAAAATCAAAGAAAATGTTGAAAACGCCACTATAGCGAATAAAAACTTTATGAAAGCAGAGTAAATTTTCTTTTGCTCTTCTATATCCATCTCACCTTTTTTGTAATTCATTTGTAGAACTCCTAGTTACCTTATCAATTCAAAAATAAATGCTCCGTCCTGCCTAACACGTCTATTAACTAACCCAGTTTTATGGAGATGGTTAACATGTCCGACTGCTTCATGTAATGCTAGCATATATTCTCTCTTATTAATATCCCTTTTAAATATTGTCTTGAATAGCTCCACAGCAGTTTTTGGTTCTACTTCTAAGGCTTCCTTTATCCTTTTAAGAGCTGCTTCATGATTTTCAATTAACTGTACAAGTCTTCGAGGTAGTCCAGAAAATGGTCTGCCGTGACCAGGTAAGACTATGTGCTCATCGCTAGCTAGCTCAAGAAATTTCTTACAGCTGTTTATCCAATCACCTACGGTATCTGCATTCGGTTCTGTAGGATAAACACCCAAGTTAGATGAAATTCCGGGCAGAACCTGATCACCAGCAAGAACCAAATTTAACTCTTTTGACCAAAAAGTTGCATGCTCAGGAGCGTGCCCATTTCCCATACTTACGGTCCAGTCGAGTCCATTTATAGTAATAATTTCATTCTCACTAATTCTTATGAAACCTTTGTCTAGCGGTGAAACACCATCGCCAAAATTAAAAGGTCTAGCTCTAAGTTTTTCCTCAAGCATTTGTTGAGACATACCTGCCTGCTTCCAAAAGAGCTCTGTACTCGTACTAACCTTTTCATGTACATCGAGGGAAAGCATCTTAGCCATCAAATAGGCAGTACGAGAGCAAATCATTTCAGTATTGTACTTCTTGCATAGCCACCCAGCCAAACCGATATGGTCGGGATGATGGTGTGTTACATATACATTACTAATCTTTTTGTTAGGAAAATTTTTTTTAAGAGTATTTTCCCATATGTGTTTAGAGTCTCCAATGTTTGCGCCTGTGTCTATCAATGCTATTTCTTGCCCGTCATCTAAAATGTAGCAGTTCACATAGTCAGGTCCCATCATAGGCAGAGGCATCGGAAACCAATATACGCCTTCAGTAATCCGATATAGTTCCCCAGCTTCAGGACTTTCCTGAAATACAAAGTCTATCTTTTTCATTACTGAGAAAACCCAAAAAAATTGTCTGTAAAATTATAAAGCGATTTCTGTCCACTTTGACTTATAACTCCATAGGCTTCCATTTCCGGCAGAATATTTACACAATAAAATTGAGCTAGTGATTTTCTATCTATTGCCTCAGTTTTCATCGCTGCCTTAACTAAATAATTTGCACCTAAAATCATTCCAAAAGCTTGTAAGAAAGGAGTTGCACCTGCAAGTCTATTATTAAAATCTTCTTGTTTTAGCATCCAATTCAAGGTGCTCTCCAAACATACCAAGGATTTAGATAATCTATTTCCCATCTCCCTTATTTGTTGATCTTCATGATTACTACAATTGCTAATTGTTATTTTTATTTCATCAATGAGCCCATTGGCAGCTTTTCCGTTATCAGCCAATTTTCTTCCAATAAGATCAATAGCTTGGATGCCGTTGGTCCCTTCGTAAATAGCAGTTACTCTGACATCACGGAAAACCTGTGCTACGCCTGTTTCTTCCACGTAACCCATTCCTCCGTGGACTTGTATGCCAATATCAGCTACTCGACATCCAATATCTGTAGAGAATGCTTTAGCTATTGGAATTAAAAATGAGGCCCTTGCACTCTCTTTGCTCGCAAGTTGTTTATCATTTGACTTAGAAAGATCGAGAGAAAGTGCAGCGTCAAGACATAAAGCCCTGACAGCTGCTGTTAGCGATTTCATTGTTATGAGCATTCTTCGCACATCTGGATGATCCAGAATAACACCCTTCCTATTATCAATTTTTGCGTGACCCTGTTTTCGGTTTCTTGCAAATTCTAAAGCCTTTTGTGTGGCTAATTCGCTCTGCGATAATCCTTCGATCCCAACACCCAGCCTAGCATTATTCATCATCGTAAACATTGCGTGTAACCCAGCGTTTTCATCCCCGACCAGCCAACCTCGTGATTGTCTATATTCAATTATAGCCGTCGGAGATCCATGCATGCCCATTTTCTTTTCGAGCGAAATCGCCTTGACATTGTTTTCTAAAAGCCACTCATCCTCTTGATTTTGGATATACTTAGGCACAATAAAAAGGGAAACGCCTTTTGATCCTTTTGGAGACTTCGGTAATCTTGCCAGAAC
>CACHMT010000038.1 GCA_902581005.1 uncultured Alphaproteobacteria bacterium
GATTCTAAGGTGGCGCTAGTTTACGGGCAGATGAATGAACCTCCGGGAGCTAGAGCACGAGTTGGACTGACGGGTCTTACTCTAGCCGAGCAATTCAGGGATCAATCAGGAACTGACGTGTTATTTTTCGTAGATAACATCTTCCGTTTCACTCAAGCGGGTTCAGAGGTTTCCGCTCTTCTAGGCAGAATACCTTCAGCTGTCGGTTATCAGCCTACATTAGCAACAGATATGGGAGCACTACAAGAAAGAATAACATCAACTAAATCAGGATCCATTACTTCAGTTCAGGCTATTTATGTTCCAGCCGATGATCTGACAGACCCGGCCCCAGCGACATCCTTTTCTCATTTAGACGCGACAACAGTTTTGAGCAGAGCAATTTCTGAAATTGGAATTTATCCAGCTGTGGATCCGCTTGATTCTACAAGCAGGATATTAGACCCCCAAATAGTAGGTGAAGATCATTATAATGTTGCTAGAGATGTACAGGGTATTCTTCAAAGGTACAAATCGTTACAGGATATTATAGCAATTTTGGGTATGGATGAATTATCTGAAGATGATAAATTAACTGTTGCTAGAGCGCGAAAAATACAAAGATTTCTGTCTCAGCCATTCGATGTCGCAAAAGTATTTACCGGTTCTGATGGTAAACAAGTTCCGCTTGATGTTACTATTGACAGCTTTAAGAGAGTTGTTGCAGGAGAATTTGATCACCTACCAGAATCTGCATTTTATATGGTTGGAGGTATAGATGAAGTTATAGAAAAGGCGGAGAAGACAGCTGCTGATGTAGCATAGCCGACTAAAGGTAATTGGAATGACAAATAAATTCGATCTCACTATAATATCGGCAGAAAGTAAAGTTTTTGAAGGCAAAGTGGAAAATATTTTAGTGCCAGGAATGGTTGGCGACTTTTTAGTGTTGGCAAATCATGCCCCTTGCATTAGTAGTATACGTCCTGGATTTTTGGAATTTTCTGAGGGAACAAGCGATAAACAAAAATATTTTGTGTCTGGAGGCATCATAGAGGTTATTAATAACATGGTCTCAGTACTAGTAGACTCTGCTGTTTCAGGTGAAAAAATTGTAAAGGAAGATATAACTAATCTTATTTCTGAAGTTGATGAAAGATTATCTGCTGCAGATACTATTAATAAAGACGATTTGGGACTAAGGAAAAATGACCTTGAAGAGGCATTAAAACAAGCCTAAATTTTTAAACTCATTATAAGGAAAATGAGAACCATACTTGTTTAAAGATATACGAATTGCGCTCATTTTCGGTGTCGTATTACTCGATATTATAGGCATTGGAGTTATATTTCCTATTATACCGGATCTATTGAAAGAAGTCGGTATAGATAAAACTTCTAGTGCCGCTTTTTGGGGAGGTCTTTTATCCTCGTCCTATGCTTTTATGCAATTTGTTTTTTCACCAACAATTGGGACATTATCAGATATTTTTGGCAGACGCCCTGTTTTACTCATAGCATCACTATTGTTAGGAATCGATTATTTGCTAATGGGATTTGCTGAAAATATTTTGATACTGTTTATTGGTAGAATTATTGGCGGTCTAGCGGGAGGAACTATAGCTACAGGTACTGCTTACCTGGCAGATATCTCAGATACCAAAGATAAAAAAAAGAACTTCGCAATCATAGGAGCGGCCTTCGGACTAGGTTTTATATTAGGACCAATTATAGGGGGATTGATGGGTGAGATTAGTGTAAGGGCCCCATTTTTCCTATCAGCGCTTTTATCTTTTCTAAACTTTTTTCTATGTTTATTCCTACTTCCAGAAACCCTTAAGCTAGGGACAAAAAATAAGTTCAGGATCAAAAAGCTTAATCCATTCTTTAATTTGTCTTATGTAATTAAAATACCTCTATTTAAAGATTTATTTTTTTGCTTCTTTCTTATCGCTTTCGCAAACACAGTTTATCCTGCGATATGGAGTTTTTGGGGAAGAGAAGTTTTCGGATGGTCTTCAGGAATGATTGGGTTTACTTTAGCATGCTACGGCTTCTTACTTTTTATAGTTCAAGCATTTGTAATTCGATTAAAGTTTTTTGATAAGCTTTCAACAAAAAACTTAACGCTTTTTTCTTTAACCTGCGGAATTGTAGCACTAGTTTCATTCGGTCTTGTGCGAGTGGAGATTCTAGTTTTTGTCATAATACCCGTTGCGGCTTTATCGGAAATGGTTAATCCAACTTTAAAAGCGTTTATGTCAGATCAAATATCTGAAAAAGATCAAGGTATTCTACAAGGAGTTTTAAATAGTATAGTTGGATTTACTTCGATTATCGGACCAATATCCATGAGCTACATTTTTAGCATTGGAGCTTCAAAGAATTCACTTATTTATAATCCAGGCGCGCCATTTTTGTTCGCAGGATGTTTATTTTTTGCTTCTCTGATCTTAATAAGGCGATTTCTGACTTAAATATTTTGACTCAGTTTGAATATAGACCTTCATAGATAGGTTTTAAAGACTCTTCACTAAATAGCGACGAGACTGAACTTTCGTTAGATATATTTAACATAGCATGAGCCAAGAGAGGCGCAGCAGTAATTATACGGATTTTGGGGCATCTCATCACAATTTCAGTTGGTTCAATAGTATCAGTTATAACCATAGAGCTGAGGTTGGAATTAGAAATTCTTTTTATTGCTTCTCCAGAGAGAACTCCGTGAGTAATATATGCATGCACTTCTTTAGCGCCTTTTTCTATGAGAAGTTCAGCAGATTTAATCAAAGTTCCGGCTGTATCACAAATATCATCAACTAGGATGCAGGTTTTATCTGAAACGTCCCCAATAATAGTCATGGAGTTAATTTCTCCAGGAGCACTTCTTCTTTTATCCACCACCGCTAAATCTACGTCAATTTTTTCAGCAAGTTCTCTTGCACGCGATACTCCTCCAACATCAGGTGAAACTATTGTGATATTTTTATTTTTTGCGAAGTTATGTCTTATATCAATCGCGAAGATAGGTGATGCATAGAGATTATCCACTGGAATATCGAAGAATCCTTGAATTTGGGCGGCATGCAAATCTAACGTAAGTACTCTATTTATACCTGCTTGTGCAAGCAAATTGGCCACTAATTTTGCACTAATTGGGGTTCTGGCTTTTGTCCTTCTATCTTGTCTCGCGTAACCAAAATATGGGATTATTGCTGTAACTCTACTTGCACTAGATCTCTTAAGCGCATCGGCAATTATAAGTAGTTCCATTAGATTATCATTTGCAGGATTCGAAGTTGATTGAACTATGAACATATCCTCGCCACGAACATTCTCGAAAACTTCTACAAAGACTTCCTGGTCGCTAAACCGTTCTACACGAGCTTTTACGGGCTTAACTTTTGCACCAAACAACAAACCAATTCTCTTGCAAATGCTTTTTGCCAGTGAGAGATTTGAATTCCCAGATATAAGTTTTAGTTTGCCGTTTGAGATCATTATTTGCGACTCTTTTTTATGGATTAATCCTATACGTTTTTCGTATTTATGAAAGAAAAAGGATAACTCTTCTTTCGTCTTTTTTATAAATTTTTTGAGGTTTATTTATCCTCATTTCCCTGTAATTTCTGCCACGATATGATCTTCATAATTTTCTTTGTCAATTGACGTTTCAGAAACACAGTATTTTTGAATTGATTGATTTGTCCTATGGACACTCTCTTGGTCTTTACTTAATAGATGGTGCCATTGGGGCAAAGGTTTTCCTTCACCTATCAATCTATAACTACAACTCGAAGGGAGAAACTTAGAATTTTTGTGTAAATTGTCTTTAGTGAGTTTTAAGCAGCCTTTAACATTTTTTTCTCTATTCGAGTAATCACTACATCTACAGCTATCAAGTTCAAGCTTTGAGCATGAAATATTGGTGATAAAAAGTTTCTTCTTATTAACTATCTTCAATAGACAGCACTTAGCGCAGCCGTCACATAAGGCTTCCCATTCATCTTGACTTAACTGATTAAGAGTATACTTCTCCCAGAATAATTTTCTTACCTCAGTCATCAGCTAGAACGTTTTCTATAGTTTTACAATCTGATTTCATCTGTAAAATCAATTCTTTTTCAGAGTTAAACTTTAACTCGGGTCTTATAAATTTAACCAATGAAATAGAAACATTTTCTCCATATAAATTTTCATCGAAGTCAAATATGAAAACCTCAATATTTGGCTCATAGTCCCCATAGGTTGGTCTTGATCCTATTGATGCTGCTCCCTTATAAGTTCTTTTCTTATCATGAGTTAAAATTTTAATGAATACTGCATAGACCCCATGTTTGGGGACAATCGTATTTCTTAACCCAATATTTATTGTTGGAAACCCGAGTTGTCGGCCTCTCTGGAACCCCTTTTCTACTATTCCCTCAATTTCATAATAACGAGACAGCATTTTAGTGACTTCATTAACAAAGCCTTTGGCCAGTTTTTCCCGTAATGAGCTTGAAGATACAACTTTACCTTCAATCATAAATGGATTAGCAATATGCAGGTCGAACTTGTTTTTTTCCCGGTAGATCTTCAATAACTTAACGGAACCCTCTCTATTCTTTCCAAATCTAAAATCTGGACCAACCACAATATTTTTTACATTTAGTCTTTCTAGTAGCACAGTCTCTATGAAATCTCTTGGAGATAAGTTTGCTAATGAAGAATCGAAAGGCAGTTCAAAAAGAGCATCGATCCCAAAAGAGTCCAAAAATCTTTTACGAGTTTCTGATTTCATTAGCCTAAATATAGGCTGATTTTTTTGAAAATATTGTCTGGGGTGAGGTTCAAATGTAACTACGCCTACAGAAGAATTATTACTTTTTTCCCTTGCAATCTCAATAACTGACTGGTGGCCCAAATGCATGCCGTCAAAGTTACCTATAGCCACAGAGTAGCCCCCCTCCTCTTTTGGAATATTTTCTATGCTCTTAAAAACCAACATGATGCTTCCTAGTCAAATTTTCTACTGGGGGCTAGGACAATTGCTTCTCCTGCTAACACTATCTTTCCACCTACTTCACACTTACAGTCTAATGTAACACGTCGATTTGAGTATTCTATATGAGTTACTAATACCGTGGTTGTGATTAATTGACCAGGGAGTACCGGTCTGATGAATTTCAATGTTTGACTCAAATAAACGCTTCCGTGTCCAGGCAACTGCTCTGCAATGACCGCCGAAATCAAGCTTGCAGTGAGCATACCGTGCGCAATTCTTCTTCCAAATATTGTTTGCTGAGCATATTCTTGATCTAAGTGCACTGGATTTTGGTCACCAGAGACTTTTGAAAATAGTAGGATATCATTCTGTGTTATTTTACGTTCAAGCATTCTGCTCATTCCTATTTCCAAATCCTCTACACATATTGTTCCTTTTTGTATACTGTTTTTCATAATATATTTGGGGAAAAGAGTGCTAAATGATTAAAAAAAGTAGACGTGATTTTTTATCGGAAAAATTTAATGGCATAGTCTACGTGTACTTTATTGGCTTCTATGGTTTGATTTAATTTTCTTTCGTCAAGGATGGTGTTATTTCTTTTCTCAATCAAATGCTTTTTTTTCAACAGCCCTCCGACTACTAGAAGTGAGTCAAGTTTTTCATTGTTAGCACCTCTTATATCTGTTGTTAGTCCATCTCCTATACACAGGATTGACTTCGCTTTAGAATCACTAAATTTATTCAAAAAAGAATAGACCTCTTGATAAATATTTTTATGTGGTTTACCGAAATAAATTACTTTCCCTCCCATTTCCTCATACATTGATGCGATTGAGCCAGCACACATTTCTCTTTTATCACCAACATCGACTACCAAATCAGGATTTGCACACAATAGTGTCAAGTCTTTATCTATCCCGATCTTGAGTGTATTTCCATAGTCAGAGAGTTGGTCTTTTGATGGATCAAATGGTTCGGTGCAAACAATTAAATCTGCATGTGTAATATTATCTATTTCAATTGAGATTTTTTTTTTATGAATCATATCTTTGTAAATACTATGATGCCGTTTCCCCCCTATGTGAAAAATACTCAACTGATTTCCAGAAATATTATTTATGTAATTTGAGGTAAGCTCTCCAGACGTTAAAAGCATATCATAGTGGGTTTCTTTGATACCAAGTTTTG
>CACHMT010000039.1 GCA_902581005.1 uncultured Alphaproteobacteria bacterium
GTATTCTGGCTGATCTACAGGGTCCAAAGCTGAGATGTGGTGATTTTAAGGGTGCAAAGTCAACTTTAGAGGCGGGACAAAAGTTTTGTTTTGATCTAATAGAAAGACTGGGAAACAAAGAACGAGTTTATCTACCGCATCCCAAGATATTCCAGTCAGTAAAAAAGGGACATAAGCTACTAATTGATGATGGTAAAGTTGCTATGCAAGTAAGTAAAGCATCAAAAGAGAAAATAGAGTGCACTGTTTTGAATGATGGAATTATTTCAGACAAAAAAGGGGTTAATTGCCCAGATAGTATTTTAGACCTCGCTCCTTTAACAGAAAAAGATAAGCAAGACTTGGAGTTTGTTTGTGGTCTTGGAGTAGATTGGATCGGCTTATCTTTTGTACAGAGAGCGAAAGATGTAGACGATGTAAAAAAATTATTAAGGGGAAGGGCAGGCATTATCGCAAAAATTGAGAAACCTGCTGCGGTAAGAGTTTTTGACGCGATTATTGATTCTGCTGACGGAATTATGGTGGCACGAGGAGACCTTGGTGTTGAATTGCCAATTGAAGCGGTCCCACCTGTTCAAAAAAGACTAGTTATGAAATCACGTCAAATGGGAAAGCCCGTAATCGTAGCAACACAGATGATGGAAAGTATGATTCATTCGACTACACCAACCCGAGCAGAAGTTTCGGATGTCGCGCAGGCAATATATGATGGCGTAGACGCCGTAATGCTGTCCGCTGAAACAGCAATAGGCACTCATCCAGAGAAAGTTATAGAAGCGGTAGATAAAATCGCCGTTGAAACCGAAAAAGACCCGTTGTATTTCCAGAATTTGGAAACCTCGAGATCAGTGTCGAAAGAAGGAGTCTCAAATGCAATAACAGTTGCTGCGAGAGAGGTAGCTGATAACATAAACGTGAAGGTTATTTGTTGCTTTACTCATGGTGGAACAACAGCTGAACTTGCATCTCGGGAAAGGCCTCGAGCACCAATAATTGCACTAACTCCATATACCGAAACAGCAAGGAAACTAACCCTTTTTTGGGGTTTACATTGTGTGGTTACTACACCTGTAGATCGGTTTAAGAGGGCGGTTATGAATGCTGTGAAAGCTGCTAGGCTATTCGATTTTGCTGCAGGGAAAGATTTAATCATTGTTATAGCAGGAGTACCGTTTAATACACCTGGATCAACAAATATATTAAGGGTGGTGTCTTTAGAAGAAAACTTTGATGATTTTTGAGAAAAATATAAAGAAATGCTTGTATAGTTATTAGAATATCCCTATAAACACCTTGGAAACAGTGTGTTGAGAAGAATAAATGCCTAAGATGAAAACAAAATCAGGTGCTAAAAAGCGGTTTAAGGTGACAGCGTCCGGGCGCGTGAAGTCTGCGCAGGCAGGGAAAAGGCACGGTATGATAAAAAGATCAAGCAAATTTATACGGAACGCGAGAGGCACAACAACTTTGTGCAAGGCAGATGAAAATATAGTTAAATCTTATATGCCTTATTCCAGGTAGGAGGATTAATAGTTGACTAGAGTTAAATCAGGAGTAGTAACGCACGCGAGACATCGGAAGGTGGTAAAAGCGGCCAAAGGCTACTACGGCGCAAGAAGTAGGAACTTTAGAACGGCTAAACAAGCTGTGGACAGAGCTATGCAGTATGCGACCAGAGATCGTAAAGTCAGAAAGCGTGTTTTTAGAGCCCTCTGGATACAAAGGTTGAACGCGGCTGTAAGACAAATTGACAGCAATCTCAATTATTCGAAGTTTATACATGGACTGGATAAAGCTGGCATCAAACTTGATAGAAAAGTTCTAGCAGACATTGCGGTACATGACCCAAAAGCTTTTGGACAGATAGTATCTCGTGCGCAAGGCGCGCTAAACTAGTAACATGGCCGATTTCAATCGGTACAAAATGTTCTTATGATAAATCTTATATCTAATCATGGAAATTTCATTAGAAAATAATATGTATTTAGAGCTAGTTAAGAATGCTCAGTCAGTTAATGATCTCGAACAGGTTAGGGTCAAGCTTCTTGGTAAAAAAGGGGAAATTTCTAACCTGCTGAGATCATTGGGTCGGATGGAAGCTAAAGAGCGACAAATAAAATCTCCACAGTATAACAATCTCAAGCAATCTCTGGAGGAGGCTATCAAAGAGAAAAAAGAAATCTTATTGAATAAGGAGATTGAAGGCAGAATGGATGCGGAATGGCTTGATATTTCGCAAGACCCCAGAGAGATGAATTCAGGCCTGATTCACCCAGTAAGCAGAGTTACAGAAGAAATCATATCAATTTTCTCAGACCTAGGATTTTCTGTAGCTGAAGGACCCCAAATTGAAAGCGACTGGTACAATTTTGATTCACTAAATATTCCTCCGGATCATCCAGCTCGTCAGGAGTTTGATACTTTTTATATCGATCCTGGAGATGAGAGCATTAGGGAAAATGTTTCACCTAACGTACTTAGAACGCATACTAGCCCAGTACAAGTAAGATTCATGGAAAAACACGGAGCACCCTGTAAAATTATCGCACCTGGACGGGTATATAGATCGGATTACGATCTAACCCATACACCAATGTTTCATCAGATTGAGGGTTTAGCAATAGGTGAAGATATCTCTATGTCAAACTTAAAATGGGTTTTGGTTGAGTTTTGCAAGGCTTTTTTTGAGCTAGATAGTATAGACCTAAGATTTCGCGCCAGTCATTTCCCCTTCACGGAGCCCTCTGCGGAAGTTGATATAAGGTGTTCCTGGGTCGAAAACTCCTTAGTTGTTGGCAAAGGAGATGACTGGATGGAAATATTAGGTAGCGGAATGGTACACCCTAATGTCTTGGAGGCAGCTAAAGTTGATAGTAAAAAGTTTCAGGGATTTGCTTTTGGAATGGGTATAGATAGGCTCGCGATGCTGAAGTATGGTATGCCTGATCTTAGATCATTCTTCGATAATGATATAAGATGGTTAAAACACTATGGCTTTGCTGCAGAAAAAAGTTCCAACCTCTATGACAAACTTAGTGGATAAACAGTAGAGTGGAAGTTTTAATATGAAGTTTTCTTTCTCATGGCTTAAGGATTATCTCGAGACAGATTTGTCCGCTGATGAGGTAGGGAACGTACTTACCGACACAGGATTAGAGGTTGAGTCCCTTATAGACCCAAGAAAGCGTTTGGGGCAATTGTCTGTAGGAGAAATACTAAAAGTTGAAAAACACCCAAATGCCGACA
This sequence comes from uncultured Alphaproteobacteria bacterium, assembly GCA_902581005.1. GTDB lineage: Bacteria > Pseudomonadota > Alphaproteobacteria > Rhodobacterales > Rhodobacteraceae > CACIJG01. The sequence goes on from CACHMT010000039.1 coordinate 3,247, forward strand.
AATTGAAAGTATGTGAGGTTGATTCAAGCACTGGAATACTAAAAATAGTTTGTGGAGCACCAAATGTTAAGAATGGCATGAAAGTAGTGGTTGCAAAGCCAGGTGATTTTATACCTGGATTAAATATCAACCTAAAAGCCTCAAAGATCAGAGATGTAAAAAGTGAGGGAATGATGTGTTCAGAAAAAGAATTAGAAATTTCTGATGAACACGATGGAATTATAGAGCTACCTTCTGAAACTGAAGTGGGGACGCTGTTTTCTGAATTAGTTGGAGATGAAAAAATAATTTTCGAAATCGCAATTACCCCAAATAGACCTGACGCATTAGGTATTTATGGAATTGCCAGAGATCTCTCGGCTAGTGGTATCGGAAAATTACGTGTTAGCAAAATACCCAATGTTGAAGGAATTTTTAAGCCACATTTTAATATTAATTTGGACCAAGCGGTTTCTTTAAAAGAATGTCCTTTTTTTGTAGGGCGATATTTACGAAGCGTACAAAATAGGGAGTCTCCACAATGGCTCAAGAATCGCTTAATTAGTATTGGGCTTAATCCAATCTCAGCATTAGTTGATATTACAAATTATCTTACATTTGATAGAGCAAGACCTCTGCACGTCTTCGACGCTGATAAACTCTCTGGTGGTCTAACGGTTAGAAGATCTGTTGAGGGGGAGAAATTTCATGCTCTTGATGATAAAATATATGAGTTAAATGAAGGAATGATTGTAATAACAGACGAAAAGGAAATCGTATCTCTTGGAGGCATCATAGGAGGTATGAAAAGTGCCGTGTCGGACGAAACAAAAAATGTGTTGTTAGAGGCCGCTTATTTCGATCCAATATCAATAGCAGCAACAGGTCGGAAACTTCAGATAAATTCAGACGCTAGATATCGTTTTGAAAGGGGTGTTGATCCGAGCTTTACTTTATCTGGCTCACATATTGCTACAAAGATGATTTTAGATTTATGTGGAGGCGAACCTTCAGATATTATTATCGCGGGGTCAGTACCATCTTTTGAGAAAAAAATTATTTTTGATCCTAAAAAAGTAAATCAATTGATAGGAATAGAAGTAAATAAGGCAAGACAATTTGAAATACTAAAGTCCCTTGGTTTTTCAGTGAAGGAAGTGGAAAATAAAATTGAAATAATAGTTCCCGCCTGGAGACCAGATGTACATGGTGAGGTAGATATAATAGAAGAGGTCACAAGGATAAATTCATTAGCAAACTTGCCCAGTATTTCGATGACTAGAAAAGAGGGAGTATTAAAACCTCTTTTAACTGACAGTCAAAGCAGGCAAAACTTAGCTAGAAGGGTTTGTACTTCTTTAGGTTATATGGAGTGCTTGTCATATAGTTTTATCGACAAGAAGTCAGTTGAACGATTTAATAGCAAGTCAACAAAGGAAATTAAACTTATAAATCCAATTAGCAGTGAAATGACGCACATGCGACAGTCGCTTTTACCAGGCTTAATAAAAATAGTAGAGAAAAATCAGGCTAAAGGTATTAAAAGTCTCGCAATATTCGAACAAGGCTATTGTTTTGAGAGCAATCAAGTTGGCGATGAAACCTACCAAATTTCTGCAGTCTTGTCTGGTAGTAAAAGCAACTTCAATCTTTACAAGGAAATACGACCTTTTGATATTTTTGATATAAAAAAAGATCTATTTAAATTATTAGGATATTTAAACCTAAAGGTGGACAGCCTTAAACTTCAAAGAGATACTCCAGATTTCCTTCATCCAAAAAGGTCAGCCAAGGTTATGCTTGGAAATAAGATTGTGGCAATATTTGGTGAAGTTAGCCCACTCATTGCTAAAAATTACGCTATTAGAGAACGAATAAATTGCTTCACTATCTATCTAGATAATATACCATTCCCAAAGAAAAAAAAGATTACGAGAGATGCTCTTATTTTGAGTAATTTGCAACCTATCGAAAGGGACTTTTCTTTCCTGATTGATGAAAAGACTGAATATGGAGCAGTAAAGAAAACTATTATTTCCTTGAAAAATCCTCTGATCGACAAAATAAATATTGTCGATGTCTTCCAAGGGGAAGTAGAAAAAGAGGAGAGAAAAAAGTCTCTTTCAATAAGGGTTAAATTTCAGCCTTTAGAGAAAACTCTTAATGACTCTGAGATAGAGAAAATGTGTAAGGATATAATTAGTGAAGTCAGGGAAAAAGTTAGTGGAATTTTAAAGTCATAACATATGTAATTAGTTATATTCGATCTTAATATTTCTGACTTTTCTCTCTTCCTTATAGCTTCAGCAAAAATAACTAAATTTGTGACAGGATAATTAAGTTGAAGGTCATCAATTTTTCGTGATATTGCTGTTGCAATTTCGAAATTTCCAGCTAATGCTGCGTATATAACACTTCTCGTGATAATTTCTCTTTCAGAGTCTCCTCTAGAAATGAGATCTATATAATAGTACGAGGCATTTTTAAAATCTCCTTCTTTCTCAGCAAATTGCCCGGCAATATATGAACCCGAGTTAGCTAGAACAATGGTGACCGAAAAATGCCATAGTATAAAAAAAACTACAATTAAAGATTTAAGCAGAGGCATACCAATTAACCTACATATTTGGATAATTTGGACCATCTCCCCCTTGAGGTGTTTTCCACGTTATATTTTCGCTTGGATCTTTAATATCACATGTTTTGCAATGCACGCAATTTTGTGAATTTATTTGAAACGAAAAAGAATTCTTACGTTTTTCAAGCACTTCATAAACTCCTGCTGGACAATACCTTTGAGCAGGCTCAGCAAATAATGGGAGATTTTTTTTGATCGGAATATTTTTATTTTTTAAAAACAAATGACAGGGCTGATTTTCCTCATGATTTGTTCCAGAGAAGCTCACATTTGTAAGTCTATCAAAAC
>CACHMT010000040.1 GCA_902581005.1 uncultured Alphaproteobacteria bacterium
AAACCATTCTCAAGCTACAGCAAAGAAGTTAGGTATAAAAATTCCTGCAATTCCGGTGGAGCACCAATACATTGTTACAGAAAAAGATCCTGAACTTCAAAAGTATCGAGAAAAAAATGGAGAACATCCGGTCATTCGCGATGCCGACGCAAAGTGGTATGTAAGAGAAGAACAAGCCGGTTGGATATTAGGTCCATATGAAAAAAATGCCCCTGCAAAGTTTGAATTCGGAGTACCAAAAAATTTTCGAGCCGATCTATTTCCACTCGATTTAGAAAGAATAGAAAAAGAATACATGTCTTTTATCCATAGAATTCCATCGAGCGAAACGCTCGGCATAAAAGACGATTATAATGGTCCTATTTGTTACACACCAGATGGAAATCCACTACTAGGACCAGCTCCTGGGCTTAAAAATGCATGGATAGCTGAAGGATTTTCATTTGGTATAACAGCTGCTGGTGGAGCGGGTTATTATTTAGCACAATTGATTGTTGATGGAGAAGCGGAAATAGATATGGGATCTTTAGACCCAAGAAGATATGGGAATTGGATGACTACTCAATACGCAATGAAAAAGAATGAAGAAGCCTATGAACATGTTTTTATCTTGCATCATCCTGATGAAGAGAGAGAAGCATGCCGGCCTTTAAGAACGGCACCATCTTATGATAGGTTAAAGGAATTAGGGGCACAATTTGGTCAGATTAATGGATGGGAGCGACCCAATTATTTTGCTGAAAATGACTTCGATGATAAGCAATCAAGAAGTTTCAGAAGAGGCGGTTGGTGGGAGCATTCAAAGAATGAAGCAGAAGCAATTCGATCAGGTTTAGGTCTGATTGACTCAACCGCTTTCACAAAACATCTAGTTATTGGGAAAAATGCAAGAAAGTTTCTAGATTGGTTTACTTGTAACAAATTGCCTAGTGAGGGGAGAATTAATCTCACCTATGCTTTATCTATTTTAGGTACTATCAGGACTGAATATACAATAGTTTGTCTTTCAGAGGAAAGCTACTATCTAATCTCAGCTGGTGCTTGGACTGAATATGATTCTGATTATTTACACAAGTCCCTGGCTGATAGCAAATTCGATAGTGTAAACATTTACGATTGCACGAGCCAATGGGGTGTATTTTCAATTGCAGGACCGAATTCCAGGAGTTTTTTAAAAAAAATAGTTGTAAGTGAGGATCCGGACAAAACTCTTTCAAACAAAGAGTTTCCATGGCTTTCATACAGAGATATCGAAATTGGTATGTGTCCAGTTAGAGCTCTTAGAGTTGCTTATACAGGTGAGCTTGGCTGGGAACTCCATCATCCTATTGAGATGCAAAATTATTTACTAGATATATTACTGAGTTCAGGGAAGGAGTTTAATTTGAAATTGGTTGGCGCTAGAGCGCAAAATTGGCTCAGGCAAGAAAAATCCTACAAAGCATTTGGATCAGATCTGGGAAGAGACGCTGGGCCATTCGAGTCTAAGCTCAGTAGATTTGTGGATATTAACAAAAACTTTTTAGGGAAAGACGCCCTCCTAAAAAGGAAAACCGATGTTTCTTGTGTAACACTGCTTATAGATGGTCCAAAGGATATAGATCCTTGGGGAAGAGAAGCATTATATAATGAAACGGAAGAGGTAATGCTTGGTAGATTAACCTCAGCAGGATATTCAGTACATTTTAAAAGGAGTATTGGTATAGGTTATGTAAAGTCCTCATTTTCTGAAGTAGGCACAAAGCTTAGGATAAAAATCGATGATGCGTTTTGGAATGCAGAGATAGTTCGAGACAGTCCATATGATCCCCAAAACGAAAGGATTATAGACAGAGCTCAATAAATTATAGAAAACGCTTAAATGATTTAAATACTCGTATCACATGCGTTAATAGTGTTAGGGTGAAAAAAATATACGCAGCGTTAGCGTATACATTTGGAAAAAAGCAAATAAATAAAAAGAAACAGATAGTTTCAAAACCCTCAATCAATCCAGAAGAGTAAAAGAATCCCTTATCCGCTCGGTCAATTTTAATATTATATTTTTCGATTATGATAGCTTCGGCAAGAAAGCTTGATCCATTTACATAAAAAGCTGCCAGTAAAAAAGCTGTCGGCAATGCATTTTCATATGGAGAAAACACTGCAAAGCCTAAAGGGATTAAAGCATAGAACGCAAAGTCGGACGTAATATCAAAAAAAGCACCAAACTTTCTTGGTGTGCCAAGTCGTGCCAATCTGCCGTCTAAACCATCCAAAAACCTATTAATTAGGATTAGTATTAATCCTAAATAAAACAATCCGTATGATAAGGCTGCGAAGCATATAAAGATTACGACTAATCCCAAAAAAGTAATCCAATTTGCGTCCACGCCAATTTTATAGAAAATATTTGCAATAGGATTTAAATAGTTGTCTATGTATCTGTTTATTTCTCGATCAATCATTTGTAGAACTTTTTACTTTTTAGCAAGTAATCGTATTTTAGTTATTTAAACTTTGCTTAACACCTGTTTAATTTATAAAAAAATTAGCGAAAAATTTAAAAATATCTTTTGGGCTAATTTTACGCTTGGCTTAAATAGTCTCGTAAAGGGTATTAACTTCCGTTAAAATCTCCTCATGCCAAATCTTTGTGTCTAGACCAAACTCAAGACAACTTATGATGTATTGCAGACACTCACTGTGCCTTTCCTCTCTAGTTCTAAATACTACAGAGCAATCTAAATTACAGGAAATTTGAACTGTGCAACCATTAAAAATTATAGTTTGCCCCTCTAAACGAATAAAATTATTCCAGGTCTTTTCGTTCTCTCTGAATAAGTTTTTCACATCCTTCAAAGTGATTTTTTTTGAGATGGATTTATATGATTCGTACATACTCATAGCTTAAAATAGAACAAAAAGCGAACATTTGTAAATAGTTTTTTGATTATATTATATTAAGGCTATTTATTTACATATGACCAAAAGAACATATGAAATAGATGCCAATAATATTGAAGTAGCTCGAGATTTAGAAGAGATCGTAAAAGACAAGCGTGAACATTGGCGAGCGAATATAACTAAGAGCCGACAAAGACAACGTCGGTATAAAAAACGCCTTACGAAGCAACTATTAAAAAAATATACTTAATCTTTAGAATCAATTAGATCTAAAGCTCTTGAAAAAATAACTGGGTCAACATTTCCACCTGTACAGACTATAATAAGCGCATCTGAGTGTATTTTTCCATGCTGATGGAGCGCTGCTGCGAGTGAGATGGCACCTCCAGGCTCAACAACTAGATTATGATGCAAGAATAACAAGGACATTGCCTCAAGAACCTGTTCATCACTAGCGACTAGACCAGGAGCCGCATACTTTTCAAGAATTTCAAAAGTTAACTCCCCTGGCGTGGGAGTCAAAATAGCATCGCAAATAGATCCATCCATCGCCTTATTCGTTATTCTACTCTTTTGCTTTAATGATCGAGCCATATCGTCAAAATTTTCAGGTTCACAAGTTCTAACCTTAAAATTCTCATTTAATCCCTGAAAAGCTAAACTAATACCTGAAGCTAATCCTCCTCCTCCACAACAAACTAGTACATCTGCCGCATCTAATTTCATCCTTTTTGCTTGATTGATTAGCTCAATTCCCAGAGAGCCTTGTCCAGCAATTACAAAGGGATCATCATAGGGTCTTATAAGCTTTAAATTTTTTTCTTTCTGCAGCCTTTCACCAATCTCTTCTCTACTTTCTTTTATTCGATCGTAAAATACTACATTAGCTCCATATGACTGTGTATTTTTTATCTTAAGTCTAGGAGCATCCTTTGGCATGATGATTGTAGCTTGAATTTTATGTTGATTTGCAACGGCTGCTATACCTTGGGCATGATTTCCCGAAGAGTACGCTAATACGCCCTTTTTTAAGTCTTCGAAGTCATTATTTACAAAAGAAGACCAACTTCCTCTATATTTAAAAGAACCTGTTTTTTGTAGGCACTCAGCTTTGATGAAAACACGCTTATTTAGTCGTTTACTTAGGAAAGGCGATTCTAGTAAAGGCGTTTCAACTAAATGCTGATGGATTTTATCGTATGTATCAGAAATAAGAGAGAAATCTACCAACTCATGCCTTCTCAATGTTATCTAATTTGGGCATACCCATAACATGGTAACCACCATCTACAAAGATTACTTCCCCAGAAACATGCAATCCATAATCACTTAGTAAAAACGCAGCTGTGCCCCCTACTGATTTTAATGTTGGGTTTGACTTTAAGGGAGAATTTTGCTCGGAAAGACGAAAAACTCTTCTCGCTCCACCTATAGCAGCTCCCGCAAGTGTTTTCATTGGCCCGGCACTAATAGCATTCACTCTAATCCCATCTTCACCCAAATCACTTGCAAGATATCTAACCGATGATTCTAAAGCGGCTTTTGCTACTCCCATCACGTTATAATTTGGAGTAACTCTTTGCGAACCTAAATAACTGAGTGTTAAAATCGCTCCACCTTGTTTCATAAGAGAAGAGCATCGCTTTGAGACATCAATTAGGCTGAAACAAGATATATCCAGAGAATTTAAAAAATTCTGCCTCGAAGTATTGATAAACCTACCAGACAGTTCAGATTTGTCAGAAAAAGCAAGCGCATGTACTACAAAATCTAGCGATCCCCACTCCTTTGATAAATGATTAAAACATTTATCTATGGAACTTTCATCTGAGACATCAACATCAAATAAAAGCTTTGAGCCTATACTCTCGGCCAATGGCTCTACTCTCTTTTTAAAGTTTTCACCCTGATAACTTAATGCTAAAGATGCTCCTTCTGCACTTAATACTTCAGCTATTCCCCATGCAATGGACTTTTGGTTGGCTACACCCATAACCAAACCCTTTTTATTTTTCATAAGGCCTGGCAAAGACATTAACCAGTATACTTACTTAATACTAATGAGGCATTGGTTCCTCCAAAGCCAAAGCTATTCGATAAAACAGTATCCAATTCAATTCCTTCTACCAATCCCGTAGCCACTTCATTAGAATTGATTTCTTCATCCAAATTAAAAACATTAGCACTTGCAGATATAAAGTTATTTTCCATCATAATCAGTGAATAAATAGCTTCTTGGACACCTGCGGCACCAAGACTATGACCAGTAAGTGATTTCGTGGAAGCAACTAAAGGTTGTTTTTCTTCAGCGAATACATTTCTAACCGCTTGTATCTCAGTGACATCTCCAGCTGGAGTTGAAGTACCATGTGCATTAATATAATTAACTTTCCTACCGTTTAAAGAGGTCAAAGCTAATCTCATCGATCTCTCAGCTCCTTCACCTGATGGCGCTACCATATCATAACCATCGGAGGTTGCGCCATAACCTGTGACTTCAGCATATATTTTTGCTCCTCTGGCAATAGCGTGGTTTAACTCCTCTACGACAACTACTCCACCGCCACCTGCAATAACGAAGCCATCTCTATCTCTGTCGAAAGCTCTTGAAGCGTTTTCGGGAGTATCATTATATTTGCTAGACATTGCACCCATGGCATCAAAAAGACAAGAGAGCGTCCAGTCCAACTCTTCTCCCCCACCCGCAAATACTACATCTTGCTTGTTTAGCTGTATTTGCTCAACAGCATTTCCTATACAATGGGC
>CACHMT010000041.1 GCA_902581005.1 uncultured Alphaproteobacteria bacterium
AGCTATAGCTAGAGCGATATTAAGAGACTCTCCTATTCTTCTTCTGGACGAAGCGACTTCTTCTTTAGATGCAATATCAGAAAACGCGATTAAGACTGCAATTGATAATATTTCAGGTAATAAGACTATTATTGTTATCGCTCATCGACTTGCGACCGTAAAAAATGCTGACAGGATATTATTTCTTGAAAAAGGTAAGATAGAGAATGAGGGTTCTCACAAAGGATTAATGCGTACTAGCAATAAGTATAAAAAATTAGCCGAGCTACAATTTTTGTGATACTTAAACTTTAGTCTTGAAACTGTCACAGATTGCTGTTTATTGTATGTTGAGGGGGAAAGTATAATGAAATGGGAAACACTTGCCAGCACCAAAGCTATAGAAAACGAAATGCCTTTCGAGAAACGTCTCGAAGCGAAAACCATATACTCATTATTATCACGGACCGCAATGAAGTACTCGGGAAGACCTGCAGTATCTTTTCAGCTTGACTCTGATCCAAGGGCATCTGCTGAAACACTCAATTGGGGACAACTGCAGTCCAAAGTAAATCAGGCAGCCAATGGTTTTAAATCCCTAGGGGTATCTGAAAATGCCAAGATAGCTTACATTTTGCCTATATGTACGGAGGCAATAATTTCTTTTATAGCTGGAACTACAGCTGGTGTTGTTGTTCCTATAAGCCCTCTTTTAGAGCCCAAGCAGATGGCAGGAATTCTTAAGCTAGCAGGGGTAAAAGTAGTCGTAAGCATGAAAGCTCTTCCAAAAACTGACGTCGCACAAAAAGTTGCAGAGGCTCTAGAAGATTGCCCAGATGTTTCTCACTTAATTGAAGTTGATTTGGTTAGATATTTAAGCTTTCCAAAAAGTTGGATAGCACCTTTAATTAGGCCAAAAGTAAAGACCAAACACTCTGCTTCGATAATATCATTTGATGACTTGTTGAGATCACAATCAGGTGCCTCATTGACGTTTAAGGATGATGTTAAAGATCGAACAGCAGCTATGTTTCATACCGGTGGTACAACGGGAGTTCCAAAGCTCGCGCAACACTCTTTTATGGGTATGCTATACCAAGGTTGGGCTATACCTGCTATCTTACCAGAGTGGAGCGATAAAGACACAATACTTTGCCCACTTCCCCTGTTTCATGTTTTTGCCGTTTATCCTAATTTGATGACCTGTATTACATCAGGAGCACACATAGTCTTTTTGACACCGCAAGGTTATAGAGGAGATGGTGTTTTTGACAATTTTTGGAAATTGGTTGAAAGATGGAAACCAGCGTTTATTACTCTGGTGCCTACTGCAGCAGCAGAACTAATGCAAAGGCCAGTGAATGCAGATGTTTCGTCTCTTCGCTTTGCTCTCTGTGGTTCAGCGCCAATGCCAAGTGAGTTGTTTAAAAAGTTTGAAACTGCAACTGGTATTACGATTATGGAGGGTTATGGAATGACTGAAGCTCATTGTAATATATCTTGTAATCCTATCGAGGGAGAACGAAAGATTGGTACAGTCGGGATTCCTGTTCCCTACACAAAAGTAAAATTGGTAAAGCGCGATGGTAACCAAAAAAAGTTGGTAGAGTGTAAAACAGGTGAGGTAGGTGAAATTTGTGTTTCAGGCCCGGGTGTATTATCAGGCAAAACGTATACCGATCCAGAAAAAAATAAAGAATTATATTTTGAAGATAAGTTCTTAAGAACTGGGGATTTAGGCTTTTTGGATGAAGACGGTTATTTGAAGATAACTGGGAGAGCGAAAGATTTGATTATAAGGGGTGGTCATAATATTGATCCGGCTATAGCCGAGGAGGCACTAGCATCTCATCCGTCTGTAGCGATGGTAGGCGTAATAGGCCAGCCGGACGCGAGAGCCGGCGAAATGCCATGTGCTTATGTTGAACTAATTAAAGGGTCTGAAGTTCCTACCGAAGAATTAATTAAGCATGTAGAAAAGAATATTGGTGAAAAAGCAGCAATTCCAAAGCACTTTGATATAGTTGATGAAATGCCTAAAACGCCCATAGGAAAGATTTTTAAACCGGAATTAAGGAAAAGGGCGATAAAGAGAGTTTATAATGAGACATTAGAAAAATCTGAAATCAGTGCAAGGGTGCAAGAGGTTATTGATCACCCAAATAAAGGATTAACTGCTGTTATAGCCAAAAATGGTGTTAATGACGCAAAGCAGATTGGGAAAGTATTGGACAGGTTTATTTACCCTTGGGAGGCTATTTAAGAACCAATTCCAAGAGTTTGGAATATAGCTCTAATGTCCTCTATTGCCTTCAGTCTTTGAGCAGAAGATAGGGCATTGTTAAGTACAAAATTTTCCGTTGTATCTCTAGTTTCTTCATTCGATGCATCTATATCGTTAGAGACCGAAGCGATTTGTATAGAGGTATTATCAAGTGGCTCATTTCCAAGCTCGTTTAGCATTTTTTCAATGGTTTCATCTAAAATGTTATTAGTAGCCTCAGTTGTTTCAGCTACTATTTGAAGCTCCTCATCGGAAATACTAGGAGTATCTGCCAGTATTGGGGCTGAGGCTCTCGGTTCCGAACTTTGGTCTTGTGGTGGCAACTCAAAATTAAACTTTTCGAGTTGTGAGCTAAAAGACCTTGGCTGAAAGCTCCTGTTTAGACTCTTATCCTCTGCAAATTTTTCTTCCAATGCTCTGGCGATACTTTCGCCTATGCCAACATTCACTTCGACTATTGGAAGAGTATTATCAAGGATTGGATCATTCTCATTAATAACAGTAGACGGACTATTTATAAAATTAATAACTTCCGAATAGCGCTTAATTCGATCAAGTACCCTTTGACTTCTGCTGGATTCAAATAATACGTTCGAGGAATTGGGATCTTCTTCTTCAGGCTGAATTAGAAGATTTGATAAGTCTTGATTACCTCCATTAGATCCAAGCAGAGACACAATGGCCATAATATCTTGCTGTAATTGAACTTGTTCCAGTATTTGCTCTGCATTTTTTACGTTTACCGAAAAATCAATTTCCTGATCTCCTAATGTTTCAAAGCCCAACTCAGTTAGCTCAGTGGAGAATTTATACAATATAAGGTTAAAGACTTTTATTAAGTCATCCTGCGTTAAATTCGAGCTCAGCAGTAAATCTAATTCTGTTGGATTACTTATTTTGGCAAACTCTTTTTCTAGAAACTCTTTTGGATCTTCTATTAACTCGAATTTTTCTGTCGAATCTGCCGAACTTATAAATAAGTCTATCAGTTGCTCTGAAATATTTGGAAATTCTTTCTGCATCGTTTTTTTTGCTTCCGATACCAACTTGCTTGGGCCATTTTGGACATCATTCAGTATAATATTCATCTTTATCATTGCCTCTATTCCTGGGTCCAAAGCTGGGGGTTCATCTTCATCATGCTTTGGGTTAGTTGGCTCCTCTTTTTTTCTTTCTATTTCTTTAACTATCTCGGATAGTGCTTCCGCTTCTTCTTCTGGTATTGCCACGACAACCGCATCGCCTGGAAACGACTCAGCTGTAGCTGGCTCGATGTTGTAATTATAAGTACCATCGGGTCCTACAGGCATAACGATCTGAGAAGGTAGGAACTTTGATGCTGGTGCTTGAACATAAACAGCAGTTACATAAACCTTTATTTCCCCGCTCGGTAACGTTATGGCCTCTTCTCCGGGTCCAATGTAGATTATATTTTCATCTTCGGAAGATGAGCTATCGGCTGTATTATATTCTGGCGTATTAGCATCTGTATCGGCAACAACTGGATTTTCTGGGACAGGTCTATCAATGAAAAATAAGTCTTCGCTATTATGATTTGCGAGAAAAGTATCTGTAGGCCGCACAAAGAATTCGACAATGTCCCCATTAGAAAGGTTTATATATTCGTTCCCATCATCACCTCTCAGCTTCACAAAACCCATTTCAGGAGTTACTGACAACCCATCACGGGTATCGTATAATTCTTTGTAATCAATAGCGAGACTATTAGGATTTTTAGCACTGTTTGCATTATTAATTGTTGTTAGGCCTTCGAATATCACATTTTCTCCGTTGGCTATAACGTCTGGGGCAAGATCTACAAGGTTATCCTTGCTGCTGGCTAAATACTCAAAAATATCTTCTCCTCCATACACAATTTTTATGTTACCCCCCGTATTAGTTTTTACTATGTTTAGGGCCGTAGAGTCTGATTTGAAGGTTTGTGTCACTACAACTCCCGTATCTGTTACGCTATCCAAAGTAAATTCAACCGGAGTGGTGTTATCTTGGTCAGTATATTGTAGATTTGTTATGGTATTTGTTTGGTTCCTATTTTCGACAATTGTTTTAAAATTACCTGAACCATCATTATCAAAATTAGAAAAGGTCGTTCGGCTCGACCCATCATCATTAGTATCCTTTCTTAAACTGATACTATCGTTATAATAATAGGAACTGATAATTTCGTTATCAGCATTTACCGTCTGGGAGTAACTTTCGTTTGATCCATCATAAAAAGACGTAAAGATGGACCCATCAACATTATTGTTAGTTGAGTAAGAGTATCTACTATCCGGATCAACAAAATACCTTGATGTAAAGCCATCTGAACCGACATATGTGGATGCTAAAACATCCAACTCGTCGTTAATAAAAAAAGATTTGTATATTGACCCATCTTCGTAAATATGGTCTTTGGCGTCTACTCCGCTGTCACTTAAATATTCTATTTCTGTTGTTCCGTAATCATATATTGTTTCAATTTTATCTGGTGCTCCAGAATTGAAGTATTCGGTCACTTTTGTGCCCAGCGCATTATCAGTGTAAGTATTGACATAAGTTCCATCTTCGACATCACTATTTCCATTCTTTATTACAGGGAAAAACTCACCACTATCATTTTCAGCCAAGTCATTAATCACAAATGCTGGTATCTCTATTTCAAAGGAGGTACTTAAGTCATTGGTAATGGAAAATTCGCTTCCAAAGTCGGTACGCCCAAAAATTGTTGGGTCACCACTGCCATTTTCAACTGTTTCTCCCATAGAGTTTAAAATATCATTTACCGAAAACTTAAAAACATCAATAGCAGACGCACCGTCCGTATTAAGAGCGTTTTGATTATCTAAGATACTTTGTGCCATTGTGGAATATGAAACTTCCTGCGCATAAGTATATATTTGTGAAGTAAGTAGGAGGATCGTTACGTTTAGGTATAACAGAGTGAAACTGTAAATTATGCCTATTATATTGTTCATACTACTCTCGACGGTTGCATTTAGTCTCTAGTAATATAATTCGACAAAAATGGGTAAAATAATAGAAAAAACTTTATTTCTTTTTACATACTCTTGGTCTTCAACCAATAAGAACTAACACAGCTTTCAATTCTAAGCTGATCTCCGTTTAATAGCTTTTTCTGACACTCTGAATAATGGTATTTTTCTTGTGTTTCTTTAGTCG
>CACHMT010000042.1 GCA_902581005.1 uncultured Alphaproteobacteria bacterium
ATTTTCAAAGCCCAAGAGAAGTTCTTTTTTATTAAGTAAGATAACTCATGCACTCTCATTTTAGGGTAAAGCATAGGCAATTTGGTGCTCTCTAAACATAGATCAAGCCCGTCAATCAGATCTCCACCAACTTCTAAAAACAATGAAACGATTAGCTCTTGGCATTCTGTCGAATAATTCTTCGAACCATTAAAAATATTTTTTAAAGCATTGATTTTTAACAATTTTTCTAAAGTAAATTCATTTATTATTGATACCCACTCAGCTTTTAAAATATCAATTCTTTTCTTCTGTCTATCGTCGTCAGTATTCCATGAGTTAATAAATGCTTTAACTCTAGATGTAAGCTCAACTAATCTTTCAGCCTTTTCTTTAGAAAGCTCTGCTAAATTAATCATCCGCGACAATGCAGTTTCACGAACTTGAAACCAATTATTCAATAAGACAGGATGTTTGACCAAAAATGGAGCCATCCCAAGCCCAGTTGCATTACCAATTCCTAGATATCTTTGGATTTTTTTATCAAGGGGAACAAATTTTTTAGGGTTACGGGCTTTTGCAACATGATTAACTAGGTCTAGTGAAAAGCCTCTGATCAAGTACACTGTCAGCATTTCAAGCTGAAACGGTACAGAAAAGTCAGAAAGTTCACTATGATTTTTTCTATCATCAATGCCGAATTTTCCGTTTCCATACACCGCTGTGGTTCGCATTAAATATCCAATATCATTTATCAGCTCGCTTGGGGGTTGCTTGCCTTCACTTAATGACTGCGCTACCAGCTCAAACATCCTTACAGATTTATTAGCCCTACTCAGAACTAGCTCTGTATTTTTATACCTACCCGCCTCTTGAAAAGGTAACTGCGTTTTAAGCCTTTCAATATCTGAAATTGATGGAATGCCATCAAAAAGAGCAAAAGAGGTATCCCAAGCAGATGCAATAACTCTATCAGTCCTTTGTGAAGTCTCTATATGATTAGAAAATGCGATTAAAGCGAGGTTTTTTCCAAAGAGGTTCAATTGATAAACCGCATTACCAAATCCGTTCTTATCCATTTTCCAACGCGAACAACTAATGCGCGTTTTTTGCTGTATCATTTTACGGATCAATATTCTCGAAAAAGACAGCCTTGATGGATGCAAGGACCCCATTCTTTCCAGTTTCATAACCTCAGAAGGCATCCTAATATTTGGCTGTGGGCCACACAACTGTTCTTCTTTTTCTATTACCAACTTATATCGCCTTATTAAAAGAATTTTTAAAAAACTTCATCCAGTTGAGTCCCATAATAGAATTAATTTCATCATTATCAAATCCAATATGCTTTAATCCATCCTTAATATTGATAAAATCTTTGTTTGATTTAAACCAATTAGGCTGAATAGGAAAGCCAGGGTTAGAAGAATCTCCTTCTCCAAAATCTTTTGTTTTAGTCCATCTTCCATTTCTCATCCATTCCACGATACTATCAGGCTGATTTTGACAAAGATCACTTCCTATCCCAATATTTTTTGATCCAAATTTTTCTGCCGTTTTTGCAATCATTTTACAAAAATCTTTAATAGTACAATCACTCCCATTATGTAAATGGTGAGGATAAAGAGAAAATCCCAGCATACCACCATTTTTAAACATTCGGTCTAGAACTTCATCTGACTTATTTCTTAAGGCAGAATGCCAGAAAGCTGGATTAGCATGAGTAATTGCAATCGGCCGTGACGAATTATCAATTGCCTCTAAAGTTGACCGATCAGAAGAATGGCTCATGTCAACAACAATCCCAAGCCTATTCATTTCTTTAATAACTTCTTTCCCCATTCTTGTTAAGCCAGGGTCATTCTTTTCATAACAACCTGTAGCAAGAAGCGATTGATTATTATAAGAGAGCTGCATAAATCGAACACCAAGCTTTTGCCAAACTTCTAACAAAGAAATGTCATCTTCTATTGGAGACGGGTTTTGAAAACCGAAAATAATCGCTGTTTTATTATTTTTCTTAGCAGATAATATTTCATCATAACTACCTGCTTGCACAATATACTCCGAATAACTATTGAAATATTCGTTCCATTTCTCAAGGTTTAAAACAGCTTCCCGA
This sequence comes from uncultured Alphaproteobacteria bacterium, assembly GCA_902581005.1. GTDB lineage: Bacteria > Pseudomonadota > Alphaproteobacteria > Rhodobacterales > Rhodobacteraceae > CACIJG01. The sequence goes on from CACHMT010000042.1 coordinate 2,102, forward strand.
AAATTTTCATGGTAGGCAATAGTTACGTGGACGCAGTCAACGCCACCTTGTCTCATTTGCTCAAAAACTTCCTTAGACCAATTAGCATATTGCAAACAATCTACTGTAAAATTATTGCTTGTTTCCGGGTCAATAGACAAATCAAATCCCCTGCTGATATCCTTTACTCCATTATTGCTTTAGTCTCTAAGAATTCTTCCAAACCCCACTCAGCCTTCTCTCGCCCATTACCCGATTGCTTAAAGCCACCAAATGGTGCATTGGTTCCTCCACTACCATAATTAACATGGATTTGACCTGCTCTAATTTGCCTTGCGACACTCCTTAATTTTTCGGAGTCACTACCACATACATAAGCGGAAAGGCCATAGCTTGTATCATTCGCAATCTGAACCGCATTATCAATGTCTTCATACGGGATTACAGATAAGACTGGGCCGAATATTTCTTCTTGTGCAATTTCCATGGAGTTATCTACATCTCCAAAAATAGTTGGTTTAACAAAATAACCGGCATTAAGCCCTACAGGCTTGCCTAACCCACCAGTTACTAATTGAGCACCAGCCTTAATCCCTGATTCAATTAACCTTTGCACCTTATCGAATTGAGCTTGACTTACTAGCGGACCAATGTCTGTGTCTTCTTTCGTAGGGTCACCAGTTATCAATTTTTCTGCAACATTTTTTGCAATTTCCAAAGCTTCATTTTGTCGATTTTTCGGTACTATCATTCGGGTTGGGGCATTACAAGACTGTCCAGTATTCTCCATAATTTTTTGCACGCCAACAGTGACCGATTGCTCAAACTTTTCGTCATCGAAAATTATATTTGGTGATTTTCCTCCAAGTTCCTGACTCACTCTCTTAACCGATTTTGCTGCTGCCTGAGCAACAGCGACTCCTCCCCTAGTTGAACCAGTAAAAGACATCATATCTACATCCTTATGGTTAGATAAAGCCTCTCCTACAACCGGACCCAAGCCATGCACCATATTAAAAACTCCTTTAGGAACCTTTGCGGCATCCATTATTTCGGCAATTATATTAGCTGATACTGGTGATATTTCGCTTGGTTTCAGGATTGCTGTGCACCCTGAGGCAAGACACGGTCCGAGCTTCGATATAGTTTGGTTTATTGGCCAATTCCAAGGTGTGATAAGCCCACAAACTCCAATTGGTTCGTGCCTTACAGTATAGCCATTAAAAGGGTATTCAAATTTATGTTCTTCTAGCACCCTTATTGCAGTCTTTAAATGGCCTAAACCTACAGCTGCTTGTGCACCGCGAGAAAGCTTTACAGGTGACCCCATTTCTTTAGTGATAGCTTCCACAAAATCTTCAAAGCGATTTTTAAACTGGTTTCTTATTTCTTTCAACAAGTCTAAACGCTCATCTACACTTGTCCGCGCATAGCTTGAAAACGCAGTTTTTGCAGCCTCAACTGCCTTGTCAATATCCTGCTGAGAGCCAACGTTTAGTGTCCCAATAACTGATTCATCCGATGGATTAATTATATTTATTTTTTCATCTTTTACAGGGGAGACCCATTCGCCATTAATGTAGAATTTATCTAGTTTCATTGATTACACCTTTCCTATTATATACCAGCTGGATTATCAACAGATTTGCCTAGTGCTTTTAGATCTGAGTATCGATCACCTATTCTATGATGGGGCCTTCCGCTTGTAGCAGCTCCAAGAGCACACACTATTTCGTCGACATCAGGCGCATCATATATCGAGAACTGAACGGTTAAATAATGCGATCGCCTTCCAGTGTCATGCTTATCCATTAATGGTATTTGAATTTGTGTGTTTGCTGGACCCCTTGTGTTTGTGAAACCTAGGTAACTTTTTGCACCAACTGCTTCCCTATAAAAGTTTCCAAATTGCAAAGTATGAATAATAGCTGAAGCATGCTCTATTTCACAACTGGTCCCAGCTAATGCTGCCTTCCCGTACGCTTCAATTTTTTCTCCACTGCCAACCATTGAAATCAAACGGTCAGTCAAAGCTTTACCCATTACAGGAGCAATTCTTTTAATTTCTGGTTGCAAGTCCTCTACAAACCCCTGACCTTTCCAGGGATTAGCTAATACTGCAGCAACACCGATTATACGAAGAATAGGATCAGCTTCTTTTCCTCCTTCACTGTATATATCTTCATCAAAGGTGACAATCTTTCTCAGTTCTTTAAGCATCTAGAGTTCCTATCCTTTAGCAAATAAATAAAGCGCGTTAAGATCATTAAGCCTACATTGTAATTAAGTATCAAACAAAATGTTAATGTAAATTCAATGATACAAGAAATTCATCAATTTTTACAAAAACCGTCATATAGTCTTCTACCAATGCCATATGCCTTAAGTTTTGTAAAATACAGACATGGCTATTTTGAAAATTTTTTGCAATTTCTTTTGCAGCGTCAGGGCCATTAGCAAAATCTTGATCACAGGTTATTATAAGTGTCGGCTTACTTTCATTTAGCGATTTAAGGTCAATAGATCCGTAATAGAGCAAAGGGTAAACTTTTGAATAGATTTCTTTTCTATTGTTATTTACCCAGTTACGTACGAGCTGAACTATATGAGGATTACTTTTCTGAAAAGTATTACTAAACCATCTTTTTATCGCCGCTTCTGTCGTAGACTCTGGACCCTTGTCTGTCAACAACTTTGCTCTTTCTAAAATTTCATCCCTTTCCTGACCTAATAGTCTATTGGGTGAATTTAAAAGAACTAATGCTTCAACCATGCTTGGGTGTAAAGACGTAAATTTTCGAGAAATCATTGATCCCAGAGAAAACCCAATGAGTACAAATTTTTCTAATTTAATGTGGTTGATTATTTGTAGCAGTTGATCTGCAAACAAGTTTAAAGAAATCTCACCTTCAGGATCTTTACTATCACCATGACCAAGAAGATCATATATAAGTACATTATGGTTTTTAAACAAAGAAACCTGCCATGACCAGACATCTTGGTTGAGTCCTAAACCATGTATAAAAACAATAGTTTTAAACTTAGGATTCTTAAAAAAATATTTAAAGCAGTTTCCGTTAAAATATTGCCTCTTCATTTCACAACTCAGGTTTATAAGCTACTACTTCTACTTCAACTAAAACATCTACCAAAAGATCGCTGACCACGGCGGATCTAGCTGGTGGCTCATGGTCAAAATACTCACCGTAAATCGAATTAAACCCTGGGAAGTCTTCTTTATTTTTTAGCCAAACCATAGCTT
>CACHMT010000043.1 GCA_902581005.1 uncultured Alphaproteobacteria bacterium
AAAGTGTTATTAATCAACTAGCTTTGAGCGGCTAAAAAGTTTGCGTAGTTTAAATCTTCATATGTATCTATATCTATTGGAGATTTATTTAACTTATAAGGCAGTGTTTTTTCTGAAAACAATTGATTGTTGATCGAATTCAATGATGCTGCCGGAATTACGCACGCCCAATGACAAATAACTGATAAATCAGGATAATCTTGACGACGATAAAATGCATTTACATCAGGGTTATATGCCGGAACAATTCTTTTCTGGTCTAACTTTATTGATAGGTAAGGATGTTCAGATACAGGCTTTATACCGATGAGCCCATCTTCAAATAGGTGATGATGTAATTTATAATAATTTATTATATCAACAAGATCCTGACTAGTTCTAAATGGATATGTCGGATACAGTATTAAATACCAGACACTGTTATTTTGAGTTATGCTTGAAAAAAAAACGTCAAACTCCTTCAAAGTATCCAGCATTGATGCATTAGAGTCAGAGTTTTCTTTACTACGCATTTGCGTCTTTGCTCCATTTTTTTGGGCAAGAGCCAAAATTTTCTTGGAGTCAGATGATACAAACGTTTCCTTAACTAAAGAGCAGGATTTGGATGCATTTATTGCAATCTCGACTAAAGCCTTTCCATTGACCTTTTGAAGATTTTTCTCTTTTACTCCTAAACTGCCACCCCTTGCTGGAATTATAGAAATTATATCAACCATTTATTACATCTCTAAAATATCAAATAAATTACCAGAGCTTATAATTTCTCTTATCTCCAAAAATAAGCTATCGGCCATCTTACTGTACTGTAATAAATTCCCATCATCGGTGTAAATTAAATCAGTAGCATCATTCAGTTGCTCTACATAACGTTCTAAACTACTATCACATTTTGGCTTTCCGTTGATATACTCTATGCCAAAACCATCAAAAAGAGCCTTTTTCACAGCTTTGTCATTGAACATTTCCGTTCCTGGGTAAGCAGTAGCCACAAACATGTTTTTATTAATTGCGTCGGAGGCTAATTTGTATCGCGTTGAGTTTTCCTCATAGCTTGCCATTAAAACCTCTTCTTGCCATTTTATAAATGCTACAGTTGACTGTAAATCGGCTAGGGTTTCCCCTGGATATCCCATTATCCAGGTACAGTTGGCGTGTATACCAGCCTCAATGGTATTTTTAATTCCGACTGTCATGGTACGTGGAACATCAAAGCCAAAAACGTTTTGTACACCATATTTAAGCATGGATCCACCTTTGCCCATAAGTTCAAGCATTCTCGGACTGGCACTTTCTGCCCCAAAACCGATATAGCGACAACCCGCATTGTACATGCTGTTTACTCGCAGAGGTTCGTTGAGTTCCAACACTCCGTCAACGCAATTTTTTATATCTGCTGCTTCATCAAGCCTTGCATGTGTCCCCCAAATGAGGCCATTTTCTGTTGTCCAATTACTAATGAGTTTTTCAAGCTCGAAAATGCGCTTCCTGCTTACGGCAAAATTATCATCTACATATCCTAGGAAGTCTATTCCATATCTTTCTACATAATGTTTCATTTCGCAGAATAAGTTTTCAGGAGAACGAATACCATAATTTCTTTCTCCTTGTGCTCCGCGAAAGCAAAATTTGCATGCAAACGGGCAGCCTCGACTGCTCACGGTATTAATACTTCTTTTCATACTAAATGAAGTAGCCGAGCTATTTTTGGCCTCTTTCCCCCAAATAGGGGTATTGATATAATTTTCTAATATGTCTTTATTGTTGGGGTCTTGTGTCAATATATCCCAGGCGGGAAAGGGTAGGGCGTCTAGATCCTTTGGTCGCCCTCCACCATAAACTGTATAAAGCTTACCATTTAATATCGTGGTCTTTTCAGGGAAAACGACATCTTTAAGCATGCTCTTTGTCATTTTTCTTGAGTTTCTGATGATTTTTGCATCTCGAGCAATTTTCAAAATTACGTCGTCTCCTTCAGAGTGAGCTATTCCGTCTAAATCTGGCATCCAATTGAGCAAGTCCTCTCTGAACTCAGTGGCAAGTCCACCACCACTTATTTTGTAACTAGATGGTGCCAGTTTCTGCAAAATGTTGAGTACTTTCTTTTGCCATTTAAGAGTTGTAATCAGGCCAGAAAGGGCTATCAGATCATAATCAGTATGGTCAGTAAAACCGCGTATTTTGTTCTCAGCCTCTAATTCCGACAATATTCGGCCATTTTCCAATTTTTTTTGTTCCGCAACTTCGTCCATGACGCGGTAGCTGTTGAGATCGAGAATATCAACCTCGACTTTAAATTCCTTTAGTCGAGACGCAAGAAGGCAAAGCCCAAGGGGTGCATTATTGGGTTTCGCTTGCTCCCGAATTGGCATATTGATTAGTAGACACTTAGCATCAACTAATTCAGACTCGTCAAATCCTTTACTTAGGCCCAATACTTCCGCATTTACTGGCAATCCAATAAATTTCTTACTACTGACGTTCACTAGAAGCCTCCCAAATTTTGTCTTTAGTGGACCATATCATCAAATTTAAAGCAAATCATGTGCCAAAAAGTGTGATTAGGAAGTCTCCTTTTGTTGAGATAATAATTTTAAGAAAATCAATTTTATATTAAAATTAGAGGCTTATGGCACGGTAATTGCGAATTTATTTAAACTAATATATATTATGTCGTTATACTTAGTACTAGGTTAAGGAATAAAAAATGAGTAGTGTTGACTATTTAAGTGCCTTGAACAAGCAAGGCTCCGGTTTAAACATAACGCAAATCGTTGATAGTTTGGTTCAGGCTGAAACGGCCCCACTCTCTAGTCAAATTGAGCAAAAAATTGAGAAGTCAAATCAACAGATTTCTGGCTATGCTGTTGTTGCTGCCGAACTAGGCAAGATGAAAGACTATACTGCAAGTATAAAAGGCTCAACTGCATATTCTGTATCATCCGATAACGGAGCAGTTGGTGCGAGAGTAATTGATCAGTCCCAAGCTGCAGATTTTAACGCAAAGATATCGGTATCATCATTGGCTGTGGCGCAGACATTGGAGTTTACTGGTTTCAGCAGTAAATCTGATACAATAGGCACCGGTTCGATAAATATAGATTTTGGTGATTGGTCATCCGGAAGCTTTGTAATGAATAATAATAAAACAGGCCAAACTATAACAATTAATGAGTCGAACAATACCTTATCGGATTTAGCACAGGCATTAAATAGTTTAGAAGGAGTTAACGCGACTGTAACGAATAAGGGGGATGGGACATATTCCCTAATTGTTAATTCTGCCACCGGTAGTAAAAATGCTCTGAGACTGACAGCAACAGAAGATAGCGGTAGTACTGGACTCTCACAATTTGATAATTTAACAACCAATAACAGCAAGCAGGTCGTAGCAGCTGCCGATGCTCAGTTAAACATTAATGGAGTGGATATATCGCGAGAAAACAATACCATTACCGATCTCATTGATGGATACGAATTTAACTTAACGGGTGTGACGTCAACGGCCGCATCTATTTCAGGTAGTGTTAATCCCGACTTAGCTTTTCAACAGGTAAAAGATTTTGTGGATATTTTTAATAGTGTGAATGGCACGCTATCAGAACTTACCAAGAAAGGTATTAACGGTGAAGAGGCTGGTGTTTTGGCTAGAGACGTTGTTTTGAGTGGCATTCAAAGAGAGCTGAGAAGCTTGGTTACAACTGGACTACCTGGATTTGATGATCGCACGCGTTATATATCAGAGCTGGGGATTAAAACGGAAAGAGATGGGTCTTTAAGTATATCTGAAAGTGATTTTAAAAAAGCGTTTGAGAGAGAACCAATGCTTTTCGATGTTATGATTAACTCAATTGGCCGGTCAGATAACCCGTCTGTGCGGGTGTATAATGACAGCGAATATTTACGTCCAAAAGGAGGGGTTTATGACTTTGTTGCAGGTAGTACAGATGGTGTGGGAGCTACCTTAGGTGGCGCTTCATTGTCTGGAGGGGCCGTCGACAACGGAAATAATAGATACGCAGGTGTAACTGGCGATATAGCAGGGTTAAAGTTAGAAATGCCAAACAATGTAAGTTCAGCAACAATTTATTATGGTGAGAGTTTCTTAAGTAAGCTCACGAGTTATCTTGACGATGTCACCTCTCCAGTGGGGACACTAGCAAAAAGCACTGTTGAGGCCAATTCATCTATAACAGAGTATAATGAAGAAATGATGAAAATTGATGATAAAATAGCGTCGTTAACTGATAGATATATGACTCAGTTTTCTGCTATGGAGTCTGCTGTTACAAGCTTTAAAAAAACTGGTGAGTTTTTAACTGGTTTTATTGATTCACTAAATCAAAACGACTAAATAAAATTTTCTAAATTATATTACTAGTAAAAATGACACCTCAAACAGCTGATAAAGAGATGCCATCCTATCTTGTACGTTTGCAGGGTTTAGATGCCGCTCGAAGCAAAAGAATGTATATAGCGCTCACTAGACTTTCGGAAAAAGCGGTTGAGGCGCTTAAGAATAAAGACATGAAAAGCTTCAGCGCCTTAACAGATAAAATGCGTCCATTATTAAGCTATATAAACATAAATTCCGTTACACTTAGTAGTCATCTAGCTAACCAAAAATTTCAATTCAATCTAAATACTGAGATTGATGAGAATGAATTAAAGGAGTTTGTACCTAAGTTAAGATCCAACCTCAAAACTATAGAAAATGCACGGAATGCCATATCCACTGTACCATTTCAACCTGTTGTTCTTGCATCTCAGGAAATCACGGATTTGTTTCTCGATCACTTTATCCCTATGGCCTGGGATTTTGATTTTGATGTAATAATATTAGTAAATCTGGGTAATGAACGTTTGTTAGACTATCTTATCGAGAGAGGTCAAAAACGTTTTTTTTTAATTGGGGCCTCACTGGATGAAAGCATAATCCTCGATAAACTTGATAGGCCAGACATTTTATTTTGGGCCCATAAAGAAGCATCAATTATTAAAGAGTTGTTTCTCGGAATAACGGGTAAGCCACCTAGTCAGTTTATTGCAATTGATTGTGGTGAAGAAAAGCAAGATTTAATGGAAAAAGAACGCATGATTTCCGAGGCGTCTACGGGAAGGCAGATGAGTTGGTGGAGATTTAATACCATTAATAGAGCAGACGCAGTGAAAACTTTAGCTAACCTGCATAATCTGGTGCGATTTAAACAAACCTCAGAACTTCATGGTAAATTTAAGGGAATACCCGGCGTTATTGTATCACCTGGACCAT
>CACHMT010000044.1 GCA_902581005.1 uncultured Alphaproteobacteria bacterium
GGGAAAGTAATGAGACAAAAAGAGTATACGCGAAGGGCGCCAGCCAAATATTCTTTTGAGGGTCAACCAGGAAGGGGTTAATTATCCAAATGAACGTTAAACCAAAATAACCGAAACCGAAAGCAAACCCACTTAATGAATACTGTTTAGAAGTTTTTAGAGATCTTATCACCAAAAAGGGTACTAAAGGTAACACCAAAAATGTACAATAGGGTAAGTTAAATGGTTCTTGTGTAAAGGCTAATACTAAGCCTAATAAAAAAAATCTTAAAAAAACAGACTTTGAAAGTGTTATTATCCTAGATATCACAAATCAACTTCTTAAATTTAGCCTCAATCTTTTTATACTTCGAGGGTCTGCATCTAATACGGAAAATTCATTCCCTGAGGAATCTGTTACTACCTCACCTCGAGAAGGTATTCGGTTGGTGATATTAAATACCAAGCCCCCAATAGTATCATATTCTTCACCATTTCTTCTTTTTGTTAAGTCAACACCAGCCTGAGATTTAAAATCCTCTAAGTTAAGCCTAGCATTAACAATGAAAACATTGTCTTTTTCTCTGCTCCATAAGAGATCTTCTTTAAGCTCATGTTCATCATTGATTTCGCCAACTATTTGCTCTAACAGATCTTCAATTGTTAACAGCCCCTCGACCCCTCCGTATTCGTCAATAACCAGTGACATATGAATTCGCTCAGCTTGCATCTTTTGTAAGAGAGTTCCCAATGTCATAGAGGGCGGGACATATATTAAAGGTCTAATTAAATCTTTAATATTAAATTTTTTCTGCTTACCAAATCCATTTCTTAGAGCCAGATCTTTTAAATGCACAAAACCAATTGGGTTATCAAGGGTACTTTTAAATATAGGAACCCTAGTCAAGTTTGATTCTCTAAATATTTTTGTGAGTTCCAATAAAGTGATATTCTCAGGTGCGGCCACAATATCTGCTTTCGGTATGGCGACATCATCAACTCTTTGATTATGCAGATTAAAAGATATTTCTTTTTGGACAATGTGTTTGTTCGATGGCTCTATTGCTTTCTTCTCAGCCAAATTTATCGGCTTTTTTTGAAGAGACAATCCGTCTAAAAATTTTGTCACGAATAACTTAAACATTAAACTTAAACTCTAATTAGATGTTATATAACTTTGGTCTGTTTGTCAGGACAGAATTTAAAATTCTGGTTTCCATTAACTGCATTCTCTTAGTCTTCACAGATACATCATGTTCATAACCCAATAAATGAAGTATTGCATGAGCTAACAATTTACAGCAATGTTTGTTGAATTGAATATTCTGGGCTGATGCTTCTCTCAAACATCTTTCATAAGATATTGCTATATCTCCTAAAAACAAATAATTATTTTCATTGAAAGACTGATAGTTTTGATCAAAATTAAAAAAACGGTGAATAGCTGGCCACGCTAAAACGTTTGTTGCTTTATTTTTTTTTCTGTATTGCCTATTTAGCTCTTTGATCCTAGCGTCACTACAAGCTAACACTGACAGAGAAAGATCATTTAACTTGATCTGATGAAGCTGAACAACTTTAGATACTAACAAACTTGCGTATCTGGTTAAGTCAAAGCGTTTCCATCTTGGATCATTATAATTTACTGATACTCTAACTGTCATTTTTTAAGTTTTCAGAGTTTACACTTTGTATTGAGTTTTTTTCGTAAGCTCTAGCTATTTTTCTTACTAAAGAATGTCTTACGGTATCAACATCATTGAATTTAATAAAATCAACCTCTTTCATTTTCGACAAAATTTCTGATGCTTCCACCAATCCACTTTTAAATCCCTTGGGCAAATCAATTTGAGTAATATCACCTGTAACGACCATTCTTGAACCTATCCCAAGTCTAGTTAAAAACATTTTCATCTGGGAAGGTGATGCATTTTGGCCCTCGTCCAAAACGATAAATGCATCTTTTAGCGTTCTCCCTCTCATAAAAGCTAACGGAGCTATTTCTATTGAGCCCCTCTCGTACATTTTTGATACGACTTTACCAGGTAAAAAATCATTCAGCGCATCGTAGAGAGGTTGCATATAGGGATCTACCTTTTCTTTCATATCGCCAGGCAAAAAACCTAATCTTTCTCCTGCCTCAACAGCTGGTCTAGTTAAAACAATTTTTTCAACCAAACCTTGAGAAAACAAAGAAACACCGACAGCAATAGCTAGATATGTTTTTCCTGTCCCAGCTGGGCCAATCCCAAACACCAGCTCCTTATTTAGCATCGAGTTAATAAAAGAATTTTGATTCCTTGATTTTGCCTGCACTAATTTTTTTTGAGTTTTAATCTCTAAGTAGCTTGCTTTTTTATTCACAACCTCATCACTTACATTTTTGCTTTTAATTTGTTTGACTTTTTCGTCTTTAATTTGTTGAAAATAAACGTCCAACTCACGTTCATCTAAAGTTTTTCCACGCTCAAGATCAGAGTATAAGTCACTAATTAACTTTCTTGTAATATCACAATCCTCCTTAGCGCCGTAGATTGATAAGGCATTTCCACGACGCACTATCTGAACTCTAGCCCAGCTTTCAATCTTAGAAAGATTTATATCTAGTTGGCCACAGAGTTCTATCAGTAACTTGTTAGAACTGAAACGGAGAGTATTTGAGCTTTCTATGAAACCCATGTTATTTATATAATGACCTCATTCCTTTTATATTATTATCAATAGAAAATTATTCAATATTCCGGTAGCAATTTATTTTAAAACACCCTTCAAGGAGTGTGACATAACTGAATTAATTTTTACCATTCGTATCTCTCCTACTATGTTCTCTTTACTCACCACAGTAACTGGAGAAAACTGCTCAGTTCTACCAACATACTCATCAATTCCCCTGCCAATTTTTTCAAACAACACTTTATGTATTCTGTTTTTCTGTTCGTTGAGAAAGGTTGTTTGCTGCTTATTTAATAAATCTTGTAAGACATGCAATCTTGTCTTTTTTAAGTTCTCGTCCAGCTCTTCTTTTCTTGAGGCTGGTGTTCCAGGGCGAGACGAATAGTTGAAGCTGTAAGCCTGTGCAAACTGAACTTGTTTACATAAATCAATGGTTTCCTGAAAATCTTTATCGGTTTCTCCTGGATATCCCACTATGAAATCACTTGAAAAGCAAATATCTTTTCTTATAAATCTCAGTTTGTTAATTATTTCCACATATTCTTCAACCAAATGACCTCTGTTCATAGACTTCAGAATTCTGTTACTTCCTGATTGAACTGGAAGATGTAAAAAAGGCATTAATTTAGGGATTACGCCAAAGGCATTTATCAATTCATCGGTCATATCCCTTGGGTGAGACGTCATGAATCGAATCCTCTTGATCTCATCGATCTCTGCCAATGAATAAATTAATGATGAAAAACTTATTCCCTCAAAATTATATGAATTAACATTTTGTCCTAAAAGAATTACCTCTTTCGCACCTTTTTTTGCACTTTCTCTTATCTCACTTAAAATATCGTTTTGACTTCTCGATACCTCTTTTCCTCTTGTGTACGGAACGACACAAAACGTACAGAATTTGTCACAGCCTTCCTGGATTGTTACAAAAGCCGAGGGTTTAGGTTTCCCTGCTAAGGAAGCAATACTCTTAAATTTATCTGAAGCTTCAAAGCTGGTTTCAATTATATTCCTCTCACCATCCTTTAACTTAGAAATAATCTCTGGGAATTTATGGTATGATTGAGGACCAACGATAAAGTCGACTGCTGGCTGTCTTTCAAATATTTCCAAAGACTCTGCCTGTGCTACGCAGCCAGTAATACCAATTTTTAAATCAGTTTTGTGATCTTTAAATTTCTTTATTCTACCAAGTTCCGAATAGACTTTCTCAGCAGCTTTCTCTCTAATATTACAAGTATTCAGTACAACCATATCCGCTTCTTGGATTTCAGTTGTTTGTTCATAGTGATTTTTTTCTAAGTCCAACACCAACTTTTCACTGTCATATTCATTCATTTGACAGCCATAGGTCTTAATGAAAACTTTCTTTTTGTTAGACATCTATGTTACCTGGTTTAGAATATTGTTAAACAGCGAGTAAGTGTTATTAAACCTTTTTTTTACAAAAGGGAAGAATTTTGGGGGGAATATGAAGACTAATTATCAGGCTATAGTAGTTGGTGGTGGGGTTGTAGGCGTAAGCATAGCATATCACCTAGCCCTTAAAGGTTTGAAGGATGTGTTGCTATTAGAAAGAGACGAGTTAACTTCAGGTTCCACATGGCATGCAGCAGGTCTTCTTCCACTTTTCAATATGTCTTACGCGACATCACATATACACGACTATTCTCTAAAATTGTACCCATTATTAGAAAAACAAACTGAAATGTCTGTAGGTTTCTCACAAGTTGGCAATTTAAGGATGGCTCAAACGAGTGAGAGAATGGATGAATATAAGTTATACGCATCAACCGCCGAAACAGTGGGAATTCCATATGAGTGGCTAACCCCTAAAGAAATCAAGGAAAGGTGGCCTTTAATCAATACATCGGACCTAGTTGGAGCGATATTTCATCCAACGGATGGTTATATCAATC
>CACHMT010000045.1 GCA_902581005.1 uncultured Alphaproteobacteria bacterium
TTCAGCTTGTAAGGTTATGTTTTCAAGCAATTTTTCCAAACCAGTGCCATTTGTAGCTGATATTTCTGCCTCAAGAACATCTCCAGACATACTCTCAACAATTATGCCGTGCTGTAAAAGCTCCGTTCTCACTTTGTTTGGGTCAGAGCCTTGTTTGTCGATTTTATTTATCGCTACAATCATTGGAACTTTCGCTTCCTTGGCATGATTGATTGCTTCAATTGTTTGCGGTTTTACGCTGTCATCTGCCGCAACAACTAATACTACAATATCAGTGATAGTTGCGCCCCTAGACCTCATAGTGCTAAAGGCCTCATGTCCTGGAGTATCAAGGAACGTAAGCTTTTGATTGTTATTGACGGTAATTTGATATGCGCCTATATGCTGAGTTATACCTCCGGCTTCACTAGAAACAATATTTGTTTTCCTGAGAGAATCTAGCAGTGTAGTCTTCCCATGATCCACATGGCCCATTATTGTAACAACAGGAGGCCTTGGTGATTTATCCTCATCGTTTTTATCATCGATGTTAATTATTACATCTTCTACATCAGCATCCGACACTCTAATAGCGTGGTGACCAAACTCTTCAACCAATAAAGTAGCCGTATCTATATCAATAGCTTGGTTTTTTGTAACCATTATACCATTCGTCATTAGTTTTTTTACTAAATCAGCAGATCGTTCAGCCATTCTGTTGGCAAGCTCTTGTACAGTAAGAGGAGTGTCTGGAATTTGAACGTCTCGAATAATTTTTTCTCTTTCCAAAGAGGTCTCTAGCATTTGCCGTTTTTCTTTTTCTTGTCTTCTTCTTAGAGAAGCTATAGAACGCTGGCGACCCCCATCATCTCCTAAAGCCTGTGTTATGGTAATCTTACCGGATCTTCTCTTGTTTTCGTTTAACTTAGTAGATTTAAAATTTGGCTTTTCACTATTGTCTCGAGTTTTGGTTTCATAGGATGTTTTTTGATTATTTTCGTTTTTTGTTCTCTTTTTTGAACCTGTTAAGTCAGGCGTTTCTAAACTTATAGAGTTAGGAATTTTATTTTGATCTTTTACCTCTGTAGGCTTTAATTCTTTATCTTGAGCTTTTTCTAGCTTGTTTTGTTCCTGTAACTTTTTTTCTTCTGCTCTAGAAGCTTCTATGGCTTTTTTTCGTCTCAATATTTCTTCATTTTCATTAGCCTCTATCTCGGCGACCACATTTTTATTGTTTTCTTCAATTACAGGACCCTTTTTCGAAATCAGTAGCTTTTTCTTTTTTGTTTCCACTACAACGGATTTGGATCTGCCATGCGAGAAGCTTTGTCGAACTGTATTAGTCCCACTTTTAAGCCCCAACACTTTAGGTTTGTTGTCTCTGTTTTCACTATCGGTCATCGCAATCACTATAATTAATGGTTATCTATAAAACCTTTTAGTTTATTTAAGTCCACTTGAATAGTTTTTTTAAAATTTTTGGAAAAAATACCAACATATTTGACATTAATTTTACCAGTGCTTTTTTCTAAATCCTCTTGTTCAAGCAAGTTTTCGAAAACTGAAATATTTTTAGATACAAAAAAAGATTTGTCAGCCAAGCTCTTTGCACCCCTAGCTACAATTATTAAACAGTGCCCTTTTTGTATTAATTGCGTTTTTATCTCATCCAAACCTATGGCCAAAACTCCAGATTTTTTTGTCATAGAAATGCTGCTCAGAATTTTCTTTTTAAGAATCATTTCAATTATAGAGACAAGATCTGGAGAGAAAATTTTTGAGATACCAAAATAGGTTTTTAAATCCTCTTTTTTTAAAATATCAACTATAAGGGTTTTATCGGCTGGTAGCCAAACAGATTTTCCAGGAAGGTTGTCGCGCAAATCTGGAATCAATTTATTATCTGGGCTTAGACAAATCTTTATGAAATCATCTTTGTTAATACTGGAGCTATTCAAGAAGATCTTTTTATTCAAAACCACCAATCTCTTTTAATATTTTCTATTTAACAAGAGACTTAATAATCTCTTCGGACTCTTCTTTTGTAACCCAGCCCAGCATTTCCCTTGCCTTCATGATAAGCTGTTGAGCCTCAGAAAGTGAAAGCTCAAAATGTTCGAGAAGACCTTCATCTCTTACCCTTTTGCCATCAATAGTTGTATAGCCTCCAGCTAACTCCCAATCTGCACAGGTAGCGAAATCCTTAAGAGATTTTATTCCATCTTTTACTAATATTTCTAACATTTGTGGGTTTAACCCCTCGAAGTTTAGCAAATCATCCTCAATCCCACTTGACTTTGCAAAATCCAAAGACTTTTTGTTAAGATTTTCGAGATAATCTTTCGCCCTCTCTTGCAATTCTGTGGCAGTTTCTTCATCGAAACCATCTATTGAGCTAATTTCACTGGATTCGACATAAGCGACCTCTTCCATAGTAGAAAAACCTTCGGACACAAGAAGCTGAGCAACCATTTCATCAACATTTAGATGCTCCATAAAAAGATTTGATCTTTCGCTGAACTCTTCTTGCCGTCTTTGCGACTCATCTTCTTCAGTCAATATGTCAATGTCATATTCAGTTAACTGACTTGCAAGCCTCACATTTTGTCCTCTGCGGCCAATTGCTAAAGATAGCTGATCATTTGGGACCACAACCTCTATCCTTTTTGCATCCTCATCCAGAACCACTTTACTTACTACAGCTGGTTGAAGGGCGTTGACAAGAAAAGTAGGTGCATCATCATTCCAAGGAATAATATCAATTTTTTCTCCCTGAAGCTCATTTACCACTGCTTGGACTCTGCTACCTCTCATCCCGACGCAGGCGCCGACAGGGTCTATAGAGTTATCATGAGACAAAACGCCAATTTTTGCTCGACTACCGGGATCACGACAAACTGTCTTTATGTCAATTATACCGTCATAAATCTCAGGAACCTCCATTTTAAATAATTCCACCAGAAACTCAGAATTAGTTCTAGATAGGAATATCTGTGGTCCTCTTGTATCTTCTTTTACTTCTTTTATGTATGCTCTAACTCTATCACCAACTCGCAGAACCTCTCTTCTAATTAACTGATCTCTTTTCAATACTGCTTCAGCTCTTCCTAAGTCCACGATCACGTTACCGTATTCAACTCTCTTGACCTGACCGTTTATAATTTGCCCTACCTTGTCTTTATATTCCTCATACTGCCTTGCACGGTCAGCCTCTCGTACTTTTTGAACAATTATTTGTTTAGCTGCTTGCGCAGCTATTCTACCAAAGTCCATTGGAGGCAACTGCTCTTCGATAAAACCATCCAGTGTCACTTGAGGGTTAAGTTTTTTAGCATCAGCTTCGTTAATTTCAGTGAAATGGTTTTCGACTTGCTCAACAACCTTTCGCCATCTTGACATTGATACCGTTCCTGATCTTGAGTCAATGTCAGCTCTTATGTCATACTCTTGACCGTATTTGGATTTTGCAGCTTTAGCTAGGCTCTCTTCCATTGCGTCAATCACTAGCTTTGGGTCAATTAATTTTTCTTTAGCTACTGCATCGGCTATTTGAATAAGCTCACTGCCATTTCCTGATGAAATATTCATTTAAACTCCATTTCTTTTATACTTTCTAAAGACATTCCTTCTAAATCTATTTTAATATCTAAGACACGAGATAAGTCTAAGCGTGTCTCTCCCTTATTATTCGACAGGGTCAATGAATTTTGGCTATAGGCAATTAATTTTCCTCTTCCTGAGTAGTTTTCACTTTTTACCCTTACGTTGTGATTTTTATATTTTGTAAAATCATCTAGTGAGGAAAGATATCTATCTATTCCAGCAGAAGACACCTCGAGCCTAAAGGGATCTTTTATTATGCATTCAACATCCAAAATAGAATTTATTTCCACAGAAATGTCTGCGCATTCATCTATCGTCACTTTACCATCTATCTTATCAAGAAAAACCAACAATTTTAACTCTTTACCTTTTCGAAACAGTATCTTAACTATCCTCAACCCCTTATCTAAAATCAAGGGCTCTAAAACCTTATAAACTTTTTTCTCAGTAGAGGTATTCGCAATTAAATTTAACACTAAAGGGCTCCAAAAAAAAAGGGCCTTAAAGCCCAAAATCTTAAACCATATAATTGGCTGTTTTATACAAGGTTTTTAGATTGAATACAATAGTAAATTGATATTTTAAAAGTCAGAAGCAATACCCTTAACTTCCCAGTCACCGTATCTTGTAGGTTCTAGTCCACCACGTCCTTTTTTTTCAGCTGGCATTTTGTTATGATTATTATCTTTCTCAGCACGCCTTTTTTTAGCTTCATTTAGAGCTCGCTTGGCTTGTTTTGATTCTTTCT
>CACHMT010000046.1 GCA_902581005.1 uncultured Alphaproteobacteria bacterium
CAGCAATTCAATTGGCGCGACTGGATGATGTAGTCATAATTGCAGGTAAAGGTCATGAGCAGGTACAAATAGTAAGAGATAATTATTTTCCGTTTAGTGATTTTGAGCAAGCCAGTGTAGCAATAGAATTCATGGAGTAGATTTCAATTGACTGAGTTTTTATGGAATAAATTTACAGCAGAGGCTGCTACCTTAGGTAAATGTGAATCATTCTGGGAAGCTAAGGGTATATCGTTTGATACCAGAAAAATTAATAAAGGAGATCTATTTATAGCGTTGCCAGGGAAAAGAGATGGTCATGATTTTGTTAAAGCAGCGTTTGATAATGGTGCAGCAGCTGCCATGGTCAGTAAAATACCAAAAGGTTTGAATGATAATGATAAGTTACTCGTTGTTGATGATGTTATGAAGGCGTTAGTCAGAATGGCAAAGAGTGCTAGAAATCAATCTAAGGCCATTTTCATTGGTATTACTGGAACATCTGGCAAAACTTCTACAAAGGATATGGGAGGCATGGTTTTTAACAGGTTTGGAAAGACACATTTTTCAGAGAAAAGTTATAATAATATTCTAGGTTGTTCATTAACATTAGCCACTATACCAATAGACACTGAATACGTTTTAGTGGAAATCGGTACCAATAGTCTAGGTGAGATTGCCGAATTATCCCATATAGTCCAGCCTGATCACGTTATAATAACTGATGTATCAATTGGGCATATTGAAGGTCTAAAGTCTTTAGATAATATAGTTGAGGAGAAAGCGTCCATTTGTTCTGGACAGCCACAAAGGGGTTTGGCAATTATACCAAGCGGCATTGAAAAATTCAGCCAGCTTAAAGCAAAAGTTAGAGATTTTGGTCCCAATGTAATTTCATTCGGGGATGACGAAAGCAGTGATGTGAGGATCAGCACTATAGAAGTGTTAGGGAACGCCATAGCCTCGACAGTTATAGATCAAAAACAGAATTTATGGAATGTAAAGCTTAAAACTGCTGGAAAGCATTATATGAAAAATGCAGCTGCGTTATTGACACTTGTATCCTCACTTAACTTAGATTTATCTAAAGCGATTTTAGCCTTGCAAAGTTGGTCTCCTTTGGCGGGGCGAGGCCAAGTTTTAGAAGTTAAACTTAAAGCAAGTAATTTTAACGAGGCTATACACCTTATAGATGAGAGCTATAATGCAAATCCTAGTTCAGTAAAATCCTCTCTAGAAACACTAGCCTCTATTTTCACAAACAAAAAGGGCAAAGGTGAGTACTACAGGAGGATAGCTGTATTAGGAGACATGCTAGAACTTGGATTTTCTGAGATACAAGAACATGTAAACATATCCAAATTTGCAAGATTGGATAAAATCGATAAAGTTTATTGTGTAGGCTCTAGAATGAAAAAACTTTTCGATGTGTTGCCATACTCGAAGCGAGGATTTTGGACTGAGACTGCAGAAGAAATGCAGCATGTTTTAGTTAATAAACTTAAAAACGGCGATATAATAATGATTAAAGGCTCTTTCTCAATGGGAATGAAAACTATAGTTAACAAATTGAAAAACATATAACAGTTTAGAGTTTCAGGGATGTTATACTTTTTAAGTTTTTTATCAGATGGTGGTGATGTCTTTAATCTATTCCGCTATATAACTTTTCGTGCTGGGGGTGCGTTTTTTACTGCACTCATAATATTTTTTACGTTTGGTAAATACAGTATAAATTTTTTAAAAAAATTGCAAAAGGAGGGACAGCCAATAAGAGAGGATGGTCCTAAGGAACATATTATCAAAAAAGCCGGTACTCCCACAATGGGAGGAGTGATTATACTACTAGCGGTGACAGTCTCTACTCTTTTGTGGGCCCGCTTAGATAATCATTATGTTTGGATTATCCTTTTTGTGACTTTTTCTTTCGGCTTTATTGGATTAATTGATGATTATATCAAGGTTGTTAAACGAAGTTATGGGGGTCTTTCAGGCCGCCTGAGATTACTATTTGGATTTCTGATAGCCTTCATTGCTGTTTACTTCATTCAAATTCAACACTTTGATGATTTGAGTAGGTCTCTTGCTTTACCAATTTTCAAAGACTATTTAGTATCTTTGGGAGTGTTTTTTTTCCCTTTTGCTATGCTTGTAATTGTTGGTTCTGCTAATGCTGTTAATTTAACAGATGGATTGGATGGATTGGCCATAATGCCAGTTATAATCGCGGGAGCATCGTTAGGTATTATAGCTTATATTGTTGGCAGAGCAGATTATTCTTCATACCTTGATGTTCATTATATTAAAGGTAGCGGTGAAATCCTTATATTTTCTGCGGCCCTAATAGGTAGTGGTTTGGGTTTTTTGTGGTACAACGCCCCTCCTGCTGCAGTTTTCATGGGAGACACTGGATCATTATCTCTCGGTTCAGCACTTGGTTGTATAGCGGTATCAATTAAACATGAGCTTGTATTATTGATTGTTGGAGGGTTATTCGTGATTGAGACACTTTCTGTGATTATTCAAGTATTATTTTTTAAGATCACCGGAAAAAGAGTTTTTCTTATGGCACCGATACATCATCACTTTGAAAAGCTAGGTTGGTCGGAGTCCCAAATAGTTATAAGGTTCTGGATTATAGCAGTCATTCTAGCTGCTCTTGGAATGGCAACGCTTAAGCTTAGATAAAATGATAAATTTAAAAAACCTAAGAAGTAAAAAAGTGGGAGTTCTAGGCCTTGAAAAGACTGGCCTGTCTGTTATCAAGGCAGTTCAGCAAGCAGGTGGATTATTAATTTGTTGGGATGATGATAAACACAAGCGAGATAACCTAACGGTTGATGGAATCACTGTTAGAGATCTTAACGACAAAAACATAATTAGGGAGTTGGATTTACTTGTTGTGAGCCCGGGTGTTCCTCACCTATACCCAGAGGCACATCCAATAGTTACGATGGCGTATGAATTAAATATAAGAGTAGATAATGATATTGGACTATTTTTTTCAAACCATGTTCAGGAAGAATATGAAGCTTTCGGTGATCCTCCAAAGATTATTGCTATAACTGGGTCAAATGGTAAATCTACGGCAACAGCGTTGACTAATCACGTACTTTCAAAATTTTTTAGTGATGTAGAAATGGGTGGTAATATAGGTAAACCTGTTTTAGAACTAAGCCCACTTAAAGAAGGCTCTATCAGGATCCTTGAACTCTCTTCTTATCAAATTGAATTAGCAAAATGTTTGGCACCAAATTTCGCTGCGTTCATTAATTTCTCCTCAGATCATCTTCAAAGACATGGAGGGCTTGGTGGCTATTTTTATGCTAAAGCACGACTATTTCTAGAAAACTTAACAGATGTGTCGGTCATTAATATTGATACTGCAGAGGGTTTGTTTTTGTTTCAGAGGCTTAACACAGTAGAGAATAAAATGATAGCGATCAGCAGTAAACTTAATGTAAAAAATTATTTATGGGCTGTAGGTCTAAAAGGATCTTTTATTACGGAATGGAAAAAGGGTCGGCAGGTCTACTCCTTTGATTTGAGGAATTTAGGGGATAGCTTTTTAAGCTTGTGGGAAAGCGTTTTAACTGTTTATGCAGTAGCAAGATCATTCGGTATGGCCCCTAAAAGCATACTAACCAAGTGCAGTGGATTTGTACCGCTTGCGCATAGGAGTCAATGGGTAGACGAAATTAAAGGCGTAGCATTTATTAACGATAGTAAAGCGACAAATGTTGATGCAACTATACATGCGCTAAAAACTTTTAAGAATGTCCATTTGATTTTAGGAGGGCGTGCTAAAGAAGATAATTTTTTTCAACTGCAAGATAGCATGAAAAATATTTCAAGGATATACCTTATAGGAGAGGCAGCATCTCTTATAGCAAGTAACTTAGAGGGTCATGAAACTAAGCAATTTGATACTTTAAACGATGCTTTTGATAGTGCGATAAGTATTGCCACACAAGGAGACACGATTTTATTCTCACCTGCCTGTGCTAGTTTTGATCAATACTTGAATTTTGAAGAAAGAGGTAAGCACTTTATCTCTCTAGTTAAAGAATATAGAAAAAATATAATTTAGTGTGTCTTTTTAATTCAAGTGATGGTAGTGTCGTAGTCAAAAACGAGCAGTAAAAATGACTGATATAATACACGGCAGTTCCCGAGCTGTACCTGTAGACAATCCATT
>CACHMT010000047.1 GCA_902581005.1 uncultured Alphaproteobacteria bacterium
AAAAATTTCAGCTAAACATGCCTGAAACGCTAACTATCGAATTGTCTGGGACACGTACGGAGGCAATTAAGAATAGATTAAATATATTGATTTCTAATGGAGTAGTTGGATTAATCTTAGTCTTATTTTTTCTTTTTTTATTTCTGAATGCAGAAACAGCTTTTTGGGTAGCTGTTGGAATTCCAGTTGCACTTTTTGCTTCCTTTGGCTTGATGTACCTAATAGGTATTTCAATTAATATGATATCACTTTTTGCTTTAATTATCTGTTTGGGGATTGTGGTAGATGATGCGATTGTAGTAGCCGAACATGCAGATTATCGTGCGTCATCTCTAAAGGAAGACCCATATAACGCTGCAAAAAACGCAGCTACATTTATGGGACTTCCAGTTTTTACTGCCACCATAACCACTGTTTTGGCTTTTAGTGGCTTAGTACTTATAGGTGGCAGGTTTGGATCATTGATTGCTGACATTCCATATACAGTTATCTTGGTATTGGTTGCATCCCTATTAGAGTGCTTTCTCATTCTTCCAAACCATATGTATCACAGCTTAAAAAATAGTGCCAAAGGTATTAAGTGGTATAATGTTCCAAGTCAAAAATTTAATGAAAAATTTAAAATTTTTAAAAACAAATATTTTAAAGCTTTTATACAACTTAATTTACAGTATAGATACCTAAGTTTGGTCTTTATGCTTTCACTTCTTTTTTGTTCAGTAAGTTTGTTAGTCTCTGGTGATGTTAAATGGAGGTTTTGGAATCCACCAGAGATAGGGCGTTTAACGGCTAATATTGCAATGGTCTCTGGCGCTGAGCGCAAGCATACTTTGGCTATGATACGAGAATTAGAAAGAGCAAATAAAAAAGTAGCTGCAGGGTTTGAAGAAGAAAATGGCAAAAATCCTATTACTTTTCAAATTAGCCAAATTGGTGGAAACGAAGGTCGTGGTATTTCAGGCGCTGAAAATAAAGATAAAGACTTACTTGGTTCTTTCACTGTAGAGTTAATTGACGCTGATCTAAGGCCTTATTCGTCTTTTACCTATCTTGCGGCGCTTCAGGATGAAGTAAACAAAAGTCCACTTTTAGAAACCATAAGTTTTAGGAGATGGGGATCTGGTCCTGGCGGAGACGGCATTTCTATAAACTTGGCGGCGTCTGATACAAAAACTTTAAAAGAAGCTGCCGAACAGTTAAAAGCTTCTCTTTCTTCTTATCAGGAAATCTCTGCGCTTGAAGATTCGCAAGGTTATGACAAGACTGAATATATCATTACTTTAACTAATCGTGGGAAGAAACTAGACTTTACAATAGATAGTATAGGTAGGCAGTTATCAGATAGGTTAAATGGAATTGAGACATTAACCTTTTTGAAAGGGAATAAAACTGGAAAAATAATAATAGAGTTATCGAAGGAGAATTTAAATGGTGATTTCATTCAAAACGCTAAGGTTAGAAGCAATAGAGGGCATTATGGAAGTTTATCTGATATTGTAGAAATCAAAGCACAGTATGGATTTTCATCAGTAACTAGGGAAGATGGGCAAAAGATAATAACAGTCACAGGACAATTGTCTGAGGAAGATGCAGAACAAGCTGAAATAGTAAAAGATAGAATACAAAACGAAATTTTGCCAGCAATCGAAGAGGGGTTTGGCGTAATAAGTAGTTTAACCGGTTTAGCTGAACAGGAACGAAGGTTTTTAGACGATGCACTTATCGCTTTTCTTTTATGTATTTTAGGCATTTATTTAACTTTAGCGTGGGTGTTTGCGAGCTGGTCTAGGCCAATGGTTATCATGCTTATAATCCCTTTTGGGTTAATTGGGGCTCTATGGGGCCACTATGTCTACGGTATAGCTTTATCTATGTTCAGTATTATTGGATTAATTGGGATGACAGGAATTATTATAAATGACTCAATTGTACTTATCTCTACTTTTAATGAATACAAGAAGAAAATGGACAATACCGGAGCTATCATTAAAGCAACATGCGATAGGTTAAGACCAATACTTTTAACAACACTCACAACAGTTTTCGGATTAGCTCCCTTATTATTCGAACAATCAAGAGATGCTCAGTTTTTAAAGCCAACTGTAATCACTTTAGTTTTTGGGCTAGGCTTTGGGATGTTAATCTTGCTGATAATAGTACCGGTGTTCATCGCAGTACAGCATGATTTATATAAGCACTATAAGTCTTTTAGGAGATTTGTTTTTTCAGCTAGGCTTAATGCGCAAAATGGGTGGAAAAACTTAATTTATGTTTCAGTCTTCTTTTTAGGAGTATTGGGTCTTATTTTTATCCAATTACTTTTTTCCTTTGATTACTTTTTTATCTTTTTTACCGCTTTCGTATGCTTAGGATTGTTTTACATTTGGTTTGCGTTTTTGAAACAAATTCAAGATAGAGTGTTTTCAATCCGAAAGCCTACATTGTGAAAAAGAATTAAGCCGGACAACCAATAGTTCTCTTAGGTACATGATTATCTAAATATAAAATAGAAAAATTCTCTTTATCTTTATTTTTCTTTGAAGGATCCTTTAATTTCAGTAAAGCCTCCACTTTCCCACTATTCGGAGAGAATGACTGTTTTTCTATAATCCACGAATTTCCCTCATAATCTACTAAAACGCTACTCACTGTTTCATTATTTTTCATAAAATTATTTTCAATGGTAATTCGGTATTCCTTATCCGTCTTTTTCTTTATTGTACATTTATTAGAATTGCCAAAACTTGTTGTCATCGTAATTCTGTTTTTTGATTTTAGAAGCTTATCTAGAACCAAATAATTAAGATCACCTTCGTCACTTATTTCTAGGGTTTTATTCTGAACAATACAGACGCTTTTGCAAATGCCAAAAGAGATATCTAAATGTAAATATATCTTTTTTCGGTCATCTAATTTTTTTAATTCTATCGGTAGCAAGAGGTTATCATCGTATCCAAGATACGTAAAACTTTTAGGCCCCATTTTTTTTGGATATGGCCAAGAAATAGAAAATGATTCTACATTTTTTTCATTTAAAATTCTTATCTTAGGCATGAACCCATTTGGCCCTGGAAACTTCCAATATGTACTCCAACCCTCAGGAAACGCTATGCTTATAGCACCCTTGGTTGAGCTATCTTTAGATACATTATAGTACTCTACATTTGCCTGAGAAAAACTTGGTTTGAGTAAGGTTAAGTTGACGAAGAGAACAGTAAAAACGAAGATTATTTTTAACAAAATTTTGTTCCTCTAATTTGGTAACTCTATTAATTTTATGCATATTTTTTTTTTCAATCTATAATTAAGAATGATTTATGAAAACTGTAAAGGAAAATTATTGATTTCGTCGCCAGAAATTTCGGATGGTGTTTTTGATAAAAGCATAATTCTTATTTGTGAACATAATGCTAATGGCGCGATGGGTTTTATTTTAAATAAGCCCCTTATAGATGTTAGCCTAGAGCAAATATGGACTAATATAGGCTACAAAAAAAAAAATCATACTTAACTAATGAAGACGTATTTATAGGTGGCCCCCTAGCATCAAATGCGATGTTTGTGATCCATTCGCCTGAGTACTTTATAGACAAAAAAACGATTAAGGTTTGTGAAGAAATTTCTGTAACAGGTACTAAAGAAATTACAGATGACATCCAGAAAGGAAAGGGGCCTAGAAAAGCAATTTTTTTACTAGGTTATTCTGGCTGGGCGCCGGGACAATTAGAAGATGAAATTATGATGGATAGTTGGTTTGTATCAGAGAAATTCCAAAACCTTATTTTCAGCGTCGATCATCAAACGAAGTGGACAGATGCTTTATTACTCATAGGAATTGATCCCTCTAAATTATCCTCGTATGCTGGATCCTCCTAAATTTCACTATTTAGCTACTGCTCTCATTAGCCTATCGTTTATCGCTGCTCCCACACCAATTGATGGTATAGGAGCTACTTTTATAGGAATTCCACCTTTAGATTCGCTCAATCGATCTAAAATATGAAGAAAAGTGAAAAGGTTTTTTGCGGCCTCTTCTAAGTTCTTTGACTCAGATAGTGTTAA
>CACHMT010000048.1 GCA_902581005.1 uncultured Alphaproteobacteria bacterium
GTTAGATAGAGTTTCTAAGCTTAAGTCCAGAGGTTGGGAAGTGCTAGGGAAAAATCACAGTGCTGAAGTCAATGAACTTAAAGCTGAAATGACAAAGATTGGTAAGATTATTAACGTAGATATCTCTGAATTCAGGAATATAGTTCAAAAGGTAAAAAAGGGAGAAAATGAGGCCAGAGGCGCAAAAAAAGAGATGGTAGAGGCAAATTTGCGATTAGTTATATCAATTGCGAAAAAATATACTAATAGAGGACTGCAATTTCTTGATCTTATTCAGGAGGGTAACATTGGTCTGATGAAAGCTGTAGACAAATTTGAATACCGAAGAGGTTATAAATTCTCTACATATGCTACCTGGTGGATAAGACAGGCTATTACCAGATCTATTGCGGATCAAGCTAGAACAATTAGAATACCCGTTCACATGATTGAGACCATTAATAAGCTCGTAAGAACCGGCAGACAAATGCTCCATGAAATAGGAAGGGAGCCAACCCCAGAGGAACTTTCGTCAAAATTACAGATGCCATTAGACAAAGTTCGAAAAGTTATGAAAATTGCTAAGGAACCAATTAGCTTAGAAACGCCAATTGGTGATGAGGAAGATAGTCAACTCGGTGACTTTATTGAAGATAAAAATGCATTGTTGCCATTAGACAACGCTATTCAAGGTAATCTAAAAGAAACGACTACACGTGTATTAGCGAGTTTGACTCCGAGAGAAGAGCGAGTGTTAAGGATGCGCTTCGGTATTGGTGTAAATACAGACCACACCCTTGAAGAGGTTGGGCAACAATTCAGCGTTACTAGGGAAAGAATAAGACAAATTGAGGCTAAGGCACTGAGAAAATTGAAACATCCAAGCAGAAGTAGAAAACTAAGATCCTTTTTAGACCAATAAAGAATATACTGATAACTTGTTGGAAATTATATCTACTAAAGATATAGTTATATCAGGTTTAAGTAGATTAGAGGGAGTATAACTTGCGCTGCCCATTTTGTGGAGATCTAGACACACAGGTAAAGGATAGTAGACCTTCAGATGATCATATATCTATAAGGAGAAGAAGGCACTGTTCTAGTTGTGCTGGTCGCTTTACTACATATGAAAGAGTACAACTAAGAGATCTCTATGTACTCAAAAAGAAAAATCAAAGAGAGATATTTGATAGGAATAAACTTGAAAGATCTATTAGAATAGCACTTCAGAAAAGACCTATTGAATCTGAGCGTATTGAGCAAATGATTACAGGTATTGTTAGGAGGTTGGAAAGTATCGGTGATACTGATATAAAGTCTGAGATTATCGGTAAAATAGTGATGGAAACACTATCAAGGATTGATACGGTAGCCTATGTCAGATTTGCCAGTGTTTACAAAAATTTTCAAGAACTTGGGGATTTTGAGGATTTTATGTCAGAACTTCACCCGGGCAAACTTGAACCAAAGAAGACGGTTTAGATGATCGACTCATACATCTCGAAAGATGACAAGAAATTTCTGAAATTAGCTCTCAACTTAGCTAGACGAAATGTAGGTCTCACTGGTAAAAACCCCTCAGTTGGCTGTGTAATTACCTTAAAAGATATAATAATCGGTCGAGGAAATACTCAATTAGGGGGAAGACCTCATGCAGAAATTATGGCCATGAAACAAGCCTCAGACCACCCTCTGCTTAAAGAAGAAAGAAAAATAGAAGATATTAATATCTACATCACGTTGGAGCCATGCGCACACGAAACTACTTCTCCATCTTGTGCAAAAGAAATTGTAAATTTTGGAGCAAATCGTGTTATCTATTTAGCGACAGATCCGGATAATAGAACTAACGGTAAAGGCAAGTCAATAATGGAGAAAGCAGGTATTGAATGTATTGAAACTAGAATCTATGAAAGAGAAAATTCAGATATTTTAAAGGGATATTTGAAACAAAAAAAAACTGGTTTTCCATATATAACACTAAAGATAGGCTCCTCTATTAATGGTAAAATTGCTACAAAAAATGGAGAGAGCAAATGGATAACCAATTCATTATGTAGAAAGAGGGTCCAACTTCTCAGATCAGAGAACGATGCCATATTAATAGGTAAAAACAGCATATTTGTTGATAATCCACGCCTGAATTTAAGAGATCAATTTGAGTCAATCGAGAACAAGCAAATTTTTATATTAGATACGAATTTCGAATTATCTGGCTTCGAAAATTTATCAATATTTGATAACGTAGGAAAAGATAAAGTACACATTATCACTAGTAAGAAACTAAAGGACAAGGTCAGAAAAGATCGTAAATTCTTTAGAGAAGTAAATATAGAGCAAGCTAATAAAGAACAACAGTTTTTAAATATGCAGGAAATTCTAAAAATTGTTTCTAGGATGGGGGTAAATCGTTTGTTGGTTGAGGGTGGTGCAAGGGTGTGGACATCATTTCTTAAGATCGGCTTGTTTGATGAAATTGTGATGTTTACTGGAAATAAAATTATAAATGATTCCGCTACTTCCTGTTTTAATGATTTTTTGCCACTCGATGCAAGGTTAGGAGATTTTCCAAACTTGACTTTAACATCCTTACTGAGATGGAAAGATAACATCGAAGCAAAGTGGATAGCTAATTCTTAGAAAGGATTAAATATGTTTACGGGAATTATTACTGACGTAGGCGAAATAGCCGAAATTGAAAAGATTAAAGACACAAGAGCTAAAATTTTCTGCACTTATAATGTATCTGAAATAGACTTGGGTGCATCAATATGCTGTGATGGTGTTTGTCTGACAGTGACAGATTCTGGTATTTTTGAGAATAAAAATTGGTTTTCAGTAGACATATCCAGTGAGACTATATTGAAAACAATTATTGGAGATAAAGATTTTGGATGGAAACCTGGGAGAAAAGTAAATCTTGAAAGATCCCTGAGGCTTGGTGATGAATTAGGGGGGCACATTGTGACTGGCCATATAGATGGTACTGGATCAATAGAAAAAATTCTAGATGTTGAGGGAAGCACTCAAGTTACGTTCCAAACTGATAAAAAATTAGCAAAATTTATTGCTGAAAAGGGATCTATCACGTTGAACGGAACATCGTTAACGGTAAATCAAGTAGATTCTTCTTCCTTTGATATAAACTTTATTCCCCATACGAAAGATAATACGACTTGGCAAAAAATGCATATTGGAGAGAAAGTTAATATTGAAATAGATATTCTAGCGAGATATGTAGATCGGATATTAAGTTCAGGAAAATAAAAAAAATATGAAAGAACAAGGTGTTGAAATATCTTCCACGCAATCAATAATCGATGATGCTAGAAACGGGAAAATGTTCATTCTAGTCGATCATGAAGAAAGAGAGAATGAGGGAGATCTTGTAATACCAGGACAAATGGCAACACCAGATGCTGTGAATTTTATGGCAACATATGGCAGAGGATTAATTTGTCTAGCACTTCCCTCTGAACAAATAGACAAGTTGAAATTGCCTTTGATGGCTGCAACTAACTCCTCTCGACACGAGACAGCTTTTACAGTATCTATTGAGGCACGTGAGGGCGTTACAACAGGTATATCAGCCCATGACCGTGCAAAAACAATATCAGTAGCAATAAATCCACAAGTAAGAACAGAAGAAATAGCTACACCTGGGCATGTTTTTCCTTTGAGAGCAAAAAATGGTGGCGTGCTTATAAGAGCAGGTCATACCGAAGCTGCTGTAGATATATCTAGGCTTGCAGGATTAAACCCTTCTGGAGTTATATGTGAGATTATGAATAATGATGGAAGCATGGCAAGGCTCAAAGATTTAAAGAAATTCGCTTATATACATAAGCTTAAAATTGGAACGATTTCAGATCTAATTGCTTACAGAAGAAAGCATGACAACCTTATAAAAGAAGTTGAAAGCTCAGTTTTAAACTCAAGCATAGGCGGCA
>CACHMT010000049.1 GCA_902581005.1 uncultured Alphaproteobacteria bacterium
ATGACTTACTATTTTTCAGTAGGGTGGACAAAATATGGTGGTGAAGATGGTTTGTCTACATATGTAAGGAATGATTTATTTTCAATAAACACAATGCTTCCGTTAAACTTTTTTATTATTTGCTTCGCTTGCTTATGTATTGTTGGGTTTATTTTGAATTGGGTTATAAATTCGAATTTTGGAAATTTTTTAAAAGGCTGCAAAGAAAATGAAGAAAAAATGATATCATTAGGTCTTAATCCTTATACGCTTAAATTAACGGCTTTTGTGATATCTGGAGCGATAACAGGTTTAGCGGGCGCCTTGTATGTAGATCTTAATAGGTTCGTTAGTCCAACATCTTTAAGTTGGCAAACTTCTGGAGAACTAATTGTTTTGGTTATACTTGGAGGAAGTGCAAGGCTATTTGGACCATTGCTAGGGGCTATAGTGTTTATATTGTTAGAGCAATTCCTTGGTGAGGTAACAGAAAATTGGCAATTTTGGCTCGGCGTAATTCTAGTATTAATAGTTCTTTATTTTCCGAAGGGTGTTTCAGGTTTATTTATAAAAGATTAGGTCAATGGCCAAAAAAAAAGAAATTTTAAAGCTATCTGGTATCAACAAGTGTTTTGGCAACGTAGTTGTTGCAAAAGATATTAGTCTAACGGTGATATCAAATCAATTACATGCTCTCATTGGTCCGAATGGAGCAGGGAAAACTACTCTAATAAAAATGATATCTGGAGAGCTAAAACCAGACCAAGGCGTGGTAATGCTTCTAGATAGAAAGGTCAACCACTTAAGTGAAATTGCAAGAGTTCACCGTGGATGTATTAGAAGCTTCCAAGTATCATCAATTATTGGGTCTATGACCGTATTTGAAAATATTTTATTAGCGGTGAAACAGAAAAGAAGCATTTTCAAAATGCTGTTTAGAAAATTTCAAAGTAACTCATCAGAATCTAGTTTTGTTTATCAAACAATAAATCAATTATCTTTAGAATCTTTGGGAACAAAAGTTGCGTCGACGCTAAGTCATGGAGATAAAAGAAAACTAGAGTTAGCAATGGCACTTGCGATGGGTCCAAAAATATTATTATTAGATGAACCCTTTGCAGGTCTTGATCAGGCAGAGAGTTCTAAGCTAATTGAATTGCTTAAAAGCATAAAAAAAAATATGCCGATATTACTTATAGAACATGATATGCAAGCAGTTTTTGCATTAGCAGATATTATTTCTGTGCTAAACGAAGGAGAAATTATTGAAAGTGGCAGTGTAGAAAAGATTAGGAGGAGTAAGTTAGTACAAAATGCTTATTTAGGGGGCGATTTATGAGTTTACTTGAAGCAAAAAAACTTAGTGCTTTTTATAGTGGAAGCATTGCTCTTTCTGAAGTTGATTTTCTAGTTAATGAGGGATCCGTTATTGCTTTGATGGGAAGAAATGGTATGGGGAAGACCACACTTATTCATTGTGTGTGTGGTATTATAAGTGAAAAAAGCGGACTGATAAAATTCAATTCAGTCAACATACATGATTTGATTGATTTTCAAATAGCGAAACTCGGCATTGGTCTTGTGCCAGAAGGAAGAAGAATATTTTCAAACCTTACTGTTCATGAAAATTTGTTGGTAAGCGCCAAAAAAGGGGAATGGAATCAAAAAAAAATTTATGATCTGTTCCCAAGACTGCTTGATAGAAAGTATCAATTAGGTAATTCATTGTCTGGAGGCGAGCAGCAAATGTTATCAATTGGGCGGGCACTAATGACAAACCCAAAATTATTGATTTTAGATGAGGCAACTGAGGGGCTTTCCCCTTTGATACAAAAAGAGATTTGGAATGTGCTGGCAACTTTAAAGAAGTCAGGCTTATCCATTATTATAGTAGATAAATCCTTAGAGAAGCTTTCTACATTAGCGGATCATTTTTATTTTTTAGTGAAGGGAAAAATAGCGTGGAGTGGCAAATACGATCAGCTAAATGACAAGCTAATAAAGAGCCATTTGTTAATATAACCTATTGGTTATTATTATTTAAAAACAATTATTTACAGTATTAATGTAAAGGTTTAATGAAAGTCCCATTTCTAAGTTCGTTAAAAGCTTGTGCTAACTCCGCTTGCGTGTTCATCACTATAGGGCCATGCCACGCTACAGGTTCTTGAATGGGTTTTCCTGATATCAATAAGAACCGAACTCCATCTTTTCCAGATATTAAAGAGACTGAGTCACCAGTGTCAAACCGAATTAATGTTCTGTTTCCTGATAAATCCCTAATATTCAACTCTTCACCTTTTAATTCTTTTTCTATTCTAATACCTATAGGTTTAGAAGAATATGCAAAATCAGCACTTCCCTGAAAAACATAGGCAAAGCAATTTCTATATGCATCGATATTTATCTCTTTTTTAGTAAAAGGGGGAATATAAATATCAAAGTATTGTGGTTCTGCTGCGATGCCGTCAACAGGTCCCTTAATGCCCTTATAATCACCAACAATTATTTTTATTTTTGAGCCATCATCCTCCTCGATCAATGGAATATCTGAGCCGCTGACGTCCTGATAACGAGGAGCCACCATTTTTTGAGAAGAGGGGAGGTTAGCCCAAAGCTGAAACCCATGCATTTGGCCGTTTTTGTTACCGAGCGGCATTTCCTGATGCAATATACCTGAACCGGCTGTCATCCACTGTACGTCTCCACCAATCAAGCTACCCCTATTTCCAAGACTGTCTTGGTGTTCCACAGTTCCATCAAGTACATATGTAATTGTTTCTATTCCTCTATGAGGATGCCATGGAAAACCAGCCTTAAATTTTTCAGGATCATCATTTCTGAAGTCGTCTAGCATAAGAAAAGGGTCACATTCATCTGGGTCACTAAATCCAAATGCTCTAAAGAGACTTACTCCTGCTCCTTCGGTGAATGGTTGAGCTAATTTTTTTTCCTTTATAGGTCTGAAAGACATGGTGTGTTCCTTAAAAATCGCAAATTTGCTCTATTGTAAGTTGTATAATATAACTGAACTATTTTGAATTATGATATAGTGCCTATATCTCGTAATTCCAAGACCTTTCATAATTATGTTTGTATAAAATTAATCTTGTTCCTGGAGTGCTATTAAAATAAACATTACAGGTTATTTAATACAATTCCTATAAACAGGGTTAAAATAAAAAAAGAAATAACAGTTGTGACAAAAATTGCCTTAACTATTTCGCTTGGATTTACATTATAAGCTGCACATAGGGCTAAAGAAAAGGCCCCGCATGGGCCAAGTGATACTAAAAATGTTCCTAAAAAATTGTTTGGATAATTAAATTGGTAGAAAAAACCGGTTATTATTAGTAATGCTAAGGGCGCAAAAAGTAACTTAAGAAAAGAAATAGTAATGGTGAGGCTTGTTAATACTCTGTTTAAATAATGCGATAAAATTATCCCCATTGATATCAAACCTATCGGCATTGTAGTCTGGGCAAGCTTAGATGAAATAGTTTCAGCAATACTATCATTTAAATTTATTCCCGAAGACTTTACAATAACAGACACCAGTACTGCTATTACCAGAGGGTTTTTTAATAAAT
>CACHMT010000050.1 GCA_902581005.1 uncultured Alphaproteobacteria bacterium
CCTTTTTGACTCTATCAATGAGAAAAAAAATAGAAAATCATGACAACTTGTAATCAATGCATTCATTTGTTTATTACACATGATCCTAGACGAAGGTGGGGTTGTCGAAAGTTTGGTTTCAAGTCGTCAAAGATTCCTTACCAAGAGGTTATGGCAACAACTGGCATGAAATGTGCTTACTACAAACGTAGAAATGTTAAAAAAATAATTGAATCTCGCGGGAGGTCACATTAATGAGTTCAGATCTAAGTACAATCGAAGAAAGTATTAAAATCGCCCTAGATGCAGCAGACGCGGCGACTGATGTAACCTCTGAATACAACAAAGTAAAAAGAGAGCATAAAAAACTGGAGACACAAGTGAAGCAAATACATCGTTATACGACTATAATTTTTGGAAGCTCTATGATCGCAGCAATAGTAGCGATGATATTTTCATCAGTACTCTATTTTCGTTCAATGTCAGACTTGAGTGTGATGACGACTACAAATAGAGAGGCTCTTGTGATTTTTGCAGAAAATGTTGATGATCTCAAAGATAACGTCAAAGCTTTATCAGTGGCCATGGAGAGTCAGGTAGCACTCGAAAAACAGAATGCAAAATTAGTAGAGGAGTTATCTTCTTTGAGAAAAGAAATTTCTGTTGCAACAAATGCTCTCGCTAGCAGAGTACTTGAACAAAACAAAGGCTTACAGGACGCAATGACCAAAAATACAGAGCAAGCAGTTAATATATTTGCTGAAAAAATAGCCCAATCATTTGAAAAAAGGCTTAATGAGCTTAGTAAAGGAATTGATGCTTATCAAAATGAACTCCTCGCTTCTTTAAAGGATATGAATGCTTCTACATCTGACAATATGGTAATGGAAGAGATATCTAAGTCTCAAAACCAATTAACAAAAGAAATCAGATCTCTCTATAAAAAGAACGAAGAAATATTCAGTAAAATTAAGAGCTCAGATGGACTGATTAAATTCCCATGATTTTTTGGAAACAGCTACTATGCAAGATTTAAATAGTCAACAATCAGAGAGCGAAAACGAGGACTTCATTAAGTCAGAAATGTCCGACGAAAATTCTAATAAGTTGAACGAAAGTTCCTCTGAAGAAGCACAACTGCAAACTTTCTTAAAGCTTAAAGAGCATGGCCAATCTTC
This sequence comes from uncultured Alphaproteobacteria bacterium, assembly GCA_902581005.1. Taxonomy (GTDB): domain Bacteria; phylum Pseudomonadota; class Alphaproteobacteria; order Rhodobacterales; family Rhodobacteraceae; genus CACIJG01. The sequence goes on from CACHMT010000050.1 coordinate 1,158, forward strand.
TAGAACTAAAGCTTTAAGACTGAAAGAAAATGATGTGATAGTTGCGGTAGATGGAAGCAGTTATCATGAGAGCATAGATAAATTGGTTGATCTACTGTCTAGTGGAGAAGAAGGTGACATGTGGCTCTTAACGGTATGGAGAAATGGTAAGTTTTTTGAGATATTTACCAGAGGTCCATTAGGTGGAATTTTTGAATTCACGCGTCCTGAAGAGTCTCAGATGATTATGGAATTGTTTCAGAAAAGGGAAATGGGACAGAAAGAGGAATACCGTATTTTTGAGGCACTGAGAGATGTTAAAAGAGTGGTAGATGTCTACGATACCACACATACTCAGCTCGCAGTTATCTTACCTCCGGTATGGCTGGTGCAACAGAAAATGTGGGAGCCATTGTTAGCGATACTTTGTGTTTATCTTATCACCTTCAGCGTAAATATATATCTTTTTATATTAGCAGTCGTTTTAGTAGGCCTCTATTTAAGAAAAGGCCAAGTCACTCTTAGAAGAAGCTACGGGCTGTTTCAGGATAGGCAAGTATGGGCAATAGTTGCGGCAAGATCCGATAAAGAAGCTCAAGAGATGTGTCGGAACCTCGATGAAAAAGTTAATTTTATAAATGCCGTCGTAAAACCATATAAAAAGGAAGTTCCTAAGCCTAGGAAAAGGAATAAATCTGGAAATGTTCTCAAAGCCTCACAACAATACACATAAGAACTCTGAATAAGTTTAACCACCCACTCAGGTGTGCATTTTGTTTTTGAGTAATAATTTTCCTAACTAGTATGTATTGGTCTCTAACTATATCTTCCTACAATAAATAGGTGAATAAATGCATGGACTTTCGAAGCAAGAGTATAGAGTAACGAGCAATAAGATTTGGATGGCTAGCACTAATTTCAGTTAATCTCACCATTACTTTTTTGTTTAATAACAAGCTTGATTGATATTGTTTTTAATACAAAATGCCTATTTTTACTTAAAGTGTACTTGATCGTTTCAAAGTAATTCTGGATAATTTTTCTAATATTATCCTTCCCTAATCTAAATTTAAGAAAGTCTCTACGGCTTAAACTTTTAACAGTCAAATCGCAGTCCATCATAGCGCGATTAAAAATAAAATTCTATTTCATAGAATTTAGTAAATATAAAAATAATCTTTAGACCCAAAATTTTTTATGAATAGTGTATCCAAAAAATACTAAAATACCTCTCAACTTTCCATAGCAGATCCCATAAAAAAAATTTGAATGATCTTACCTTAATATTTTAATTGGTTTATAATAACCAAAGACGCAGATGTACTGTCATAATGATATATTAATAGCCTGGCTCACAGCTTTTGCTTTTCCAGTAATGGATCTCATCTATAAAACAGCAGGGATACCAAATTTGCCAATGCGTTCTGAAGAAGAGAAACAAATGATTATTGAGAAAATCATTTTCTGATTTTTTTTCGATTAATCTTACAAAATTTCGATTATCTTACTTTTTAATGCAATAAGGAAAACCCTATTTTTTCATATCCCTTCATAGACCTAAATCCTCTCTTTGGGGCCGCTTTTATATATAGCTCACGAGGGTAGATAAAATCCGGCGCAAGCACATGTCGTATGGATGCATTGTTAGATCCCTCCATTTTAAAAAAATTTTAGTATCGATCGCAGAAAGGTCACAATTTTGGTTATTCAAACCAACAAGCTTTTTACTACTTCTGTTTCGAAGTTGATAACGTAAGTAGTAATTGTCAAATCTATCGAAATACAGCTGTAAGATCTTTGTTGATATCGAATTTTAACAATGCATTTGGTACAAATAAATCCATACGGTGATCAAGTACGATAATCAGAAATTTATTTCAATCTCAATTCTTCTATTTTTTTCTCTTCCAGCAGAAGTCTCATTTGTATCAATTGGCTTCGACTCACCAAAGCTCACCGCTTTCATTCTATCTGTGCTTATGTTTCCAGCTTTCTCGAGCTCTTGCACGACACTAGATGCTCTAGCTGCAGCTAAATCCCAGTTGTCTCTGAAATTTCCTCCAAACATCAAGGGAACATTATCAGTATGGCCAGAAACAGTCACTGTCCCTGCATTTCCTACCCCCTTGTCAGCAATTTTTGCCATAATCTGTCTTGCTTGAGACGTTAACTCCGCTGATCCTGATGAAAATGCTCCACCAGAGCCTACTGTCACGAAGACCTTGCCATCTTTTCTTTCTACACTAACAAGACCCTTATCTATTTCATTTTTTAAAGCAACTTCAAGTTCATTCGCTGCTTGATTGGCTGACGCTTCTTCTGCCGACTTTTCTTTATCTGTTATCCCTGAACCGGAATCTTTTGATGAACCTTTTGTTTCGCCATCAGCCTCTGTTTGTGCAAGAGATGCTAATTCCTTTAATTTCTCCTC
>CACHMT010000051.1 GCA_902581005.1 uncultured Alphaproteobacteria bacterium
AATAATGAGTTAGGGAGTTTAGTTACTGAGGTCGAAGGTAGTGAGGCCGTTCCAACAACTGGTTTTCAACGAGTAATACAAAGAGCTGCGATTCATGTGCAAAGTTCAGGAAGAAATGAAGTAACTGGAGCTAATGTTTTGGTGGCAATTTTTGCAGAAAGGGAAAGTCACGCAGCATTTTTTCTTCAAGAGCAACAAATGACTAGGTATGACGCAGTAAATTTTATAGCGCATGGAGTATCAAAAAACCCAAACTATGAAGAAACAAAAGAAATTGACGAAGGAGATCAAAAGGATAGATCTGAAAATACCAACATTAACCCTGAAAAGGAAACCGCTCTCTCTAAATACTGTGTAAACCTTAATGAAAAATCTAAAACCGGTGATATTGACCCGCTAATCGGGAGAAATTTAGAGGTTGAAAGATGTATCCAAATTCTTTGTAGAAGAAGGAAAAATAACCCCATACTTGTTGGAGACCCCGGCGTCGGTAAAACAGCTATAGCAGAGGGTTTAGCACGGAAAGTAATTTCTGATCAGACTCCCGACATTTTAAAAGGATCAACTATTTATTCGCTAGATATGGGAGCTCTACTTGCTGGTACACGTTACAGAGGTGATTTTGAAGAGCGCTTAAAGTTGGTTATGAAAGAATTAGAAAAAGACCCTAAGGCAGTTTTGTTTATAGATGAAATTCACACTGTTATTGGAGCAGGTGCAACCTCAGGCGGCGCTATGGACGCATCAAATCTATTAAAGCCATCACTTCAAAGTGGCACACTTAGATGTATGGGATCGACAACCTATAAAGAGTATAGAAATCACTTTGAAAAAGATAGAGCTCTAGCTAGACGTTTTCAAAAAATTGATGTTGTTGAACCATCTACGGAGGATAGTATTAAAATATTGAATGGGCTCAAACAATACTTTGAAGAACACCATAAAATAAAATATTCAAATGAATGCCTCAAGACTGCCGTCGAACTCGCAAATAAATACATTCATGACAGGAAACTTCCCGATAAGGCCATTGATGTTATTGATGAGGCTGGCGCAGCTCAAAGCTTATTACCGTCTAGCAAAAAGAAAAAAGTAATTGGAGTTAAGGAGATTGAAGAAATAATTTCAAAAATTGCGCGAATACCTTCCAAACGCATTTCAAAAAACGACTCAGAAGTATTAAAAGATTTGGAAAAATCACTAAAAAGAGTTGTTTTTGGACAAGATACCGCCATAGAGATGCTTTCTTCGTCGATTAAGCTATCCAGAGCGGGTTTACGCGAGCCTGAGAAACCAATTGGATGCTATCTATTTGCTGGGCCTACAGGCGTAGGAAAAACAGAAGTATGTAAGCAATTGGCGGATGTTTTAGGTATCTCTATGCTCAGGTTCGATATGTCAGAGTACATGGAAAAGCATTCTGTTTCTCGTCTCATAGGAGCTCCTCCGGGTTACGTAGGCTTTGACCAAGGAGGTTTACTTACTGATGGCGTTGATCAACAACCTTATTGTGTTCTTTTACTAGACGAGATAGAAAAAGCTCATCCAGATGTATTTAACATTTTACTGCAGGTTATGGATCATGGAAAACTTACAGACCATAATGGCAAATCGGTTGACTTTAGAAATGTAATTCTCGTTATGACCTCAAATGCTGGCGCCAGCGAGCAAGCGAAAGAGGCAATTGGATTTAATCGAACTAAAAGAGAGGGGGAAGCAGACGCAGCGATTGTAAAAATGTTCACTCCCGAGTTTAGGAACAGATTGGATTCAGTAATTACGTTTAATTCTCTTTCTCTTGATATAATTATGCAAGTTGTGGAAAAGTTTATATTACAACTAGAAGGCCAGCTTATAGAGAGAAATGTTACCATTGAGTTCTCTGATGATACGCTGAAATGGTTGGCAGACGAAGGCTATGACGAAAAAATGGGGGCAAGGCCTATAGCTAGAAAGATTCAAGAGCATATCAAAAAGCCACTGTCTGAAGAATTGCTTTTTGGAGAGCTGAAAAAAGGCGGGATAGTAAAATTATCCATAAATAAAAACAAGCTTGATTTAGCGTTTAAACCTTTAAGCGAAAGACAATCGAAGAAAGTAAAAGCTAATATTCTCTCATAATTATCGCTCTGTTAACTTGAATTCTATCCGCCTGTTTTTTGCGAGATCCTCTTTTGAGTCGGAGAAGGAAATTGGCTGATGCTCTCCGAAACCTGCAGCAGACATTCTTTTGGGATCTATTTCGTGTTTGCTGATCATATACTTAACTACAGAGAGCGACCTAGCCTGGCTTAATTCCCAATTATCCTTAAAAATGCTGTTCTGACTAACCGGCGTTTTATCAGTATGACCGTCTACTCTAAGAACCCAATTTATATCCTCAGGAATCTTTTGCGAAATATCTTTAAGTACATTTGATATAGTGTCCAACTGAAGTTTACCCTCCAACCCGATATCAGCAGAACCTCTATCAAATAAAACTTCAGAAGAAAAAACAAATCTATCACCAACAACATCGATACCGTCAATGTCTCCAAGGATCTTTTTTAATCTCCCAAAAAAGACAGATCTATATTCTCGCAGGTTCTTCGTTTCATTTTCTAATCTCTTTCGCTCCTTTTCTTCTAGCTCAGCTCTTATTTTTTGTTCAGATGCAACTTTTGCTAGGGCAGCATTTAATTTTGCTCCTAGTGACTTAATTTCTACATTATTAGAAAAATCCTTTTCGATAGTTGTATCTAATATCTCTGTTAATTCCTTCAGTCTCTCTTTAAGGGAATTAGTTTCCAGTGTTAGATTAGCTACCTCTTGCATTGAAGCTTTTTCTTTTTCCTCCTGAACACTCAATCTCAGCCTAGCTTCCCTCAAAGCTAAATCCTTTTCCCTCATAATGTTATCATTTCCGGACAATTCTTTCTCAAATTTATCAGCCCGTTCTTTTAAGATCCTTTGCGCCTCTCTCGAAGCGGCCAATAGCTTTAGTGTTTCTAGCGCTTTTTTTCTTTCTTGCTCAATAGTAAGGGTTATTAGGGCTAACTCTTCCTTTTTCTCCATTAGACTTTCTTGTAAATTTCTTATCGCATACTGTTCCAGTACTCGCTGCTTCTCTGCATCAGTCAAATCCCTATTAATCGCTTCTATCTTTTCTTTGACCCTACTGAGCTCAAATTCCTTTTCCTCCGTTAAGCTTTCCAGTGACTGATTTTCAAATTTTAATTTTTTTACTAATAGTTCCAAAGCTTCATTAGATGCAGCCATCATTTTTTCTTTAGAAATTTTTTGACTAATGGTTTCTCTCGCAGCGGCTAAAGCTAACTCCGCAGCTTCCCTGTTTGAAATCTCTCTAGATGTTTTTTCCATCTCAAGTTTTAGATTTTCATTAAGCTCTAAACGTTTAGCTATCAATGACGCAACTTGGGATTTGAAATCTGTTAT
>CACHMT010000052.1 GCA_902581005.1 uncultured Alphaproteobacteria bacterium
AGTACCGGCAACTGTGCTTTAAAAGATAGGGAGGCGATAGACCTAGCTATTTCCCGAATTTATGAGTTCCATGAAAAGCAAATGCCTTCAAACTTAAGCTGGACAGACCCGTTGGGCGTTGAGTTGGGATGGGTGTGGAAACCAATTGATAGAGTAGGAGTGTATGTGCCAGGAGGTAAAGCCTCATATCCTTCCTCAGCAATAATGAATGTTGTGCCTGCGAAGGTAGCTGGTGTTCAAGATATCATTTTGGCTTCGCCCAGTCCAAAAGGAATTTTTAACCCTCTAATGCTTTACGCAGCATCAGCCATGAACATTTCAAAAGTATTGCGTGTAGGAGGTGCTCAAGCGATTGCTGCACTTGCTCTTGGCACTGAGACAATTGAAAAGGTAGATAAGATAACAGGACCTGGAAATGAGTATGTAGCCGAAGCTAAAAGGCAAGTTTTTGGCAAAGTTGGTATCGACTCCGTAGCAGGTCCATCAGAAGTCTTACTAATTTGTGACAACAAAATGCCTAAGAAAATTGCGGCTATAGATCTGTTAGCACAAGCTGAACATGATGAAAGTGCACAATCGATCTTAATTACCGACGATAAAAAATATGCCCTAGAGGTTGAAAAAGAGATCGAAAATTACTTAAAAAAATTGAAAAGAAGAGAAGTTGCTAGAAGTAGTTGGAAAAAATTTGGGGCTATTATCATCGTTCCTAACTTAAAACAAGCAATCGAAGTTTCAAATTTAATCGCGCCAGAACATTTGCAACTATGTTTTGAAGATGCAAAAAGCTATGTGAGTCATATTAAGAATGCTGGATCAGTTTTCCTAGGTTATTGGTCTCCCGAAGCTATGGGTGATTATATTACCGGTTCAAACCATGTTTTGCCTACTAACGGAACAGCAAAGTTTTCTTCCTCCCTATCTGTTAATGATTTTATGAAAAGAGTTTCTGTTACTAAAGTAAACAAAAGTGGTTTTCAAAAGTTAGGACCTGCAGTCGTAAGATTAGCGGACTCGGAAGGCCTTCAAGCACATTCTCTTTCCATATCTGAGAGACTTAAACATCTTTAGTGTGAAATTAGAATGTCAAAGCTGGTCGCAATAAGTATAAATCAAAATGATTTTAATTTACCTACTCCCGAAGTTCTGCAAGAACAAAGCCTAGCAATCTACGATTTGAAGCAGAGTAATTTCTTTCAGCTTGTTGGCTTTGAAATCCATGATGAGATTAAACTAAATATCTCACTTTCTAACAACTCACTTGTGTTTGAAGTGGTTTCCAAAACTGATGAAATATTAAAAACCTTTTTTCTTTCGTTAACCCCATTAAAACAAATAATTAGAGATTATTATACTATATGTGAGAGTTATTTCAACGCGGTCAAGAATTTACCAATAGATAAAATTGAGTCGATAGATATGGGTCGTAAGGGAATTCATAATGAGGGGGCTCGAGTGATAATGGAAAGACTTGAAGGAAGAATTAAAATTGACATGGAAACTTCACGAAGAATTTTCACTTTGATATACGCGCTAACTTATGAAAGGTAAACATTGAAAAATAGAAGTATTCAGTCTGTGCTGTTCTGTTGTAATTACAACTCAGTTAGGTCCCCTATGGCAGAAGGAATATTCAAAAAATTAGTTGATAGGAAAATATTTGTACAATCTGCAGGGGTTTTTGACACGCTAGAGATAGACGGATTTACGGTGAAAGTTTGTGATGAAATCAATGTGAAGTTGAAGACACATCGAGTAAGATCTCTTAGAGAGATGGAAAGAGAGGGTGGATTTGCAGGAAGTTTTGATCTTGTAATCGCTTTAACAAAGGAGTCTTTAAAAGAGGTGCATAAGTATTCGACCTTTTCAAGTGTTATGATTGAAAGTTGGATAGTAAAAGAGCCGCTGCAAGTTGAAAACGATGTTAAACAAACCTTGAATTCTTACAGAAACACTAGGGATATCATCTTCAAAAAAATAAATAAAAGGTTTCAAGAATATTTTTGATAAAAAATTCTTTATTTTTTATGAAAAATATTTATAACTCCATAAAAACGCGGAGTTTAAATGGCAAAAGAAGAGATGCTAGAATTTCCAGGGTTGGTTAAGGAGCTACTTCCAAATGCAACCTTTAGAGTGGAGCTAGAAAATGGGCACGAAATAATAGCGCATACAGCTGGAAAGATGAGGAAAAATAGAATAAGAGTTCTTGCCGGTGACAAAGTTCAAGTCGAAATGACACCCTATGACCTTACAAAAGGAAGAATTAACTACCGATATAAGTAAAAAGCTTATTTTAGGATCTGGAAGTAGCGCTAGAAAAGAGTTGCTAAATTCGGTAGGGCTAATTCCGGATAAAGTGGAGATCCCTGATGTAGATGAAAGCCTCAAACCAAACGAAAGTCCACGGCACTACGTAAAAAGAATGGCAATCGAAAAAGTTAATGCTATTTTCGCTGAAAAGCAATCATATTTAATTACTGCAGATACCATTGTAACAGTCGGCAAAAGAGTTTTAATGAAGACATCTGATGAAACACGGGCTGAAGAATATTTAAGACTGCTGTCTGGGAGAAGACATAGTGTTTACACCGCTTTTTGTGTTAAGAATAGTGGCTCAGTTAGTTTGAAGTTAGTGAAAACAGCTTTAAAAATGAGGTTGCTAACTGAGAAAGAGATTATGGCATATATTGCTTCTAGAGAGTGGGTGGGTTGTGCTGGAGGTTACAGCATACAAGGAAGAGCAAAGTGTTTTTTCCCATTTATTTCTGGCTGTTATTCAAACGTTATTGGGCTGCCTCTGCCAAGCTTAGTAAATATATTAAATGCTCTAGGATTTTTTGAAAAAAAGTAAGATGGAAAAGGAAATAATAATTGAAAAATATGGGCAAGGAAACGCAGTAGTTGTTTCCGATCACCGCAAGATTATTGATCTGTTTATCGATCCTCCCTCTGACTCTAAATTTTATCCCCCTTTTACTTTTGTTGAAGCAAAAATACAACGCAGATTATCTAAGAGAGGTGGATATTTTATAAAATTACCCAACAACTCACACGGTTTTCTCAAATCAAAAAATAATTATAAAGAAGGTAAAACAGTAATTGTGCTTTCAAAGGTTTTTTTTGATCAATATAAACCGCAGACATTTACGGATAAACTAAAGGTGATCTCTAAATACTTTATATTAAAATTGGACGAAAGTGGATTTTCATTTTCGAGGAAAGTCCCCAAAAATTTTGACAAAAAGATACTGACATCTATCCTTGAGGCAAAACTCAGAGATCTAAAAAGCATTTTCGTGATTTGTCGATCTCAAATAACTGACATAAGTATTGAGCAGTTTAAGAAAGAATTAGAAAAAATACTTGAACATCATAAATCAATT
>CACHMT010000053.1 GCA_902581005.1 uncultured Alphaproteobacteria bacterium
AGAGCTAGGGGGCAAGTCACCTTTTATTGTATTTAATGATGCTGATATAGAGAACGCAGTTAATTGTTCTATAGCTGGAATTTTTGGTGCAACAGGTCAAAGCTGTGTTGCCGGGTCGAGATTATACCTCCAAGAAAATATAGCAGATGAATTTTTAAACTTAATTGTTAAACAAGCAAAAAAGATAAAAATTGGAGACCCGTTATTGGACGAAACCCAAATGGGCCCTCTATGCACTAAAGGGCAACTCGAAAATATTAAAACTGAGCTTGCGTTTGCTGTAGAAGAAGGTGCAACCTTGTTGTGCGGTGGCAAATCACCCGAAGGTCTTGGTGAATTGTTTTTTGAGCCAACAATAGTAGACTGCCCTAGTCAGAGACTAAAAATAGTAGATACTGAATTATTTGGACCTGTACTATCCGTAATAAAATTTAAAACCGAAGAAGAGGTCATATCTCTTGCTAATGATACAAAACATGGTTTGGCAGCAGGCATTTTTTCAAAAAGTAGTTCTAGGTGTCTAAGAGTAAGTAAGGCAGTTCATGCTGGAATAGTATGGGTTAATACATATAGGGTTGTGTCTCCGATTGCAGAATTTGGAGGATTTAAAAACTCAGGTTATGGTAGAGAAAGTGGTTTTCAAGCGATATATGACTACACTCGACCTAAAACGGTTTGGATGAATATGTCAGATGAACCGGCAGCTAATCCATTTGTAATGAAATAAAGAATAAAGGATTTTTTAGGGGGATAAAGTATATGAAATTTGATTTAGCAATAAATCTAGAAAGAGCAGACAACTCTTTATCAATGAAGGACGTGAAAAACCATACACTAGAGATGGTACAAATGGCTGATCAAAGTGGTTTTAATATTGTATGGGCTGCCGAACACCACGCCTTGGAAATGACAATTGCACCAAACCCTTTTCAAATAATTACATGGTGGGCAGAAAATACAAACGATGTAAGGCTCGGTACTGCTGTAGCAGCAGCCCCGTACTGGCATCCAATCAAACTTGCTGGAGAGGCTGCTTTCACAGACCTAATTACTGAGGGTCGCCTTGAATTTGGTATAGGTTCGGGGGCATACCAACGAGAATTTGATCGAATGCACCCAGGACTCAAGCAATCTGATGCATGGAAATATATGCAGGAGAGTCTTCCAGTTATCAAGAAGCTATGGGAAGGAGATTATGAGCATAATGGTGAATTTTGGTCTTTCCCATTATCTACGTCTGTTCCAAAACCTGTGCAAAAAGGTGGTCCCCCTGTATGGGTTGCTGCTAGAGCACCTATAACCTATGACTATGCAGTAAAAAATCATTGCAATATAATGTCTTGGCCTCTAACTAGACCATTTTCAGAAGCAGAGCTTTATAAGCAACGCCTTGTTGATGCTTTAGAAAGTGCCTCTAATGGCTTCAAACCTATTTTTGCGATGATGAGGCATGCTGCTGTCTATAAGAACAAAGAAGAATCGAGTATCTATATCAGAGCTATTCAACGTATATTAGGTCAATTTGAAAATTTGTTTAAAAATTTAGGTGACGTTAAAGACGGGTTTCCCAAGGAAATTGCTTTGAAAGAACTAGAAAATAGGGAAGAATATAATCCAACTATGCTTGAAGAAAATCTACTGTTTGGAACACCAGACGAGGTTATTAAAAAATTAAAGCGTTATGAAGATCTCGGGGTGGATAATTTTATCTATTACGCATCGATGGGGTTGGATCATGGTTCACAGAAGAGATCACTAGGGTTGTTCTGTGAAGAAGTTCTTCCTGCTTTTCAATAGGAATAAAAAATGACAAGTCATCTAGAGGTAGAAGTAAAAGAAAAAGTACTAGAAATCAAAATCAATAAGCCAAAAGTAAATGCTATAGACCTTAAACTTAGTCAAGATCTTGGAAAAGCTTTTGCGGAATTACGAGATAATCCCGACCTTAGAGTTGGAATAATTACTGGTGAAGGAGATAAGATATTTTCAGCTGGATGGGACCTCAAAGCCGTTAATTCTGGAGAGATGGCGCTAGACAATTGGTGGGAAAAGGCGGACTACGGTGACGGTGGTTTTGCCGGATTAACAGAAAATTGGAATTTGAACAAGCCAGTGATTTGCGCTCTAAATGGTCACGCAATTGGTGGCGGTTTTGAGCTTGCAATGTCCTGTGATTTGATTATAGCAGCAGAACACGTTGAATTTGGTCTGCCTGAGATGCCGCTAGGTATTGTTCCTGATGCAGGTGCACTTCAAAGGTTACCTAGAAGAATTCCATACAATATTGCAATGGAAATGTTTTTTCTTGGTCGTAGAATGTCAGCTCAGGAAGCAAAAAGCTTTGGATTGGTAAATAAAGTGGTTGATAAATCCTTACTTTTAGATTCTGCAAGAGAGTGGGCAGAAAAAATGTCTCAGACAGCTCCACTAGCAATGCAAAGCGTAAAGGAAGTTTTAAGAGCGATAGAATGTAAAGCTTTAAAAGAGGCTTTTTCAGAAATGCGGTCAGGCAATTTGTCGACATATTCGAATATGCTTAAATCTGACGATGCAGCTGAAGGTGTGGCGGCGTTTGTTGAAAAAAGAGATCCAAATTTTAAAGGAAAATAGCTTGGAAAGTTTAAATAAGATCTCAACAGTAGCCAGTATTGGAGGCGGACCCATAGGAGCTGGTTGGGCCGCTCACTTTCTAGCCAAAGGCCTAAATGTAAAATGTTATCTCCACTCAGAGAATGAAATAGATGATTATAAGTCATTAATCAAAACGGCTTGGGAAACATTAGAAAAATTGGGCATTGATAAAACAGCATCGTTAGAAAAAATGCAAATCTTTACCAACTTAAAAGAGAGCTTAAGCGAGGTCGACTTCGTGCAGGAAAGCATTCCAGAGATATTAAATGTAAAGCAAGATTTTTATTCCCAAATTGATTTATTCTTAAACCCAAGCATTATTATAGCTTCATCAACTTCTGGACTATTAATTTCAGACATCGTAAAGAACTGCAATACAAAAGATAGAGCAATAGTAGGACATCCTTTCAACCCTCCCTACTTACTTCCACTGGTAGAGGTTGTTGCTAGTGAATACACGAATAAACTATGTGTTGATCAGGCGGTCAGCTTCTATAAAGCGGTCGGTAAAGTCCCAATTGTGCTTAAAAAAGAAATTCCAGGATTTATTGCAACTCGTTTACAGGAAGCATTGTGGCGAGAGGCATTACACATGGTCGCAAATGATGAAGCAACACCCGAACAAATTGATTTAGCACTAATTAATGGGCCAGCACCTAGGATGGCTTACCAAGGTCAATGCATGGCATTTCACGTAGCCTGTGGTGAAGGAGGTATGGCTACAAATCTAGACCAATTCGGCCCTGCATTA
>CACHMT010000054.1 GCA_902581005.1 uncultured Alphaproteobacteria bacterium
TTGCTTTTGCAGAAAGCAGGATTAGAAAAGAAACAATCGCAGCTGAAGATATACTTCATGATGTTGGTGCTATGTCTATTATTGCTTCCGATAGCCAAGCAATGGGCCGTGTGGGGGAAGTTATTATCCGAACCTGGCAAACAGCTGACAAAATGAAAAAGCAGCGAGGAAGGTTATCGGAGGAGAAGGGTGAGAATGATAATCTACGCATAAAAAGATATATAGCGAAATACACCATTAATCCAGCGATAGCACATGGTATGTCAAATCATATAGGCAGTATAGAAATTGGAAAAAGAGCTGACTTTGTTTTATGGAATACAGCTTTTTTTGGTGTAAAGCCTGAAATGGTACTGATAGGGGGTGTTATTACCTGTGCTCAAATGGGAGATCCTAATGCGTCTATCCCAACCCCTCAACCAGTATATAGCAGACCGATGTTTGGTGCGTATGGAAGGTCAATGGAGACAAACTCAATCATATTTGTTTCTCATCCGGCAAGTGAAAATAAAGGCCTAGATGAGCTTGCTTTAAGGAAAAAAATTGTTCCTATAGAGAATACAAGAAGCATATCTAAAAAAAGTATGAAGCTAAACGATCTATGTCCAGAGATTGAGGTGGATCCTGAAACTTATGAGGTACGGCTAAATGGAGAATTAATAACTTGTGAGCCTGCTAAAGAATTACCTATGGCACAGAGATATTTTTTATATTGATATGGATACAGTAGAAGAAGTTACAGATCAAAGTTTGGGGTTTGATGATACTATTTCTTTAGATTTTGATGCACGATTTAAACGAAAAATAAAGCTTGTTTCGGACAGTGGGTATGAGTTCTTTTTATCATTAGATAAAGCGACAGAATTACCAGTTAATGGTACATTAATTTTAAAAAGTAAAAAAAAGATAAAAGTATTAGCTGCTAAAGAGGCACTTATGCGTATAGAAACTGAAAATACGATTGATCTAATGAAAGCTATATGGCATGTCGGTAATAGACATTTAAATTGTGCTATCAGTAGCGAAGCCGTTATATTGAGAGAGGATAGAGTAATTGCGGATATGCTTAAAAAACTAAACTGTAAAGTTTCATATTTTCAAGACTCCTTCACCCCTCTCTCAGGCGCTTATGGGGTAGGCCGAACTTTTACCCATACCCACTAATTATCTGAAGTATCATGAATAGTGAAAACCAATTAATGTTTCAATGGCTCTCACCAAGCTTTCCTACAGGGAGCTTTAATTTCTCACAGGGGCTTGAGTATGCTGTTAGTCAATCGATGGTTAAAAATGAAGCTGATTTAGTTACGTGGATTGAAAATAATTTAGAAAATGGTTTTTTAAGGAATGACGCAATATTCTTAAAACTTGCTTATCAAATCTCGACAGATAAAGATTTAGATGATTTGAAGGAACTATGTTTGGCTTTTTCTTGTTCTGCCTCAAAACTTAATGAGCTAGTTATGACCGGAGATAATTTTGCCAAAGCTAGCGACACACCTTTGGGTCTTCCCTATCCTATTGCCCTTGGCACCGCAGCGAAAAAACATAAATTAAAGATAGAGGAATTAGTGCCTTTATTCTTGCAATCGAATATAAGTAATTTGATCGCCGCTGCTCAGCGCCTTCTGCCTTTAGGCCATAAAAGAGCAACAAACATTTTGAAAAATCTTTTCGAAAAAATAAATGAGATATCACGAAAAGTGCTTGTATCGGGGGACAAGGATTTATTTTCTTCTTGTTATTTGACCGATACGTGCACACTATTGCATGAGGAATTTCAAGGAAAAGTATTTAAGTCATAGGGGAGTTTTCAAATGCGAGATGCCTTTAGAGTTGGTCTCGGTGGACCGGTTGGAGCTGGTAAAACTAGCCTTACAGCTAGTTTATGTAAGGTCTTTTCAGAGTCTCTATCAATGGCTGTCATTACAAATGACATATACACGAAAGAGGATGCTGAAATATTAATGAAAAAACAAGTGATCAACTCGGAGAGGATTTTAGCAGTAGAAACGGGTGGATGTCCCCATACAGCAATTAGAGAGGATGCGTCTATTAACCTACAAGCAGTAGATAAGCTGTCCGAAAAATTTCCTGATCTCGATCTTATCTTATTGGAAAGTGGAGGAGATAATCTCTCTGCAACATTCAGTCCAGAACTCGTAGATTATACGATCTTTATGATAGATGTCTGTGCAAGAAAAGACAGGCTTTGTACCAAATGTCTTTATGATAATGGCAAGAAAACCTGATGAGTTTAGAGGTTTTTGTACCTACTATGATGCTATTATGGAGACAGAGTGTAAGATAACGAAAGCCGAATTGGAGATGATCGTTGTGGCTACCTCCGCACAAAATGATTGTCTTTATTGTGTCGTTTCTCATGGAGCGGTTTTGAGAATAAGATCCAAAGATAAAAATATTTCAGACCAAATAGCTATAAACTATAAAAAGAGTAAAATAACTGAGAGACAACGTGCTATGCTTGATTTTGCCGTGAAAGTAGCAAAGGAGTCGCAGAATATAAATGACTCTGATTTTAAAATTTTAGAAAGTTTTGGTTTTGATATTGAAGACGCCTGGAGAATAGCCTCAGTTGCGTCTTTCTTTGCTATGAGTAACCGCCTAGCTAACACATTTTCAATGTTACCTAATGAGGAATTCTATGCTATGGGCCGATGAAAATTTTAGTAATTATTTTACAAATAACTAAACAATAATTTTTGGCTCTGATGGAACACTTATTTCTTGATGTTGCTTTTGAAGTTCTATCAATTTGTTGATAAGAGGTTTACTAGCTGGACAAGTTTTTCTCGTTTTTAAAGAAACATGTAAAAGAAGGTGTTCACCGGTAGCAAAAAGTTCTCCTTCTTTATTCCTCAACATATGAAAAACATGCAATTTTTTCTCAGTTCCTTTTATAATTTTAGTTTCTATATATACTTCTTGCCCTACCTTAAGCTCGTTGAGGTGCCTAATATTTGTCTCAACGGTGAAGTAGGAATTGCCGGCTTCAATATAGGCTTTATCACAGCCTATTTTGAGCATCACAGCATCTGAAGCATCGCCAAAACAGTTGAGATAGCGATATTCGGTCATATGACCATTATAATCTGCCCATTCAGGAGGTATTGTTTTTGTATAGGTAATCAGCAGATCGCTACTTATTTCTCCACTATTTTTTTCTGCTTGTTTTGATTGTTCATCAAAAAGATCTTTCTCATAGCTCGCTAATGTTCGTCCAGATCCCCAACGATTGTTGCGAAGAGCTTTCTGTAACTCAACCAAGTTTTTGTCTCTAATATCTTCTAACTCGGAGATGCTATACATATCTGATTGAGCATCTGATTGGGAACAAATTTTAT
>CACHMT010000055.1 GCA_902581005.1 uncultured Alphaproteobacteria bacterium
CGGGTTCAAAATTAAAGCTTACATTACTGGCATCAGATTCTTTTTCATTGAATGAAACGGGTAATAGTTTATACGAGCTTGGTATTTGAGAGATAACGGACGCAAACTTATTGTAAAAAATCTCCGCAACTTCATATTCACCGTCTTCAAATCTTGAAATAATGTCCATTGATATCTTTCTAGCCGTGTCTATGGTGATATTTTTTTCGTTACTCAGATCTACGTGGCCAATAAAAAGACTCTCAAATTCCCTATTAAGCTGCTCTCTTCCCTTCTTCCCTATTGTTAGTATCTTTACCTCTTTGTTCTGGCTTGAAAGTTCGGCTATTCTTGATTTAGCTAACTTTACGATTGAAGAATTAAATCCACCACACAGACCTCTCTCAGCGGTTGCTACTATCAGTAGAAACTTTTTACAATCGCTACCATCTCCCAAAAACTTATTGTCCCCAGCAATATCTTTAACACTTGATGCTAGGTTAGACACTATGTCTCGCATTTTCTCAGCGTATGGCCTACCTCTTTCAGCTGACTCCTGAGCTTTTCTAAGTTTTGCAGCTGCAACCATTTGCATAGCTTTAGTAATCTTTCTAGTGGACTTTACACTATCAATTCGTATCTTTAGGTCTTTTAAGCTGGGCATTTCTTTATTTTTTACTAAATCTGTGTATTTAAAAAATTATCTAAAAGTGATTTGATTTTGCTTTCAATTTCACCTTCTACTTTTTGGTCGTTACTTCTCAGCTCATCTACCACAGCTTTGCCCTCAGACCTTAGATAATTCACAAGATTTTTCTCGAAACTTGTAACTTCACTAACAGGTGTTTTATCTAAATAACCTTTTGTTCCTGCATAAATTACAATAACTTGCTCTGCATTTGTTAAGGGCGAGTATTGAGGCTGCTTTAGTAGTTCTGTTAACCTCGCTCCTCTATTTAGTAGTGCCTGTGTGCTTGCGTCTAAATCAGACCCAAATTGAGCGAAAGCTGCCATCTCTCTATACTGTGCTAGCTCGAGCTTAATAGAGCCAGCTACTGATTTCATTGACTTGGTTTGCGCCGAAGATCCAACTCTAGAAACCGACAGCCCTGTATTAACGGCGGGACGGATACCTTGATAAAATAATTCTGTTTCCAAAAATATTTGGCCGTCTGTGATAGAGATAACATTTGTAGGAATAAATGCGGACACATCTCCTCCTTGAGTCTCGATTATCGGTAAAGCCGTTAATGATCCCGATCCATTATCTTCGTTCAGCTTTGCAGATCTTTCAAGTAAACGCGAGTGTAAGTAGAATACGTCTCCAGGATAAGCTTCTCTCCCAGGTGGTCTTCTAAGAAGAAGCGACATTTGTCTGTATGCAACGGCTTGCTTTGAAAGATCGTCATATATAATAAGTGCATGTTTGCCATTATCACGAAAATACTCTGCCATAGCCGTTGCCGAGTAAGGCGCTAAAAATTGCATCGGCGCTGGGTCGGAAGCCGTCGCTGCAACCACAATGGAATACTCAATAGCCCCTGTTTCTTCTAATTTTTTTACTAGTTGAGCCACTGTTGATCGCTTTTGCCCTATTGCCACATAAACGCAATATAATTTTTTACTCTCGTCAGATCCAGCCGCATCATTGTAGCTTTTTTGGTTCAATATAGCATCAATTGCAACTGCGGTTTTACCGGTCTGTCTGTCTCCTATTATTAACTCTCTCTGCCCCCTACCTATAGGAATCAGAGAGTCAACGGACTTCAGCCCAGTGGCCATGGGTTCATGCACAGATTTTCGTGGAATGATTCCTGGAGCTTTTACGTCGGCGACTGATCTTGTTTTCGATTTTATAGGTCCTTTCCCGTCAACCGGATTACCTAGTCCGTCAACAACTCTCCCTAACAATTCCATCCCTACAGGAACATCCACAATCGAGCTAGTTCTCTTTACAAGATCCCCTTCTTTTATATCTCTGTCTGACCCAAATATAACCACGCCGACATTGTCTATCTCTAAGTTTAGAGCCATTCCCATTGTACCTCCTGGGAACTCAACCATCTCACCAGCTTGCACTTTGTCTAAACCGTATACACGCGCTATCCCATCACCAACAGATAATACTTTTCCAACCTCTGCTACTTCCGTGTCATCACCAAAATTTTTTATCTGTTCTTTTAAGATCTTTGAAATCTCAGATGCTTGAATATTCATAGTAGTCAACCTCTTTTCAAAATATTTTTCATACTTTCAAGTTTCGAATTTATACTTGAGTTAAACAGAAATGATCCAACTTTAAGTTCAATCCCGGCAATTATATTGGGATCATTTTCTGACTCAAGCCTTACAACACGCTTTGTAATCTTTTCTATGGATTTTTTTAATTCTTCTATTTTTATATCACTTACTTTTTTTGCAGTTCTAATACGAACTGTAAGCTCATTTTTACTGACTGAACATAGCTTTAAGAAATCCTCGCTAAAATTTACTAGATCATAACCCCGCCCCTTCCTTATCATTAGACAAACTGTATTGTGAAGGTGTTGAGGCAGCTTTATTTTTCTACTTACAGATTTAAACACATTTTCCTGATCACTTGAGGAAAAAGTTGGGTTTCTTAAAAAAGAATTCAATCCGTTACCTGATTTCAATATCTGTAGAAGATTAAGCACGTGTTCTTCTATCTCATTATCAGTCTTGTCTTCCTGGCACAAAGAAAATAAGGCAAGTGCATACCTTGCTGATGGCTTTGAGTTTATCTCACTAATTTCTTGCAAACTTATCACCTTTTATTGAGTTTTGTACGGTAGATATTGTAAAATGACTGCATTCTTTAAATAACAGAGCAGAACAACTATGACAAGTTGTTGGTTGCTCTTTTTTAATTTTTTTTTCAAATTTTTGACCTTAAGATCTAGACATTGTAGACACAGGGACCCTGACTGAGCTGAAATATCTCCCTGACTTGGACGACTTTACGCTCTTCACCGCGAAAACATTTTTTTTTGCCTCTACAACAAGAAGACCTCCCAAAAAGAAACTATTTAGCTTTTTACCCACTTTTTCCCAGAGCAATAAAGACTTAAGCCAATAACCTTTTTTTGCAGGAAAACCATATAAACTGGGCGTTATACTATCAATTTGAAACTGGTTTTTTTGGAGTAATGCAGTTAATTGCGATATAGAATAGGGCTTCCCATACCCGAAGGGAGTACTGTCAGACCTTGCCCAAAAG
>CACHMT010000056.1 GCA_902581005.1 uncultured Alphaproteobacteria bacterium
ATGATGTGCCACCAGGGGTATTGGCAGTAGGTAGCTTGTTAGTTGTCATAGAAATCTTATTACAAATACTTGGGTTAGAATGGAGAAGTGGAGCATTTGTTCTTTTTGCTTTTTTCCCAATAGAATTTAGTACACCTTACAAAGAGCTTTTCTTTGGACAGAATTTACTTATGTTTTTTTCTTACTCTCTTTTACATGGAAACTTTTTTCATATGATAATTAACGTTGCTATCTTGTTTGCTTTAGGGAAGCAAATTGAAGAACGAGTAGGTATGATAAATTTCATTCTAATATTTGTGTCAACAGCTATTACAGGAGCTGTTGCTTATCAGATCCTTGCCTCAGGAAATTCAGCGCCGATGGTAGGTGCCAGTGGGGGCGTATTTGGTTTTTTCGGTTTTTTAAAAGGTAAGGAGCTATTCTTTCGTCTTAAGAACCACTTAACAATTTTACCATTTCTAAATTTGGTTTTTGGATTAGTAGTATTACATATCGTCCTGATTATACTTCACCCTTCAATTATCCCGTTCCAAATAGGGTGGCATGGCCATCTTGGGGGATTTGTGTTCGGGGTGTTATTAGCAGGCGTCATAAAAGAATGAATAGATTGAATAAAGATGTTTCAAAGTTTCGACTTGATGGACAAGTAGCCTTAGTAACAGGTTCAACTCGGGGTATAGGGTGGGCAATAGCCACAGGAATGGCTGATTAAAGACTTCCTTCCTTTTGGTTCAGCTATATTGGCGGGACCGCCCAAACTTGGGAAATCTTACTTTGTTTTAAGCTTAATTAAACAGATATCCGAAGAAGACCATGAAGTCTTTTATTATGCAGGAGAAGACGATGCTCGTCGTATTCAAAGGCGAATGAAAGAGCTAGGCATAGACTCGAAAGGAATATTTCTACACCCAGGTAGGGATGCTCCCCTAACTGTAGATGGAAAAAAACCTATTGATGAGATACGAGCAATGATTGAAATGCGTCCCAAAATCAAAGCAATCTTTATCGACCACATGACATTGATTTTGCCTCGCAAAGCAAACCCTAAACATTATGATGATTTTGTTCATGAGTTAAAGCCTTGGTCTGATTTAGCAAACAACTGTAACGTTTCAATCTTTATGGTTCATCATACCAGAAAAGAAAACAATGAAGCAGAACATAATCCGTTCAACTCTATTCTGGGGAGCCAAGGCATAATAGCTAGCTTTGATACTGTGTTGATAATGAAAAAAGCTACTGATGGAAATGGTGCTGTACTACGTGTAACTGGCAAGGATGTAGAAGAAAAGGAATATAGGTTGAGCAAACAAAAGTTAAGTTGGAAGATAGAAGGTTTGGAGAGTGTGGCTTCACTTGGTAGTACACAAGCTAAGATACATGCCTACGTGAAAACCAATCCAAATAGCAGTTGGTCGGATATTAAAACTGCCTTGGGTGTAGATGGAGCACAAGTTAGTAGAACAATAGACACACTACTAAGAAACAACATTATTGAGAAAGTTGATAATCGATACAAGTCACTCTTATAACCACCCCATCAACTGGGTCAATTGTGTCAACTACTTGATAGACTTGATAGAGTTGACGGGTATCTCTTATAGCTTGGTATAAATGGAAGAAGAACTAGAAGCTCTATGTCTCTACCCGTTTTTTATGAATCTATTTCAGTGTATAAAGCAAAGCCTTATAAGTATATTTTCACGAGGTTTAGCTTTTCTTTTCTACCTCTGATTTCAAAGTTTTTAATATTCTTCCAGTTGTCTTGAACACCAATCCTATCAGCAACATTTTCACTAATTATGAAGTTTGTATCAAATTGTTTGCAAGCATCACATATACGACTTGCAACATTTACAGGGTCTCCAATTACGGCAAATTCTGTCCTTTGGTCACTTCCTGTATTTCCGACAACACATGGCCCATAATGAATACCGATACGATGTTCAATTTGAGAAAGTCCTTTTTCTAACCGAGAGGCATTCCATTCTTTTAATTTCTTATTCATTGCCAAGGCACAGTCAAAAGCATTTTGAGCGTCATTGCCATGGGATTTAGGTGTTCCAAAATTGGCCATCACAGCATCACCAATGAACTTATCTACCGTCCCCTTATTCTCAAATATGGCTTCAATCATTATTGACTGGTATTCTGACAGTAAAGCTAAAACGTCTTTTGGATCCATTTTTTCAGATAATTTCGTGAACCCTACGATGTCTGTAAACAGTATAGCCACATCTAGATCTTTCGGTTTTTGATTTGCCAAATCACTGTCAGATTGTTCAATCTCATCCTTAATTTCTGGTGAAAAATAGCGCCCCAAAACTGCATTAGCACGCTCAGCTTTAACCATTGATTTCACAAGATTTCGGTTAGATAGAAAAATTCCAAGAACTATAATTAAGAAAAAAATCATGAAAGTTATATTCTCTCGCAAAACCCATGAATTTATTGCCCATCCGTCAGAAATTATTGTGTTCCAGTCACTTTCAAAATAGACATTTGGGTTTTGTAGCGTAAGGATAACCTGTCTCATCGGCTGCATAAGTGATAATAAGAGCCATAATAAAACGGCCCATAATCTACTAAAAAAAAGAGCTGTAATGCCTATGAGAAAAAATATTCGAAAAATATGGCCGACCCATGCGCCTTGACCAACCCTTTCATCAAACTCCATATAATATATGTGTAGCTCTCCACCCAGTGAGATGAAAAAGGTGCCCAAGTGAGCGGCAATAATAGTTGTAAATAAAAAATATGGGTAATTTTTTGGGTTAAGGTAAATATAACCTATAGCAACTAAAGGTATCCACACTACCGGAACACTCCATTTAAAAATATGGGAAAGTAGTATTTCAGAGTCACTCAAAAAGATATTATCTAAAATAAAGTATAGCGAAATGATGCCAAAGATTAAAAAGGCTATTTTTAGTGACTTCAACTCCCATTGTGTACCTTCTTTGAGCATCGGGTTTCCTCTTTAACTAATTATAAAAATTTAGAGATTTAATATTAGTATATCTGATAGGCTTTTAACATTACTGATTAAAAAAATTGATCGCTATTTTTTGAAAAAGTTCAAACAGTAGCAAACCCAAGTTTCAGATAC
>CACHMT010000057.1 GCA_902581005.1 uncultured Alphaproteobacteria bacterium
AGTTGGCAAATGTTATAAAATTGTTTTGCTATCGATTGATAGTGTTATTCAAAAAACTGTTCCTATTCAAGAAGTCCTTGAGAAATCCTTTTCTCTTAAGATTAACCAAAAAGTAATTTTGTCCAACCTAATTGAATGGCTTGAAAAAATGGGTTATTCAAGACAGACAAATGTTTACTCAATAGGCGAATATGCTTTAAGAGGTGGTATATTGGATGTTTTTGTACCTGAAACAAAATATCCTATCAGACTAGATTTTTTCGGTACTAAATTAGAAAAAATAAGAACCTTTGATCCATCAAGTCAAAGGTCAAATGGGTCTATAAAAAATGTGAGCTTATTTCCCGTATCTGAGATAATCTTAGATGAAGATGCTATAAATATATTCAGGCAGAATTATAGGAGAACTATTGGGACGGTTAAAACCGACGATAGAGTTTATAACTCAATCTCGGAAAAAATATTGGTTGAAGGAATAGAGCACTGGTTACCTTTATTTAATCCAAAACTTGTGCCTTTATTTTCAGTCTTAAATCGCGCTTCTCTTTCGTATGACAGTGATCTGCAAGTAATGATTGAAAACAAATGGGAGCAGATTGTTGAGAGTAGAAGCTTTGACTTAAAAACTGTCTCTAACAATCCAAATAAACTTTCTTTATTGGAGCCCTCTTCGCATTATTTATCACCGGAAGAATTTACTAAAGCTATTAGTTTCTATGATATTAAGAAAATTGATCAAATTTTTACGGATAAAATAAAAACAACATACTCTTCTACAAAAGATTTTGCAGTAGAACGAAATAAGGAAGACATTTCTCTTTTTAACGAAGTTGCCAAGTACTTGAGGCAGAGAGTAAAAAAACGCCCAATCATATTGTCTGGTCATTCTGAGGGATCAATAAAAAGACTAATTAATGTCTTGAAAGAACAAGACTTAAGTGTTGTAAGAAAAATAGAAAACATTAACCAGATAATTGATGCTCCAAGACAACTCTATTATGCAGTATCAGCCCTAGATGTAGGGTTTTCAACTCCTTTATTTGAGATCATAACTGAAAAATCAATTTTTGGAGGTAACCTGAGAAGTAGCAAAGCAGCAAAGCTCCGTAACCTGACTGCTGTTTTTGAGGATCTAAATTCATTAAGTATAGAAGATCTCGTTGTTCACATAGACTATGGAATTGGCATGTTTATGGGGTTAAAGAGTTTTGAAATAAATGGAATAAACAATGATTTTCTACAAATTGATTATGCAGGTTCTGATAAAATATTTCTACCTGTAGAGAATATAGAACTTATATCGCCACTGGGTCTTTCTGACGCAAAGCTAGATAAGCTCGGTTCTGCTAATTGGCAGATGAGAAAAGCAACAGTAAAAAATAAAATCAAGTTGATCGCTGAGAAGCTTATTAAGGTTGCCGCGGAAAGAAAACTTATAAATACAAAAAAGATTTATCTGCAAAAAGACCTTTTCCAAGAGTTTTGTGATCGGTTTCCCTATGAAGAAACTCCTGATCAGATACAAGCGATAAATGACGTTATAAGAGATTTGTCTGCTGGAAACCCTATGGACAGGCTAATTTGTGGTGATGTGGGGTTTGGAAAAACGGAGGTTGCAATAAGAGCAGCTTTTATAATGGTAACGGAGAATAGACAAGTTGTCTTAGCAGCGCCTACAACGCTTCTAGCAAAACAGCATACCGAAATTTTTAAAAAGCGCTTTGACGGTTACCCCATCAAAATAAAAATGCTTTCTCGATTAACTAAGACAGCAGATATAGATGAAATAAAAAACGATCTCTCAATTGGTGATATTAATATTCTGATCGGAACACATAGTGTTATCAATAGAAATCTAAAGTTTAATGATCTCAGTTTGGTAATTGTAGATGAAGAGCAAAGCTTTGGTGTGGATCAAAAGGAGCAGCTAAAATCAATATTCCCTAACGTCCATGTGTTAACTTTATCGGCCACGCCTATACCGAGGACCTTACAAATGGCTTTTTCAGGAATTAGGGACCTTTCATTGATTAATACGCCGCCAAAAAATAGAATGCCTATTGAAACGAATGTTATTGAGTTTGACCAGGGGACCATAAGATCTGCTATAATTCGCGAGATCAAGAGAGATGGCCAAGTATTTTTTGTTGTTCCAAGAATAAAAGATATTCGTTCAATAGAAGAATTTCTTAAAAGCTTTTTACCTGAAGTTAAATATATGGTTGCCACCGGTAAAACAAGCAATAAAGAACTAGAAAAAACTATTTCAGCTTTTTACTATGGAGAGTTTGATCTTCTTGTTTCGACAAATATTGTTGGGAGTGGTCTTGATGTACAAAGAGCGAATACAATAATTATATATAGAGCAGAGTTATTCGGTTTAAGCCAATTGTATCAAATAAGAGGGAGAGTTGGTCGTTCTAATAAGAGAGCCTTTGCATATTTGGTTACTAAAGAAAATGCGTTACTAACAGAAACTGCTAGGAAACGGCTCAATTTAATTAAAGAGTTAAATTCATTAGTATCAGGGTTTACCTTATCTTCTCAAGATCTTGAAATGAGGGGGTCGGGAAACATTTTAGGGGAGGAACAAACTGGTCAAGTTAATGAGATCGGAGTTTCGTTGTATCAGGAAATGTTACAGAAAACTATTAATTCTCTAAAGTTAAATAAGAATGATAGCGATTATTCTAATCTTGAAGAAAATTGGTCTCCCGTGATAAGAATCCCTGTCACAGCAAGGATCCCTGAAAATTATATAAAGGACTCAGCTTTAAGATTAAGTTTTTATCGTAGACTCTCAAATTTTGAAAGCCAAATGCAATTGGAGTCTTTACTTGCAGAATTAATTGATCGATTTGGAAAAATACCTAAGGATGTTATTAACTTAGCAAACATTCTAAAAATCAAAGAAAAGTGTAAGTCGCTTGACATAGAGACTTTAGAA
>CACHMT010000058.1 GCA_902581005.1 uncultured Alphaproteobacteria bacterium
GACTCTGACCCTTCAAGATGTTCACCCTTACCTTCATTTATTGCCTCAAAAAGATGAAGATCTCTATCTACTAATTTTTCTTTTTCATCCATTTTTCGGTTCTCCTTTAGAAACTATAATTTGGTTATTTTTTTCTTTGGTTATCAAGCCATAAAGTGATTTCCCCTTACAAGGCCCTTCTTCGCATATTCCAGTTTTTGCATTAAACAAAGCTTGATGGTTCATACACTGAAGTAACTTTTTCCTTTTTTCCCATAGAAAGGCTGGGTCACGACAAAGAGGTCTACCATCGTGAGGACATGAATTTATCCACGCCCTAACCTTACCCTCAAATCTTGTAATTAAAACTTTAAGACCATCAGCATTTTGGGGAAGATCGACCATTAGAGCACCTAATTCGACTAATTCTTCAGACTTTACAATTGCAATAACGTTACTCATTTCTTAATCAAAAAATTGTTTGTCTCCAGGATTTGGTACTCTTAAAATATTTAATTGAGCAGCCAAACCAATATAGTGTGAAATCGCTAGAATGAATTCTATAAGTCCTTTTTTAGACCCAATCATATCGAGGGTTTCTTTATATGTGGTGTCAGAAACTCTGTAGGTTGCAAGATATTCTTTCGCAAATAAATAAGCTATCTTTAAGCGCTTTCCTGTATCTGTCTTCTCAAACGATGGGTCCCTTTCTGCAAGTAAATCATTCAAAATGTCTTGAGAAACACCATTTGCCAGAGCAGTTTGACTGTGTGCCCAGAATTCTACATTACTTTTATAATGTACCGCAACAGTACAGATAGCGATTGCTTTCATATCTGCAGGAGCATTTTTAGTATTTAGTCTGATGGCAACGCCAATTTTATCCAAAGCGTCCGCCATTTCAGTGTCTGTATACATCCAAGCATTAAAAGGTCCTGGAAGCGCACCATTTGATAGGGTTCCCACACCTCTTTTGGAAGACACTATAGAGTCAAAGATATCTTTTAACTCATCAGATAATTGATCACGATTTTTATAGTCCAACCTCGGTTTTTTGTCTTCATCAAGACCAGTGGTATCCCATTTGCTCATAAACCTGTCCTTACTATTTTATTAGAAAGAGTCCCAATTTTTTCAATCTCAAGTTCAAATTCATCACCTGGGGCTAGTTTTTTACCGGACTCTATCCCTGAACCGGTACCAACCGTCCCTGAACCGATAACCTCTCCGGGGTAAATTGTCTCTGATCTAGAAATGTGAGCAATTATATCAGAAAAAGAGTGATGCATATCTTTACTATTACCACCGCCCCAGACGCTCCCATTCACTCTTGCTTCCATATTTAAAGCAACAGGGTGATCAACTTCATCTGCTGTTAAAATAAAAGGGCCTAGAACATTGCCAGTATCGAAATCCTTGCTTTTTGCCGGGCCCATTTGACCTGGCATTTCTTTCATTTGTGCATCTCTTGCAGATATATCGTTTAAAATACTGTAGCCAAAAATATAATTTGACGCGTCTTCTTCTTTAATATCTCTCCCTTTTTTTCCAATAATAGCTGCTATTTCCAATTCTATATCTAAAAATTCGGAAAATGATGGCCATTTTATTTCTGCTTTATGACCCACAAAAGAAAGTCTATTACCTTTATAATAAATTGGCTGTTCATACCACACTGGAGGTATCTCATACTTTATACCTGAAAGCTTAGTAGCTTGTGCAAACGCATTTTTTAGATGATCTTCGAAAATTGAAAATGCCCTATATTGTAATGGTATTAAAGGCGGCCGAAAAACCACTTCGTCAGCGGAAATGAAACAACTCTCATTATTTTGATCAAGCAGACACGAGACCTTCTCCAAAGCATTCTCGCCTTGTTCAATTAATCGTTGCATGTCTGTAAAGTCGAAATCGGTTATGTTAGCTTGATCAGCTGCCTTAGCGACATCAAGAAAAGTATCATTTTCAACTAAAACGATAACTTTAATTTCTTTTTTATGTTCAACCGTTCCTAATCTCAATATATTTTCCTAAACTTTAGGTATTTATTTTGAACTTTAATATTGCTAAAGTCAACGGGTCCAGCTAATCAAAAATCGAAATTATTCAAACTTAAAAAAATGGCAAAAAACATATACTCACTTCCTCAAACAAACGGGATCAATTTCGCGGTTAAATATATAGAGATTGAAGGCCATAAGCACAGAGTTTCATTGGCTGGAAATAAAAAAGGAACACCTGTTATTTTAATGATGGGCGTATTTGAAGACAGTCTAGCAGACGCGCGCTGGCTAGTGTCTAATATGGTAAATAATGATAAAGAGAGTAAATTTTATTTCATTACTGTAACTGTGCCATTTCTAGAAGAGTACACAGTAATTAAAAAACACTCTACATTGACGGCAAAATATGACGGTTTTATACCTCCTAGCAAAATTATAAAAATGAGGGGAAAGGTAAAAATAGATCCTCGATTTGACTTAGAAAATTGTGCTCACACACTGAAAAAGATTATCTCTGTTGGATTAAAAATAAAGAGAGCTCATTTTGTGGGACATGATCGCGGATGTATAGTCATGGATAATATGCTTGCTCAGTACCCTGAGATGGCAATTTCTTATTCAAGAGGATCACAGGGCTGGACCAATTTTAAAGAAGAATGGACAAAACTGACTGAAGAGGGGATTTTTCTGGGTCCACCGCATCGAATTATGGCTACTAAAGCGTTTCCTAAACTTTTGAAAAGCGCAATTATGGGTGGTGCTCCTTTTGGATTTATTGCGCCCTCATTTTCCAAAGAGGCAGCAATAGCCAAAAGAGGGACAGAAATATCTGATCGATGGGAGGCGATTCAAGGAATGCCAAATCAATCTGATT
>CACHMT010000059.1 GCA_902581005.1 uncultured Alphaproteobacteria bacterium
TTGCTACACAGGGTAACAGAACCCATGTCTCTTTTGCTAAAGCCCCAGCCATATGAACCGTGACATTGCTCGTTGATATTACCAAATCACACGCCTCGATTAATGCCGCTAATCCATCAAGATCCTCTCTGTTATCAACAGATGCGCATTGCAAAACATCAATACCCGTCTCTTCCCTAAATGCTCTAATCTCATCATCAACATCGCCATACTGCAGATTAACCAGCACAACATCTAAATCCGAAAATATACGCTCCATATCTCTCAACTGAACACTCTTCTTTGTTTTGTTCAATGAATTAAAACTTCTCCATGAGATGCCAATGACCGTCTTGCCAGCAAGATTTAACTCATCACGGATTGCCTCCACCCGCTGGGGGTCTGCCTTTAAATATCCTTTAACTGATCTATCAAAATCGCTAATGTCATTACGTATCAATCCTGGCACACTTCCAAGTGGTAAATGGTAGTGACACTCGATTTTCTGTAATGCCTCCACATCTTTAACAAAATCTATCTCCGGCATGGCGCGCCTGCATAATGATCCCAAACGCGGATCTACATATACCGATAAACTGCTGCACATCGCCTTTACTTCCTTAACTAAACTCAGAAATATAATCTGATCGCCAATCCCCTGCTCTTTCCATAAAACAACACGCTTTCCTCTTTCTCCTTTCCATACAGGTTTATCTTGAAAGGGCCATGTAGTTCTATCCATAGGAAATACTTTCCATCGATATTCGTATAATCTCCACCCTTCTTCGAAATTTTCTAGCTGCAAGGAAAAAGCACTCTTACGATAAAAAATCTCAGGGTTTTCTGGGTATTCCCTTTCGAGATCAGAATAAATTATATTAGCTTTCTCTGTCTGCCCTTCTAGCTGGTGAATTACTGCAATATTTATTTTTGCTTGAATTAAGCTTTTATCTAAACTTATAGCTCTCAAAAAGTGTGCTTTTGCATCGTGATAAAATCCTTGTTTTTCTAAAATAGTCCCCATCAGATTAATTGCATCAGCATCATCTTTATTTATCGATAGTATCTTTTTACACGCTACTGATGCCTCATCAAACCTATTCAACAAGAGTAATGACGCTATAAGGTTTTTTAACAATGGAATATTTAATTGTTTCAAAGATAAGCCTTTCTTAGCAATTTCCATTGCTTTTGATAGACGCCCCTCATCATAATAAGATTTACTTAGGTTAATGAATGCCTCATCACTATTTGGATCTATACTTAGTGCTTTTTCAAACTGTACTGTTGCCAAGGAATATTCTCTTAGCAACTGTAGTACAAAACCGTAATTGGTTAGACCCTCTGAATAGTCAGGCTTTATTTTGATTGCTTTTTCAAAATGTACTTTTGCTTCTTTTTTGTTTCCAAGTTTAATATGGCAAAGGCCGATTCTGTTGTATGCAAAATAAAATGATTTATCTAATTCAATAATTCTCTGACATACATTGATAGATTGATTAAAGTCTTCATGGTTAAAAAAAGAATTGGCAAGGTTATAGAGCACTGAGGTGTTATTAGAATTTATAGAAAGTGCTTTTTGAAAATAACTTTTCGCCTTGGTGAAGTTATTCATTAAATCCCAGATAATTCCTAAGTTAGTCATTGCATCAATATAATTTGGGTTAATGCTCAATGCCTTTTCATAGTAACGAGCAGCTGACTGGTATTTTCCTTTCTCCTTAAGTGCATTTCCTTTGTTATTGAACGCTTCTGCATATAGTGGGTTAATTTTTATAGCCTTATCAAAATATTGTATTGCTTTATCAGTTTTTTTCCAGCTCGTGTATGCTACTCCAATATTGTTGTATGCCTCAAAATAGTTTGGATTTAACTCAATCGCTCTAGAATAATTTTTAATACTATCGTCAAAAGCCGACTTATGTGCTGATAGAATACCTAGAATGTTATAAATGAACGGCTCGTTAGGATATTTTTTCTTTGCCAAAAGAGACTCTTTAAGACATTTTTCTATTTCCCCCTGATTAAAAAGGGAAATTGCTTTATTAATCAAAATATCTTTTTCGGTCTGACTCATTTTTTGGACAACTTTATTTGTAGATCTTTGTCAATACTCAAATAGACACTGTCCCAATCATCTAATACGGGTTGACGGTAAAGTGTCAAACTAGGATACCAAACACTATCTTTACGCTCTAAAAGCCACCAATAGTATATAGAAACGTGATGTAACAGCACCCATGTCTCTTTTGCTAAAGCCCCAGCCATATGAACCGTGACATTGCTCGTTGATATTACCAAATCACACGCCTCGATTAATGCCGCTAATCCATCAAGATCCTCTCTGTTATCAACAGATGCGCATTGCAAAACATCAATACCCGTCTCTTCCTTAAATGCTCTAATCTCATCATCAACATCGCCATACTGCAGATTAACCAGCACAACATCTAAATCCGAAAATATACGCTCCATATCTCTCAACTGAACACTCTTCTTTGTTTTGTTCAATGAATTAAAACTTCTCCATGAGATGCCAATGACCGTCTTGCCAGCAAGATTTAACTCATCACGGATTGCCTCCACCCGCTGGGGGTCTGCCTTTAAATATCCTTTAACTGATCTATCAAAATCGCTAATGTCATTACGTATCAATCCTGGCACACTTCCAAGTGGTAAATGGTAGTGACACTCGATTTTCTGTAATGCCTCCACATCTTTAACAAAATCTATCTCCGGCATGGCGCGCCTGCATAATGATCCCAAACGCGGATCTACATATACCGATAAACTGCTGCACATCGCCTTTACTTCCTTAACTAAACTCAGAAATAGTATGTCGTCTC
>CACHMT010000060.1 GCA_902581005.1 uncultured Alphaproteobacteria bacterium
TATAAGAGTAGGTTACAAAATAACTGAGGGTGAACGAACCAGAATACAAAACTACGAAGGCGTTGTGATTGCAAGGAAGGGCGGGTCTACATTAGCTGCGTCGTTTACTGTTAGGAAAATATCATTTGGGGAAGGAGTTGAAAGAGTCTTTCCACTTTACTCCACAAACATTGACTCAATTACAGTCGTTCGAAGAGGTCGGGTTAGAAGATCAAAACTATATTACTTGAGAGGGCTAAGAGGAAAGTCTGCTAGAATAGCTGAGAAGACCAATTATAAGAACGAAATTAGCACCTCGACTAAAGCAGAGGACTAAGAAATGAAAAGAGATATACACCCAGATTACCATTTTATTAACATAAAGATGACTGATGGGACGACATATAAGACTAGATCTACATACGGCAAAACAGATGAGAGTCTGAACCTTGAAATAGATCCCTTAACTCATCCGGCATGGACAGGAGGGTCACAAAAACTACTCGATACTGGTGGTAGAGTTTCGAAATTCAAGAAAAAGTATGAGGGTTTTAAGCTCTAACATCTTTTATTGTAGTGTATTCTCTACCTAGAGACCTATAAATCTTGGCAGAAAAAATGGCAAAGATTATCGTTTTTGGTAATGAAAAAGGGGGGTCTGGAAAGTCGACAACTGCTATACACGTGGCCATAGCCCTATGTTACCAGAATAAGAATGTAGGTGTTATTGATCTAGATATTAGACAGAAAAGTATGTTTAGATTCTTAGAAAATCGATCTGATTTTTGTAGAAAACAAAAGTCTGATTTACCAAGACCATCTTTTTATAAAATTGATCAATCAAATAAAGATAGTAAAGCTGAGTCTAATTCAGAAGAAGAGAAAAGATTTGCAGACGCCTTAACAACTTTAGAAGAAACATGTGACTTTTTAATTATTGACTGTCCTGGGGGCATATCAAATTTCGTAAAGATGGCTCACACCGTAGCTGATATACTAGTCACACCGATGAATGATAGTCTGATTGATTTTGATCTTTTAGCGAAGATAGAGGCGTCAACAGGAAAAGTGGTCGGGCCCTCGATTTATTCAGAAATGGTTTGGGAATGCAGACAAATAAGAGCATCGGCAAAACATCCACCAATCGATTGGGTTATACTCAGAAATCGGATGTCACACGTTTTTAGTAAAAATAAGCATCAGGTTGGTAAATCTCTAAAAAATCTCTCAAAGAGAATTGGTTTTCGGTTAAGCACAGGATTTTCGGAGCGAGTTATATTTAAAGAATTGTTTTTATCTGGATTAACATTACTTGATCTCGAGAAAATGGCCGATTGGCAACCTACTCTAAGCCATATATCAGCACGACAAGAAATGAGGATGCTGTTAGCTGGGTTAAATTTAATTGGTGATTAGTTTGCTAAGATAGAGCAGGTAGTTTCTTGGGACTGTGTTCTAACACAAAGATTCTCGGCTAATGCATATGTAATTTCATTAACAAAAATTGAGTATTTTTCCTCCTTATTCTTTCTTATTTTTATAGATTCATTATCGATATCAGCCAGCAAATCAATATTTAACAAAAGAATGTTTGGCATATCTCTCTCTGCTGAAACAAGAGTTGTGTACATTCCAATCTGTACATTGACATTATTTCTCCTGACACTTTTAGTTGAAGTTTGATTTGGGTTTTTGTGTAATTCATTGACATTCTCTTTCCCTTGGGACTTTAGCATATCTTCAAATGATTTTGGTTTTAATAGAGGAATGTTGACAGCGGCTATCTGTCGAGTTGAATTAATTTTTGTCAAATTTAGTGGTGCCAAACTACTAATATTTTTTCTTTTTGGGATAGCTTTAAAGGCATCATCAAAAAGCTTAATTATTTTTTTTGCTCTTTCAGAAGAAGAACTGGTTCCAATTATAATTCCTATAAGCTGTTTTTCACCTCGTTTGGCAGATGCTGCTAAGTTATGTCCTGCTGCGTTTGTATAACCTGTTTTAATGCCAGAGGCACCGTTATATTGCCTAAGAAACTTATAATTTGTATTTTTAATTTTTTTTCCTGAAGCATATGTTTCCAATCTGCTAAAGATATTGAAATACTCTGGGTAATCCAGCATAAGTCTCCGGGCTAATATTAGCATATCTTTGGCAGTCGAATAGTGGCCTTTCTCTGTTAAACCATGAGCATTCAAAAAATTTGTAGAATTCATACCCATTTTTTTTGCCGCAGTATTCATATCGCTGATAAATATTTTTTCTGAGCCTGAAATAGCCTCTCCAAGCGCTGTTGCTGCATCGTTAGCAGACCTTATTGCAGATGCTCTAATTAAATACCTTATTGAAACCCTCTGACCTGGCTTATACCAAAATTTTGATGGAGGTTCCGATGCCGCATTTTTACTTATAACAACTTTTTGATCTAACTTTAGTCGACCATAACGTATTGCATCGAAAGCTAAATATAAGGTCATCATTTTTGTAAGTGATGCAGGATGAATTATTTGTCTCGAGTTGTGGCTGTTTATAATCTTGCCATCTCTCGCATCAGCAACAACATATGCATAAGTTCTAGCCGACAGTTCTGATCCAAAAATAAATATAGCAAGGATCATTAGAATGAAATGCATGACCAATCGAAAATAAATGTACAATGCGTTTCTTTTCATTCTTTTA
>CACHMT010000061.1 GCA_902581005.1 uncultured Alphaproteobacteria bacterium
CACGGCATCTAAAGACAATTAGGGGCAGAGGCTATCGCTTTCTTCCATAAATCACTATCATTTACCTTTACTTGTTCCCCAAATATGCTCGGCAAGCACATACCCACGCATATTTTTTATTCGAATGAAACACCATAAACCCTGACAATCGATTAACTTTCCAATCACTTCTCTTTTCAAAATTGCTTTACCTAAAGAATCAAAACCTGCTTTGTTTCTTAAAAGAGTTTCCTCCTTGTTTACGATAATATATCTTGATCCAGAAAGTAGATCTTTATATATCCAGCCTGTATACCCTTCAAAATCAGTTACTTTTCTCCAGTGACCAAACTCACTCACAATCATAACTGGTAAGTGTTTTCTTTGGTAAACCCAATCAATTTTGTAATCTAAGCTAGGTCCTCTTCTCAAATTTACTTTATTGCCCTTCAGAGATACAAACCTAGGTAGGGGAAGGCCTGTTTTTTTACTAATTATAGACGCACTACTTGCAGACAGAACGTTGACTATCAGAAATAAATTAATTAACAGAATTATGAGAAATATTTTTGAAAACGTTTTGATATTAGATAATATATCTCTATGAATTGTTATGCACATAGTAAAAAAAAATACCAAAAAAGACCACATAATCAACAGCAATGAAAAAACCCAAAGTAATAATTACGAGAAGGTTGCAAGACCGGGTCGAAAAGAGAATGAAGGAGCTATTCAATGTTGATCTTTCTAGTGCAGAATATCCTATAAGTAAGCAAGAACTATTATCAGCTGTAAAAGATGCAGAAATTCTTGTGCCCACTATTGGTGATAAAATAGACGCTAGTATTTTGAGTGCAGCAAGTTCTAAACTAAAGCTAATTGCGAACTATGGAGCAGGCTATGATCATATTGATATAAAAACTGCGTCACAAAGAGGTATAATTGTTACCAACACCCCTAGTGTTTTAACCACTGACACAGCTGATATGACGATGGCACTGATTTTGGCAATTCCTAGAAAGTTGAGAGAAGGTCACGAAGAGATGCAGTCTGGTAACTGGAAAGGCTGGAGCCCATCCGCGATGATTGGGATGAGGATTACAGGAAAGAAACTGGGAATTCTAGGAATGGGTAGAATTGGCCAGGCAATTGCAAAGAGAGCAAGAGCTTTTGATCTGAATATAAACTACCATAACAGGAGACGCCTACACAAAAACATTGAAAAAAGCCTATCAGCAACATACTGGGAAAATTTGGAAGAAATGCTTTCAGCTATTGATATTTTAGTTATTAGCGCATCACTAAATTCATCTTCTTTATATTTGCTAAATGCGAAATGTCTTGGGAAAATGAAGCACAGCGCATATTTAGTAAATATTTCTAGAGGAGAGATCATAGATCAGAAAGCTTTAGTAAGACAACTGAAAGAAGGGCGATTGGGAGGAGCTGGACTTGATGTTTATGATAGCGAAGAAGTAATCGGTTCTGACTTTAAAAGTTTGAAAAACGTTTTCCTTTTGCCTCACATGGGTTCCTCTACATTAGAAGGAAGAATCGAGATGGGAGAAAAAGTGATAATTAATATAAAAACGTATTTGGATGGTCACCGCCCCCCTGATCAAATTGTACCAAGTATGCTGTAACTAAACGACATTTTGACACACGCTACATTTTTCGCTTTTTTTTGTATGTAAAATCTCTGTCGCTCCGTTTAAAGCATCACAAATTAGGAGCTTGTTTGTTAGCAGTTGCCCTGTATCGCATATGAGCTTAATTGTCTCTGCTACCATGAGGGTTCCAACCAAAGAGGTAGTCACGCCCAGAACACCCTCTGAACTACAATCAAAAAAAGAGGACCTTGTTTCAGAACTCGTAAAGACGCAGTCAAAGCACGCGCTATTCTTATAAACAAACAAACTCACAAGACCTTCCCAACCAGATACCCCTCCGAATATGAGAGGTTTACTTTGCTCAACGCAGTGCTTATTAATGAGTTTTCTAGTCTCGAAATTGTCAGTGCCATCCAAAACTACATCGTATTCACCAATTATTTTGGTAGTGTCCTCTCCACTTAAAAAAAAGTCATACTCAGTTATTTCAACATTTTTATTCAGTTTTTTAACAAAATTTGATGCAATGCTAACCTTCTTTCTTCCAATATCTTCATATTTATAAATTGTCTGTCTCTGTAAATTAGATAGTGCGACAGTATCTTGATCAACTAAGCCAATTTTACCAATTCCTGCAGCTGCTAAATGTTGCAGAACAGTAGAGCCGATTCCCCCTAAACCAATAAGAAGTACCTTGGCTTGTCCCAACTTTTTCTGACCTTGACCACCAATATTCTTTACTAAAATATGCCTTTTATAGCGTTCAAAATATTCATTATCTATTTGCCTATCCATTTATAAATTCTCAACAATTTAACCCTATATGAAATTTGCCTGAAAATGATAAAGTTAATTTCACCTATACCAAATGAAAAATTCTAACCTGAAAATTCCTCAACTATTTTTTTACAAATTAGCTTTGCGATACCTTTTTTACTCTGTTTCGCAAATTTTATTTCCTCGTTTTTTTTTATTATAATCACTTCATTCTCCCAACCACCCATATTATTAGTTTCAGCGGTTACTTTATT
>CACHMT010000062.1 GCA_902581005.1 uncultured Alphaproteobacteria bacterium
TTGAACCTATTACCTTGTCTTGTCTCAACACTTCTATAGCCCCAGTTACGACGCGCCTCACGTTTCTAATTTTCTCCCAGTGATTTACATGCTCAGGATCATACCAATCTTTTTCGTTACTAGGAATATCCAGTAAGTGTACTGAATTTCCTTCTTCAGGAAATCTCTCTAAATACACTTCTTCCATTGTAAATGGTAAAATTGGGGAAAACCATGTTGTCAATCTAAAAAACAAGATATCAAGAACTTTAAGTGTTGCTCTTCTTTTTAAACTATTCTCTGAATCGCAATACAAAACATCTTTTCGAATATCGAAATAGAACGAAGAAAGATCTTGGGTACAGAATTGGAAATAAGTTTGAAACACCGATTGAAAAGAATAATCTTGGTAAGAGGATCTTATTTTCTTATCAACTTCACACACTCTATGAAGAATATACTTTTCGAGATTAGGTAATTCATTATAAGCTATATCTTCTTGATCGGAATACGTACCTAAGTTTCCCAGTAAAAATCTTACAGTGTTCCTTAATTTTCGATAACTATCAGTCACCCCTTTTAGAATTTCATTTCCTATCCTTAAGTCTACTGTATAGTCACTTTGGGCAACCCAAAGTCTTAGTATATCAGCTCCAAACTGCTTGATTACCTGCTGAGGGCTTACAGTATTACCAAGTGATTTGGACATCTTGAAACCCTTCTCATCCAAAATGAATCCATGGGTTAATACACCTTGGTAGGGGGCTTGTCCTTGAGTGCCACATGATTGCAGGAGAGAGGAATGGAAAAAACCTCTATGCTGATCTGTCCCTTCCAGATAAAGATTGGCCGGCCACTTTCCATCTGCTCTGTCTCGGAGAACATAGGCATGGGTCGAACCTGAGTCAAACCAGACATCAAGGATGTCCATTACTTGTTCATAGTCATCTGGAGAATATAATCCCTCTAAAAATCGTTCCTTTGCGCCTTCTTGAAACCAAGCATCTGCTCCTTCTTTTTTGAGTATATCAGACAGTCTTTCATTAAGCTTTTCATCCTTGAGAATGAAATCCTCATGATCAGAGCTCAAACCCTTTTTTATGAAACATGTTAATGGGACACCCCATGCTCTCTGTCTAGATAAAACCCAATCTGGTCTCGTCGATACCATGCTATGAAGCCTATTTCTACCACTTTTTGGAACCCACTCTACCAATTTATCTATCGAATGAAGTGCTCTTTCCCGTATGGTTTTACCAAATTCTTCTTTACCATCCTTTAGATCCTTATCTATATTTACAAACCATTGAGGAGTATTTCTAAAAATTACTGGAGCTCTAGATCGCCAGCTATGAGGATATGAGTGTTCCAAAATACCTCTAGCAATCAGCTTATTTGCTTCAATTAATTTTTGGATTACAGCCCTATTCGCTTCCCCTTCTTTTCCCTTCTTGTTAAATATTTGCAAGCCTTTGAAAAATGGGACAGCTGTTGAAAAGCTACTATCATCCTCGACATTATTTGTCATACGAGACAACCATCCACGCTTGAGGAAAACTTCAAAGTCTTCAGCTCCATGACTTGGAGCGATATGTACAAAACCAGTCCCCGCATCATCGGTAACGTGATCCGCTTCGACTAATGGAACAGCATAATCCCAAAAGCTTCCAGCACCTTCAAGCTTTGACAATGGATGGGTTAAAATAATCTCGTTGAAATCATCCAAACTCAACTCTCGTATTTTTTTATACTTTGTAACCCTCGATTTTTCCATCGTCTGTTCAGCAAGCTTATCAGCAAGTATGATAGTGTTTTTTGGCTTGGCCCAGCTTTCATCTTGAACCTCTTCTATTTCATAAAGTCCATATTTGATGGATTTGTTGAAAGCTACTGCTTTATTTGAAGGTATGGTCCAAGGTGTTGTAGTCCATATTACAATATCGGAACCCTTTAAATCACCATCGGCTATACTGAACCTAACCCAGATAGTAGTACTACGGTGATCTCTATACTCAATCTCTGCCTCAGCAAGAGCCGTTTTCTCGACAGGGGACCACATGACTGGTTTCGAACCTCTATACACAACTCCCTTCATAACCAGTTTTACAAACTCGTCTGCAATTACTGCTTCACTATTATAGTCCATGGTAGAATATGGATTATCCCAATCACCAGTTACTCCCAGCCTTTTAAATTCTTCTTTTTGAATTTCTATCCAATGGCTTGCAAAGTCTCTACAGTCTTGACGAAGCTTATTTATCGGTACGTCTTCTTTTGATCTCCCTTTTTCTCTATATTTTTCTTCAATTTTCCATTCGATAGGTAACCCATGACAATCCCAACCAGGTACATAAATACTGTCATTACCCAAAACTTGTTGACTCCTTACAACAAAATCTTTCAGAATTTTATTTAACGCATGCCCAATATGTAGGTTTCCATTTGCATAAGGCGGGCCGTCATGGAGAACAAATACTTTCCTGTCACTTATGTCTTCTCTAAGTTTTTTATAGATATTCAATTTTTCCCAGC
>CACHMT010000063.1 GCA_902581005.1 uncultured Alphaproteobacteria bacterium
TATATCACGGATTGAGTTTGTTGAAGTATTCCACCATAGCAAAGCAAGCGATTTAAAAGTTGGTTTAATAACAACTACTTCAGAGACAAATATAAAGTCTTTATCTAAAGCACTTGAAGATAAAGTAAACTTTAATGACTTCG
Source organism: uncultured Alphaproteobacteria bacterium (assembly GCA_902581005.1). Lineage (GTDB taxonomy): Bacteria > Pseudomonadota > Alphaproteobacteria > Rhodobacterales > Rhodobacteraceae > CACIJG01. The sequence continues at coordinate 144 of CACHMT010000063.1, forward strand.
ATATAATTACTACGTCTAAAGACTGCTTGCATCCAAAACCAAACCCCGAAATTTATCGAAACGCGCTCAAAAAGATTGGGGTTAGTCCGTGCGAGGCCATCGCGATAGAAGATACTCAAGTAAATCTAGGAGCATCAATAGCTGCAGACATTAACAGTATCCTATATCCTGGAGAATATTCAAACTATACGAAAGAAGTAAAACCGAGCTTTAATCTAATGGAAGAAATATTTAAAATTTAGCATTTATTTTTTCCAACTAGGGTCAAGCTTATCCAGCAATCTCCAATAAGCAGGCCACTCAGGATGCCTGACTTCGGCTCCTCCCTGTGCCGCCCCACCTTCGAACTGTTTTCTAGTATGAACCATAACTTTTTTTGGAATTTTTATAATCTTACCTCCCGAACTCATTGCTCTAAGTTGTATCTCGGCATTCCTAATAAACACTTGATGCCTAATAAACGCCCAAATAGCGCTAGGTCCAGCAGTAATTAAGCCATGATTTCTCAAAACTAATGTATGATTTGACTTACCAAGTGATTTAACAAGCCTTTTTTTTTCAGAGGCGTCCAGAACTATACCCTCAAAATCATGATAGCCTACCCTTTCATATAATTGGCAAGCCTCTTGAAACATAGGTATGATCTTCTCTTTTAGCGCTGCAATTGTTTGACTCATTGGTTCATGGGTATGCATAACACAATGAAGGTCTTTATTTCTTGCTTTATGTATAGCAGAATGAATATTATACCCAGCCTGATTTATGGGCCAATCATTAGCGTCTAACTTATTCCCATCTAAATCAATCTTAATTAAATTCGATGCATTAATTTCGTCGTATCTAAGGCCAAAGGGGTTTATAAGAAAAGTATCAGTGTCTGGAATTCTTAAGGTTATATGGTTATACACAACGCTTGTCCAACCATAGTAGTCGGTTAATCTATAGATGGCAGCTAAGTCAACTCTAGCTTTCCACTCATTCACTGACATTCCCTTTGGACATTTTGGGTATGAATTTTTAAATGCAATTTTCACTTTGTATTTAAGCCAAAGATTAGTTAATTAAAGGTAACATCTTTCGAGTTTATATTTATAGTATCATTAAATCAATTGTAACACATTCTGCGTTTATTTGTATAACTTCAAGGAATATAGATTGATAAACAAATCGGAATTACTCAGTGCGCATATTGGATCAATAGTTCTTAAACTAGCTATTCCTAATATGCTCACAATGTGTATGTGGATTATTACTTTCATTATAGAAGGCTTTTACATTGGACAACTCGGGGTGATACCCCTTGGCGGCTTGGCCTTGGGCTTTCCCATGCTCTTTTTGCTCTTAATGCTATCAGCTGGAACAATAGGTGGTGCCATTACCGGTTTAGTGGCCCAAAAGATTGGCTCTAATAATGTTCAGGCAGCGGAAGAGATTGCATTAAGTGGTCTAATATTTACATTTGGTCTAGGTATATTATTTGCCATTATTTTTTTAGTATTTGGTGAGGTAATTTATGTCAGCCTTGGGGCTAGCAAAGAAGTTTTAGAAGAAGTTTTGAAATACTCTAATGTTCTCTTTGCTGGGTCATTTACCATCTGGGTCGCAAATGGTATGGCTGGCGTAGTGAGAGCAACAGGCAACATGTTCATTGCCTCACTTTTCTTAGGTATTGGGTCAATGGTACAAATAATATTGGGAGCAATATTCATATTCGGCATAGGCCCTATACAAAGCATGGGTATTGCAGGATCATCACTTTCCATTGTTATAGGAAATGGGGTAGCTGCCTTTTGTTTGCTATTTTGGCTTATGCACAAAAGTAACGCATTAAAACTAAAGATATCAATCCGGTTTTTTAATCCTAGTAGCATTATTTCTATTGTTAAATTAGGATCTTTAGCGTCAATAAATGCATTTTGCACTTGGGGGTCAGTTGTTGTCATAACCGCGTACATGACAAATTTTGGTGTTCAGACACTCGCAGGCTATGGTGTTGGGGCACGTTTGGAATTTCTTATTATTCCAATTGTTTTTGGCTTTGGAGCAGCATCAACTGCTTTAATAGGGATAAATATTGGTGCTAATAAATTAAAGAGGGCTTTAAACATTGGATGGGTTGCTACTCTTTATAGTGCTTTAGCGGCTGGCTTAATAGGTTTCGGTGCCTATTTCTACCCTAGTTTTTGGTCTAATGCATTTACATCTGACCCGAATGCTCAGGAAGCGTGCAAAACTTACTTAGAAATTGTTGGTCCCTTCTATATTTTTTTTGCTAGTGGGTTGTGTTTATATTTTGCATCTCAGGGTGCAGGACGAGTTCTCTGGCCTGCTATCGCAGCAATTATTCGTTTATTAATCGTTA
>CACHMT010000064.1 GCA_902581005.1 uncultured Alphaproteobacteria bacterium
CCTTATATTTTTAATTCGATAATCATTATTACAGGATTCACCTTATTCTATTCTTCACCAGCAACTAGTACCATTAAGGTTATTTTTATCTTTGCCGCGCTTTTGGGCTTACAGAGTAAATATTTAGATAGAGGGCTCGAGGAAGCTAAAGAATATTTAACTGTAAGGTTGGTTCAACCTAATATCCAACAGAGAGACAAATGGAAAAAGGAGAATGAATTAAATCATACGGAAATATTAATTGACTTGAGCAATAAAAGTCCAAAACCTGATCTAATTGTATGGCCAGAAACAGCCGTTTACTGGCTTCCAGAAGAAAATCCAGAGAAACTTAAAATTATAGCTGAGCAGGTGAGATCTCCATTGATATTTGGAGCTTTACGGTTCAACAGAGACACTAAAAAACTATTTAATGCAATTTTCTTGATTGATAGGAAAGGAAAAATTCAAAGCATTTATGACAAAACATTTTTGGTTCCGTTTGGAGAGTATTTGCCACTAAGAGGATTGCTGAAATACTTAAATATTTTTAATAATAGCTATCGTTCGGTTGATGGCTTTAGTAGTGGCACAGGCTTGAAGTTAATAAAGAAATCAGGGGTCCCAATATTTCTCCCACTTATTTGTTATGAAGCACTATTTTCAAATGAAATTTTAGGAGTAGTTAAAGAGGCACGGTGGATACTAAACGTAACAAATGATGCGTGGTTTGGGAATGGTGGCGGTCCAAAACAACACTTAAAGATTGCAAGAATGAGAGCTTTGGAAAATAATATCCCCCTCATAAGAGTTTCAAATAATGGTATTTCTGCCAAGATTTCAAAGAATGGAAAAATTGAAAAGCATATTGCACTAAATAAAAGAGAGTTTTTAGATGTTGAGCTTGGTTTGAACGTCAAAAGACAAAGTACATATTACACAACCATTGGGAAAAACGTCTCATCATATTTCCATTTAGTGCTTTTATTACTTACTCTTTTATATTATTCAATATTAAAAAAAAGAAAAAAAGGAGGATAAAGTGGCTAGAAAAGATTACATGTTCACTTCTGAGTCAGTTTCAGAAGGCCATCCGGATAAAATATGTGACAGAATTTCTGATGCAGTTTTAGACTTCTGTTTAAAAAAGGATAGTTTTGCCAGGGTAGCATGTGAAACTTTCGCAACAACTAACACCGTGGTCGTTGGGGGCGAAGTGGGATTTCAGTCTGCTTCGCATTCTCAGTCACTTGCCTCTGAGATAAAGCCGCTTGTTGTGAATGAAGTAAAGGAGATTGGGTATGAGCAGCAAGGATTTCACTGGAATAACTTAAATGTATCAAATTTTATACATCAACAATCTAGTGATATCTCTCAAGGAGTTGATAAAGATGGAGCTGGTGATCAGGGTATAATGTTTGGGTATGCAGTCAATGAAACGGAGGAGTTAATGCCCGCCCCAATTCAATACTCTCATTTAATTTTAAAATCTTTGGCGGATGCTAGGCATAATAAGTTGGCGACAAGTTTGGGGCCAGACTCCAAATCTCAACTTACAATGAAGTATGAAAATGGTAGCCCGGTAAGCGTTGAGTCAATAGTTTTATCTACTCAGCACCTTGACCCTTCGCTTTCATCGCAGGATGTAAAAAAAATAGTAGAGCCATATATTTTGGAAGTAATCCCGGATAAATGGATCTCTAAGGACACCATTTGGCATATAAATCCTACTGGAAAGTTTGTAATTGGAGGGCCAGATGGTGATGCAGGCTTGACAGGGAGAAAGATAATTGTGGATACTTATGGCGGGGCAGCACCTCATGGTGGGGGAGCATTTTCTGGCAAGGACCCAACTAAAGTGGATAGATCGGCAGCTTATATCTCCAGGTATCTAGCTAAAAATATAGTCGCCGCTGGGCTGGCACCGAAGTGTCTTATTCAACTTTCTTATGCGATCGGGGTTCCAGAGCCATTATCAATCTACATAGATACTTATGGCACGGCGACTAAATATGAAAAAAAATTAGAGGAAATAATGCCAAAAATAGTAGATTTGTCCCCAAAGGGTATAATTGAAAAACTAGGTTTAAGAAGACCTATTTACAAAAGAACTGCAGCCTATGGACATTTTGGAAGAACACCTGAATTTGATGGTGGTTTTTCTTGGGAAAAAACAGATCTTATAGATCTTTTGACAAAATATCTTTAATCAGAGAAAGTCTTTGTCAGACTTGGATATCTATGCAGACCTTAGGTTGATAAAGACGTTTG
>CACHMT010000065.1 GCA_902581005.1 uncultured Alphaproteobacteria bacterium
GTTGGTAAATAATCCAAGAGAGGTTACTGAACAAGATGCTTACGACATATATCATTCGATTTGGTAAGATTACATGCGATTAGCATATAGCCGTTTTGGAGGAGGTAACGCGAGCAATGTCGTTATTCTGCATGGACTTTTGGGATCGAAAAGAAATTGGTTTGGCATTGGAAAATCTCTCTCAGATCTTGGCTTTCACGTCTGGCTTATTGATCTGAGAAACCATGGTGAGTCTGAATGGAGTGATAGGCATACTTATTTCGATCTGGCAGAGGATGTTAAAAAACTTCTTGAAGAACAGGGAATAGTTAATAGCTTCCTGATAGGGCATTCAATGGGTGGTAAGGCTGCGATGGTTTTAGACAAACTCTATCAGGGTTTTATCTCAAAGTTAGTTGTAGTAGACATAGCACCAGTAACCTATGCGCCAAATTTTGAAAATTATCTAAAAACTTTATCTTCGCTTGATCTTGGCAGGTTCAACTCGAGATCTGAAATCGATACAAAGCTTTCTGAATATTTCGAAGAAGTCAGTTTTAGATCTTTTCTGATGCAAAACTTAAAGATGGACGAAAAAAAAAGTTTCTATTGGCGTGTTAATTTAACATCTTTAATTAGGAATTCTGTCGCCATTAGTGAGTTTCCAGTCATAAATGGTGTCTCTAATACTGAGGCTCTTTTCTTATATGGTGAATTATCAGAATATGGTGTAACGGAGCATAAAGATACAATAAAAAAAAGTTTCCCATTGAGTGAATTTGCTCCTGTAGCTAAAGCTGGGCACTGGGTTCATGTTGAAAAACCTATAAAATTTCTAGAAATAGTTACAAAATTTTTAAAATCGGATTAGTATCTATTATTATGGATTGAAGAACATGGATGATTATTTAGTAAAATCGATAAACAACTATACTGTGGAAAAAGGAATGGCACGAACTAAAGAGCAAGTCCATTTCTTTATCAAATTCGAAGGTAAAAAATACCCTATTTCTTTTTTTGATGAAAATTTTTTAGAAGTCGAAACGAGTATCGTTCCAAGTTTGCGGGGATTAGTGGATATCTACAAGCTTGATAAATTTTTTGCTCAGGGTTTATTAGTTATGATGGAAAGCAATGAGTATATCACTAAGTATGAATATAAAAGGTATACTCCTTCAAAGACAACGCAACCCTCCGATTACGTACTGCAAGGTATGTGTAAAGGCTGAGAGGACTTAAAGCTCACATTGCTAGAAAAAAACAATCAAAGGGTGTATGTGAATGGGGGACTCTTTTCAAAAAAAGAAGCTAGTATCTCAGTATTTGACAGAGGTTTTTTATTCTCTGACTCTGTTTACGAAGTAACTGCTGTTCTTGACGGCAAGTTAGTAGACTGGAAAGAGCATTTTGCCAGACTTATTAGATCACTGGGTCATTTGAAAATTGAAAATAATTTTCAAGAAGAAGACTTTTATCAAATTCAAAGAAAATTAATAAACGAAAATCAGCTAAAAGAGGGGCTTTGTTATGTTCATGTCACAAGGGGTGTTGCAGAGAGAGACTTTAATTTTGCAAAAAAGTCATTATTACCTACCGTAGTAATATTCACACAAGAAAAACAAATTTTAAATAATGCCGCTAGTAAAGTGGGCATAAAAATCATAACAGTGCCTGACGATAGGTGGCGAAGAAGAGATATAAAGACTACTCAACTTCTTGCGCAATCATTAGCAAAAACTCATGCGGTCCAAGAAGGTGTGGATGATAGCCTACTTGTTCAAGGTGGCGTCATAAATGAGGGTTCATCAAGTAATGTATTCATTTTTAAAGACGAAAGAATTATTACACCAAGTTTGTCAAAGGATATCCTGGGAGGTATTACTAGGTCTTCTGTAATAAAATTTTGTCAAATAAATAATATCGAAATCAAGGAGCAAAAGATCAACATTGACGATTTAATGAATGCCCAAGAGGTTTTTCTTACCTCAGCTACTGGTTTTGTGCTCCCCGTTATTGAAGTAAATGGAAGACATGTGGGAAATGGATTAGTCGGAGATATGGTAAAAAAAATCCAGCGAATATATATTGAACAAATTAAATTGAAACTTTTCTAGATTTTTATAGACCAAGTTACTTCTGGAACTTTTTTTTCCAGTCATCATAAGGCATACCATAGACATACTCTTGAGCCTGCTCGACTGATAAGGCTTCATCCGATCCTCTAGC
>CACHMT010000066.1 GCA_902581005.1 uncultured Alphaproteobacteria bacterium
CCCAAAGCCTAAAAAAGCCAATAATATTATCAAGAAAAAAGAAACTACACCTTTGATCAAATTAAATCAGAATGATCAATATCTACAAGTTAAAAAATCAGAAGATTATACGCAGAATATCAAGGAAAATAAATCCATAGTCGTTAGTGCGGTGAAATTTCAGAAATTGGTGGATACTGACACTGAATTCGATTTTACGAGCTTTGTCAAAAGTGTAAGTCGTAAAAATACAGCTGTACCTAAATATATTCGTGATAATTGGACAATTGTGTTATCAATAAGGAATCAACTTGAAAATAGCAAATAAATTTATTGCATGAATGAGACAGAAAAAAAACTATTGGATGAAATCTTAATATTATTGAAAAATCATCCAGATTTTGATCCTCCTTTTTTTAGAACGGATGGAGATCTTGTTATACCTCTAAATAGTGCATTAAAAAAAAATAGAGAAGCCCATAGAAGGTTTGCAAATGCATTTAGTCAGATGATGAAAAGTGATTCAAGCAAGAGAAAGAAAAATAAGGCTTGGGTTTAAAATTAATCGCGGTTTCAGCTATGATTACAAAAGAACGTCTTCTCGAGATATTAGAAAAAAGTAAGCCTGAAGACAAAATAAGCTTTTACACTGAGATCGCACTGTCTTCTTTGATTATAATGAATCTCATAGCCGTCTCATTGGAGTCTGTGCCCAGTTTGAGTGAAAAATATTCAAGCTCTTTTCTTTACTTTGAGATTTTTTCGGTGGTAATTTTTGGTTTGGAATACATAGCGCGTATATGGGCTAGCTCTGAGAAAAAAGATACAAAGTATAGTTCGAGCCTTGGGAGGAGGTTAAGCTATATTTTTAGTTTTACTGGGATCATCGATTTTTTAGCGATCGTGCCAAGTATTCTTGCAATATTTATAACCAGTGTAGACTTGAGGTGGTTAAGGGTTCTAAGATTACTTCGATTACTAAAGATCTCACACTATTCCACAGCCCTTGAAGACCTTTGGTCAGCAATAAAGCATGAAAGAAGCTCATTCGTAGCCGCTCTATATCTTTTCGCTATTGCATTATTTTTTTCATCTGCAATGATGTATGTTGCTGAGAATACCGCTCAACCGGATAAATTTAAATCAATTCCTGAAACAATGTGGTGGTCTTTGATTACGTTAACAACAGTTGGTTATGGAGATGTGTCTCCTCTCACACCTTTGGGAAAGATCATCGGTGCTGTGACAGCTATAATGGGTGTTTGCGTGGTTGCTCTTTTAACAGGTATCGTAGCAAACGCATTTGCCAATCAAGTGGCAAGAAGAAAAGCGATATTAGAGGCAGAGGTAGCTAATGCTCTTTTGGATGGTGAAATTTCCGATCAAGAGCAAGAGAAGATTGACTCGCTGAGAAAAAGATTTGATTTGAGCGAAGATCATGTTGATGCAATTATAGAGGTTTTCAAGGATACAAAAAAATAAGTGATCCATGATTGCGTTGGCACATATTATGCAGTTTCTTCATTTAAAGGAGAAGGATATGGCTAGCAAAACACTTGAAAAAGTTTCAGACAAGGTGATCTTAGATAACGATTTTAATTTGGCTTTTAAACTAGTTTTCTTTGATGAAAATAATGAAGAATTAGAACCAGCTCAATATAAAGCTCTTAGTACTTTTAGTATTGAACGAGACATGCCTATACAGGAATAGTTTTTTAAGCTGGGAAAGGAATTGGTATCTGATAGGTTAGCTTGCAGCCATTGCATCCAATTTAGCTCTCCTTTTTCTTTCTGAAGAAGAAGGGATATTCAACATTTCCCGATATTTAGCTACTGTTCTCCTAGCGAGCTTTACACCATTCTTACTCACCAATTTCGCTATAATATCGTCACTAAGAGGTCTTTCGCCTTTTTCTTCACTTAAAATTTTCTTTATCATATTTCTCACCGCTGCAGCTGACTTACTATTATCCTTATCATTAGTTTCAATAGTAACACTAAAAAATGATTTTAATGGAAACGTTCCCTTGGGGGTGGAGACCATCAATCCGTTTGTTACTCTACTTACTGTGCTCTCATGCATTTCTACTGCAATCGCGATATCTTTAAGTGATAGGGGTTCAAGAAAGTCCAACCCTCTTTCCAGAAAGTTCTTTTGCCTCTTA
>CACHMT010000067.1 GCA_902581005.1 uncultured Alphaproteobacteria bacterium
GCGAAAGAACAAACATCTTCTAATGGTTAAGCTTTTCAACTTGAATATCTTTCATAAGAAATATTTTGACTTGATGATTACTAATAAAGGAGATCCTAAAAGGAATACGCACTAGTGCATAGAAGGATTCGACATATTTTTGTAAAAGGTTTTTTTTAAGATTGTTGTAGAAAATATTAAATTTTCAATTCTGTTATCTCTGGCACGCAATTTGCGGTGTTTTCAACAGTATACTAAGTCTGTGAGGAACTCTGCATGGCTAATTGCTTTACAATAATAGTGCTTAGAAATAAAGGAGACGCTAAAAAAGTAACCAAACAACAGGTTCTTGGAAAGCACTTTTTTAAAGGTTTTACAGAGCTAGTAGCTTATTTTAGCTCTCAAATTGTTGGTCTGAAAAAATTGATTAAAAAGTGGGACCTCAAAAGTGGTCTAGCCCATATAAACACTGATTGGTTAAGAATAAAAAAGGTTCTTATTGAGAAGGTTAAAATTAGAACCCCTTTTTCTTGCTTTAGTGCAGAAATGAAAAAATATCATTATTACAATGGTTTTTAAAGAACAAAAAGTAGAAATGTTTAGGAATTAAAAGAATGAGACTAGAAAATAAAAAAAAGGATCTTCCTAGCCACGTAGCAAGATTACATGGATTGGATATTTCTAGAAGTACACGCATTTACAAGACTCTAAGCAAGCTTTCAATAAAAGCGGTTGAAGCTCTTAAGGCAAAAAACATGAGAAGCTTTAGTTTTTTCTCAGATAAAATGCGTCAGCTATTAAATTACATCAATTTGAATGCTGTTAGACTCACTCAACACCTTAGCGAAGACAATTTTAGAAATGAGACTGAAAACGGTAGTTATTATTCCGAGATAAAGGATACAGTTCCGATACTAAGACAAAATCTAAAAATTATAGATGATTCGCGCAAAGCCATGTCTTCTATTCCTTTTCATTCTTCTATGTTTGCATATCAAGATATTACAAATGCTTATTTAGATTATGTCATACCGCTTGTATGGGATTTCGAATTCGATGCAATTATTCTTATTAATTTAGATGATGTACGTTTGTTAGATTATTTAGTCCAAAGGGGACAAAGACGATTTTTCTTAATCGGGTCATCATTAGATGATGAGACTATCATAGCTAGTCTAAATAAAGATGGAATATTGTTCTGGGCTTACAAAGACGAGTCAATAATTATGGACATGTTTATGTCAGTTACTGGCAAGCCTCCTGGGAAGTTTATAACCATAGACTGTGGATCAGAAAAACAAGACCCTAAAATAATGCAAAAGATCTTGTCGGACGCTGAGCAAGGGCGCACAGCAAACTGGCATAGGTTTAATACAGTTAATCGTGCAGATGCAGTTAACATCCTAGATAATCTGAATAATTTAGTATCCTACCAACAGGCTTCGGATTTTCATGGAAAATTTAGAGATATGCCCGCAGTAATTGTATCGCCTGGCCCTTCTCTTGAGAAAAATATCCATATTTTAAAAAAAATGGGAGGTAAAGCCGTTATCATTACAGTGTTGCGTGCCCTTGGCACTCTTCTAGATAACCAGATTGTTCCCGACATTGTTGTTCAAGTTGATCCCCACAATTTAAGAGAGATGTTGTCGGAGCAGGGTGACACTAGCTCTAATTTTTGGAGCGAATGGATAGACAAAAATGATTTTTCTAAAGTAAAAATCTTTATCAGCACTATGTATGGTCACTCTAGTATTTTTGATGTTCCAGCTCAAAAGACTCTCTGGATGAATCCTTCGATGCCACTTAAAGGACATTTGCCGCTAGATATTTTTGACTACACACGAACTGGTGGCTCAGTAGCGCACTCGGCTTTCGATATAGCCATAGAATTGGGTTGTACGTCCATAGCGTTAGTAGGGCAAGACCTTGCTTACTCCCGAGATAATAATGTTTATGCAGCTGGCGCAGCAACTCATAGAAAAGGTGATGAAATTAGTTTTTCAAAATTTGGAGAAGATATAGAGGTGGAAGGTAGTGATGGTAAACCGATTATGACCAATAACGTATTTCTGAACTTTGCACGACACTTTACATATTTTT
>CACHMT010000068.1 GCA_902581005.1 uncultured Alphaproteobacteria bacterium
TTATCGCCAATCCTTTTTCAGGGAATACAGCCAGGTGGACAGCTTACGATAACCACCGAGGTCGAGAATTGGCCCGGAGAGAAAGAAATACTTGGACCAGACTTAATGAAAAATATGGAAGATCATGCTCGTAATCTGGGATGCGAAATTATTTCCGAACATGTTTCAAAAGTAAATCTTACTGTACGACCCTTCTTTGTTGAAACCGATAGTGGTTCACAATATTTGACTGAGTCAGTAATTTTAGCAACAGGAGCGCAAGCAAATTGGCTAGGACTCGATAATGAAGAAAAATATAAAGGTTTTGGGGTTTCGGCGTGTGCAACATGCGACGGTTTTTTCTATAGAGACAAAATAGTTGTGGTAATAGGGGGAGGAAATATGGCTGTTGAAGAGGCAATTTTCTTAACAAAATTTGCTTCCAAAGTTTATTTAATCCATCGAAGAGATGAGTTACGAGCCGAAAAAATCTTACAAAAACGTCTTTTTGAGAATAAAAAAATTGAAATCATGTGGAATAAGCAAGTAACTGACATATTAGGAGAAGATCATCCTTTAGGCGTAACAGGAATTCAGATAAGAGATACTTTGAACAAAAAATTATCTGAAATCACTTGCTCAGGGGTCTTTGTAGCAATAGGACATTCCCCTGCTTCAAATCTTATTAAAGATCAGCTCAAAACTTTTGATAGTGGCTATGTGTCTACTGTTCCAGGAACTACAAAAACTTCTATTCCTGGAGTTTTTGCTGCTGGGGATTTAGTGGATAATGTTTATAGGCAAGCAGTAACGTCCGCTGCAATGGGATGCATGGCCGCTTTAGATGCAGAGAAATATCTAAGCGAGATCAATAATGGAAATTGAAAAAAATATACAAGTATCCGTAGTAATGGGGAGTCAATCAGATTGGGAAATCATGCAAGTGGCATGCGATTTTTTGGAAAAGCTTGATGTTTCTTATGAAAAAAAAATTGTATCTGCTCACAGAACTCCAGACAGGTTGTACGAGTACGCTAATTCGCTAAGGAGGCGAAAAATAAAAGTTGTGATCGCTGGCGCGGGAGGCGCGGCACATCTACCGGGAATGATTGCTTCAAAAACTGATATCCCAGTAATTGGAGTACCTATTAACGCGACCGATCTAAGAGGAGTTGACAGTCTTTATTCAATAGTACAAATGCCGAAAGGTTATCCTGTTGCAACCATGGCAATTGGTTCTCCAGGTGCTTTCAATGCCGCTATCTTTGCTATGCAGGTTTTAGCAGTTACCGATAAGGTTATTGGTCAGAAAATTAAAGATTGGCGCGCTGATACAACAAATCGAGTAAAAAATGAGCCTGAATAAGACCATCGGAATTCTTGGTGGAGGGCAATTAGCAAAAATGCTTGCTACTGCTGCAGCCGACTTAGGTTTTAATGTAAATATATATTGTCCTGACTCAGACTGTCCTGCGGCACAAGTGGCTAACAAAATAGTATTTGGTAAATATGATGACTATAAAAACCTAGTCGCTTTTGCAAAAAATGTAGACGTTCTAACCTATGAATTTGAAAACATAGACACAAAAGCATTAGAAGAATTAGACCTACGTGAGAACATAAGGCCTTCTGTAAAAGCCCTTAAAATCTCTCAGGACCGCTTAACTGAAAAAAGTTATCTTAATTCGTTAGGTATTAAAACTACGCAATTTTATAGAATTGATGAAGTTTCTGAAATTGAAAAGCTATTTACTAGACTAAAGAAACCAATTCTTATCAAGACACGTAGGCTAGGTTACGACGGGAAGGGACAAATATTAGTCAAAACACTAGATGATATTAACAATCATTTTCTCGGCAAAAAACTTTTTCCATCTATAGCTGAGGAAGTTATTAGTTTCGATAGAGAATTATCTGTAATAATAGTCCGGGATAAAAAGGGTAATATTAAGACTTTTGAACCAGGAGAAAATGTACATGAAAGTGGAATTCTGGCAACCACGACTTTACCCTCCCCAACCAGTGAAGCGCTTAAAAATGCCGCTATTACCATTGCAAGAAAAATTGTAGCCGATCTAGAC